>JADHVV010000246.1 GCA_016783825.1 Candidatus Zhuqueibacterota bacterium | reverse complement strand
TTTTGATATTCTGAAAAATTTTCATGTGAAAGGCGAATACCAAATTCAGAACGCTTCTCGTTCAAGAAGATATTCAAACTCTGCATTTGTCCTCTCGTACCGGCTTTTACTTCGACCGGATAGATTTGATCAAAAACCGATATTAGATAATCGACCTCAGCATTGCTGCTTTTCGCTTCCCGGTGCCAATAGTAAAGTTGTGGTTTTAAAGAAAGGGATTGGGCTTTTATTAATTCCAAACCTGCAAATAATTCAGTTAATTTTCCCCGGTTAATAATGTTAGTAAAATTGTCGGTTAAATATTTTCTCAGGTTCATTCCTGATACTTGTTGATAAATACCGGTATCAAATAAAAGCACTTTAAACTTTTTGGGATTAATTTGCGATCCTAATGGCAAACCGAGGGCTGATGTGTGATAAATTTTGAAAGCCAGTCCGGCATTCACTAACAAATCCAAAGCATCGCCATACAAAACGGCTTTTTCTTCACCGGCAAAAGAATATTTAAACTTGCTACCGGTTTGAGCAATAATTGAATTAAATACAACCTGTAAACGCAACGAGGGAGATTTTTTTTTATATTTGCTAAAATCATCAAAAATTGTCGTTCTTAAATTATCCAGAATTTTCTGACATTCTATAAAATCCTTTGTATTCAGATATGTATTTACAACTTCCGGCATGCCACCGATAAGCATAAAAATTTTCAACTGCTCTAAAATTTCCTGGTGAAAAACAGGGTCCATAGATTTCTGCGGAGAAGAATTTTTAACAAGCTCGGCATACCTTGATAGATTTGCCGCAATTAAATACTCTTCAAAACGCATTGGGTACATAAAAAGGGAATGTATCCTGCCGACTCCAAATGAAGGAATTTGAGAAATGGCAAATTCCAAAAGTGAACCAGCAGCAATAACATGCAAATCAGGCATTTTTTCATGAAAAAATCGTAAAGACCGTATCGCATTGGGACACGCCTGAATCTCATCAAAAAATAATAAGGTGTTGCCAGGATTTATAGACTGTCCATAAAAAATTGACAGTTTCTCCACAATGTTCCGTGGATTTAAGGACTCTTCGAAAAATGTATGGATTTGAAGCTCTTCTTCAAAATTCACTTCGACATAATTTTGAAAGGTCGTTCCCAGTTTTCGGATGGAATAGGTTTTTCCCACCTGTCTGGCGCCGCGCAGCAGGAGAACTTTTCGATCTTTCTTATTTTTCCATTCAGATAAATATGATTCGATTAAGCGTTTCATTATTTTATCAACTCCAATTTTATACTTATTTTATTGAATATACAAAATTAAATGATATTTTGCAAGGCAATAATCATTAAAAATATGACAAATTACAAGGCATTCCTTTGTTAGTTTCGGATATTTTACAAGGCAATTATCTCCGCAAGCACGGGTTGGAATTTGACTCATAAAAAATTTGAACTACAACAATTTCTGAAATCTAACAACCGATTCTAATTTTACTAAACCTTGAAGGTTTTGTAAAGTTTCCGATAACTGAAGTTTTGCCTAATCGCTTAAATAATTCTTGACTAATTCATTTTTTTTCCTCATATTTAAAGCTTTAAATTTTATTTTCCTTTCACGTAACCCGGAGTAATTATGAAAGCAAAATCTCTCTTAACGATGCTAATGACAGCCATTTTCATGCTTTTGAATTTTCAATTAACTGTAGCTAAAAACAATCCTTCAAAAAATACTTCATCTATAAACAAACCGGGCTATCAATTAATGCCCGGACAAATAAGAATAAAACTTAAACCGCATGTAACAACGCTTGATATGGCGCCCGGTGGCAGTTCTTCCACCGGTATTTTTTCGCTGGATAGCAAGTTAGTTAAACATGGCATTACATCCATAAAAAAATCGTTCATTCACAAACCAATAAAGAGTCGATTTGATTATTCCGGGATCTCCCGAATTTATACGCTCAACTTTTCTGCTGACAAAGATGTTAAAGCCGTTGCCCGGGAACTTGCCAAATCCGACCTTATCGAATATGCCGAGCCAATTCCAATTTATTATTTGGACGTTAATCCGGACGATCCTCTTTTTAAACAACAGAATCATTTGTCCCAGATAAAAGCGCCGCAGGCATGGGACACAGTAAAGGGTGATTCAAGTGTTATTATCGCCATTATCGACAGCGGCACGGATTGGGAGCACCCGGATTTAAGAGATAATATCTGGACAAATGAAGCTGAAATTAATGGAACTGCCAGGGTTGACGATGACGGCAATGGATTTGTTGACGATTTCCGCGGCTGGGATTTTGCCAATAATGATAACAATCCAACAAACCAGCCATCCAGTCTTTATGCGTATGAACACGGTACGGTAACAGCCGGATTGGCTTCTGCCAGGACAAATAATAACCTGATGGTTTCCGGGGTCGCCTGGAATTGTACTATTATGGCACTTAAGCACGGTGAGGATAATACAGACTTGGCCATATTCAACTGGGGCAAGGGTGTTGTTTATGCTGTGGATAATGGTGCACATATTATTAATGCCAGTTTTGGTGGTTTTCATCCACCGTTTCAAGCGGATCAGGATGTTGTTAATTATGCTTATGAACACGGCGTACTATTCATTGCCTCTGCAGGAAATGAACTTCATTCAGAAATACATTATCCTTCAGGCTATGATCATGTATTAGGGGTGACCTGGGTTAAAAGCAACGATGCTATTACAAACAGCAGTACTTACGGAATATCCGTCGATGTTGCTGCTCCCGGTGTCGAACTGCTCAGCCTTCTTCCCGGGAATCAAACAACGAGAATGTCCGGTAGTTCATCTGCCGCACCGGTTGTTAGCGGTCTCGCCGGACTAATAAAATCTCAGCACCCGGATTGGGGACCTTATCAAATTGCCAAACAGATTGTTTTGACCGCGGATAATATTGACCATGTAAATCCCGCCTATGCCGGTGAACTGGGCAGCGGTCGGATTAATGCTTTCAGGGCTGTAACAGAAGTAAATCCACCGGAGATTTCACCAAAAATAAAAACCTTGAAACTTTCGATTTCCGATGATAGCGGAGGCAATTCGAATGCGATTTTAGAGCATGGAGAAACTATCGAAGTTAAAATACGCAAAATGCATAATTATTCCATCAGCCCGGGTGAAGGCGTTTTTGTCACGATGACAACAAATGATACAGACCTAACTATTCATAAAGGCGAATTTGAGATTGGCTTTTTTGGCGCTGACACAACAATCCACTTAAATGAAACCTTTTCTTTTTCCGTAAATGAAAATGCAAAAGGTAAAACATCTCAAATTATGATCGGCTGGCATGCGGCTGGTGAGTTCACTGGCGCTGATACTTTTAAAGTCATCGTTGGCAAGATTCCTGTCTTGATTATTGATGATGACCGGGGTGTTTATCCGGCAGAAAAACTTTATACCAACATTCTTGATTTGTGGGACATTAATTATGGTGTGTGGGATAAATTAACAGATGGCGACCTCCGTCCGGACTACCTTTTTAATTTTCCCATTGTGATCTGGTTATGCGAAGCGGAATTACTCTCTTTGGATGTTTTTGACAGGTATGCGTTGTCTTATTTTTTGGATAGTGGCGGCAACCTGTTCATCAGCGGGCAGGACATAGGCTGGGATTTTAATAATCCCAACGGTAATAGCTATGATGACAGACAATTTTACACGAAATACCTTCACGCAAATTATTTTTCCGACTCCAGCCCGACAAATGAAGTTGTTGGCATTCCCAATGATCCGATTGGCAGTGCCCTGCAATTTAGTGTCTATCAACCGGGACTGCCTGGTGAAAATCAATACCCGGACGAAATAGGTCCCGCCGATGGAGCAACCAGTTGTTTTAAGTACAAGGGCGGGCAAAATCACAGCTTTGGCATAAAATACGAAGGTGATCATAAGGTTGTCTATTTTGGCATGGGATTAGAAGCGATTGATGCCACAGAAACCACACCCCCTAATGACATTTCTCCTATCAGGACTGAAGTAATGAGCCGGGTGTTAAATTGGCTGAACTTCATTGATTTCACACCTGTTGCCGGCAGTGAAAGTATAACAGATCCCAAAACCTTTGCTGTAAACATATCGGGCGATATGCTCAAGGCAGAAATCTTTGGCATTAATTTATACTGGAAAAAAGAAAATGACGTTGTCTTTAATAAAATCGTCATGACAAAAAATGGCACTGGCGAATTCAGCAGTGAAATTCCAGGTCCCAATGAGATTACAAACATTGAGTATTATTTTGAGATGGTCAACAAATACTATAACTGGAACAATCCAAACAATGCTCCTGACAAAGTTTACAGTTATTATATTGGTCCTGATGAAACGCCTCCTTCATTTAACCTTACACCGATAAGTTCAATCATTAATGGCACTGTTGAACGGGAGTTCATCGTTGGTATAGAAGACAATAGCCAAATTGATGCGAACAAAGCTTATGTTCACTTCTATACGGAATCAATTATCGACAGCACAAAACTTTTCGCCACAAATAATCCGCTGCAATTCAGAGCAGTTATTCCACCGGTATTCTCTTACGGCGATACGGTTCAATATTACATTTCTGCTTTTGATAGAGCAAACTCACCCAATAGGGGTTTTTCGGAAACATACAGCTATGTTGTTGGAATTGAAGATTTCGAATCCGGTCTCGACAATTGGATTGTTTCAGACGGTTGGGGACTAGCCGAATTATATTCTCAGTCCGGCGACTACTCAATAAATGACAGTCCCGGGTTAGCACCTTATCCGAATAACCGTAACGCAATCATTGAATCCAATTTTGGTTTTGATCTGTCAAATTGCAGCAGCGCAACGTTAAAATTTTGGACAAAATATTATATTGAACTCAACAGCGATTACGGTTATGTTGAGGCGAGTAAAAATGGCGGTGCAAGCTGGCAACAAATCGGAGAAGTTTTTAACGGTTTTAAATCGAATATCCAAACATTATCACTGAATGATTTCTGCGGCGCCGGCAATACTAACGTAAGGCTGAGATTCCGGTTTTCTACCGATTCGCAAACATTGCCCCCTTTCCCCGGTTGGTTTATCGATGACATTCAAGTGATTGAAGGGAAAAATGTTTCGCAAGTTGCACAAACAGACGACACAGTTGTCCCAGACAAATACGCACTGCACCAGAATTATCCCAATCCGTTTAACCCGAGCACAACAATAAGTTTTGATTTGCCAGCGCCGGAGGAAGTAACGCTGACAATTTTTAATATTCGGGGTGAAATAGTACGGACATTGGCTAATACACTGTTAAGCGCCGGTGTCCATAAAATAGAATGGGACGGCAAAGATGATTCCCAGCTGCCAATAACAACCGGAGTCTATTTTTATCGTTTGGCTGCGTCCGGATTTTCTTCGGTTAAGAAGCTGATATTTTTGAAATAGTATCAGATGACATGGTTATCCATTTAGCACCGCAAAGACGCAAAGAACGCAAACTTAAAAACAATTGTTCACCAGATCAAATTAACAGATTTTCTTCTTTAATATTTTTTTCCATTTTTTTTCTTTGCGACTTTGCGTCTTTGCGGTGAATTTTTTTGCAACTTGTCGCGTTATAGTATTACAAGTTCAATCTTTGTTTTTTGTGCAAAAGTTTTTAAATCCAGAACAATAAACTCATACAACGAAAAGGCTGAGGCGAAGGCTAAGGCGGAGCAAGGTAGAAGATTAAAGCACCCTTCGGGCACA
>JADHVV010000245.1 GCA_016783825.1 Candidatus Zhuqueibacterota bacterium | reverse complement strand
AATTACCCAACCTGGGCAAGCCAGAACCATTAAGACAGAAAAATGAATGACAGAAAAATAAGGCATTTTTTCTGTCATTCATTTTTCTGTCTTTTTTATTTTTTGCCCATTCTCCTTCGGCGAATCAATGCGCCAGAAAAGACGGCGCATCTTCGATCTATAGTATAGACCTGCTGAAGATTGTGCAAGAAAACAACTTTTTATATACTAATTACCTATTTACCTAATCACCCTATTACCTAACAGCTCCAACATTTGTTTTTTATCCTCACAATCCGCAACACCGAAAATTTTCCCATCCGTCAAAACAACACCAGTGAATCCTTTATAAGGAATTTTTTTGAAAAGAATCGTTTTATTACCAAGCGTTTCTTTTTCCCATTTATCTGACAATCTTTTCCAGGTTGCTTGTGCTGGCTTGTTTTTGGTCGGAACAATAACATAATATTGGACTGTTTTATCTTTGATTTTATATTTTGCATAAACACATCGCTGTAAAATTGATAAGCCGAGATAGGCATCACGATTGTAGCCTTCGGAATTAACTATTATGAATTTTTGAGGAAGTAATTTGATTTCATCGGGCAAATCTTTTGAACCTTTTAGCGCTGCTGCGGTAGCTTCTAAAATTTTTTTACCATTTTCAAAAGTGAATTCACCTTCAAAGATATTTATTTTAACGTAATTGCTCCCTTTTAATAAAAGACACTGATAGGGAGGAGAGACCACTGCTTTTACGCCAATATCCAAACCTGTTGCATCGCGTGGACGCTCGGTTTGGAACATTCCGAATGCGTTAATCCGGCTGCCCATATTATAAATGTCAATGGTAAATCTTAAGCCCTGGCAGGAAAAATCTCTGCTAACCAAATGAGAAAATCCATAAGCCAAATAAGCATCAGCAGCGCCGTTTATGTATTCGTAGAGATTTTCAGGTTCGTAAGACATTACGTCACCTTCCGCTTTGAACGCTTTGATTTCAGGGAAGTCAGCAGCATAAGAAAAACTAACTGCCAACATAATAATCATAAAAAATAGAAAGATTTTTTTCATTACATTTACCATATTTGATTTAATAAAAATCTAATTGTCGAATTTGATCATTCACAATTATCAATTTTCAATTCACAATTGAGAATTAAATGATTTCAGAATATGTCTGTTAGAATTATATATCACGAATAATTGAGAATTGCCAATTGTGAATTGTCA
This sequence comes from Candidatus Zhuqueibacterota bacterium, assembly GCA_016783825.1. Lineage (GTDB taxonomy): Bacteria > Zhuqueibacterota > Zhuqueibacteria > Thermofontimicrobiales > Thermofontimicrobiaceae > Nigeripontimicrobium. The sequence goes on along the minus strand of JADHVV010000245.1, from coordinate 4,575 downwards.
ATTGACAACGAAGGAATGTTATTTTATTCCTAAAGATTTGGTTACCCCGCTCCTCCTCCAGCCCCTCCGGCTCCACCTCCGCCACCAGCAGATGCGCCGCCACCAACTCCGGCAGCAGTTCCCATTGTCGTACTGGCTACTGTTACCATTGACGAAACCGCATTTGCAAAACCAGCCGGGGAACTGTGTCCAAGAGCGCCCATGTACCAGGGGAAATAGGTTGAATGCTGCCAGTCCGGTAAAGCCATCAACAACTCTTTAATTGCTTTTGTTCCGATTCCCAGCGCTACGCCATAGACAAAATATTTTTCAAAATTTGTTTGCAAAATAGCGCTATCTTTTCTGAATTCATATTTCTTTAAATATTTTCTTAACGCCAGTAATTTGGAGCGCATTAGCTTAACTTCTTTGGTGTATCTCAAAATAGTGAACGACACTCCAACCAGAACAAATCCGGATATAGCGGCAATTAGCCCAATTATGCCGAAAAAAATAATTGTCAAAATACCAGCAGTTTCAATTATTGAAGCAACAATCGCGGAGATAATTATCCCTTTGTAACTAAATTTGTCATAGAAAGGTTTGTTTCCCCATTGTTCCTTTATAAGTTTTTTCCATTGGCGGAACCATTTTATAACTTTACCGCCTGATTTTCTGATAGCGCTCATTTTAATTTCTGAAGCGCCGCCAGCTATTTCATTAAATATGAAATCAATTAAGTCTAATTCATGCGGCGCTAAATTGTTTTTCTCTTTTTTATAATGTTCTTGATCCAGCTTTAAAATATATTCTGTTTTTGTTGTTTTGAAAATAAATTTCTTTTCCGAACGTTGTTCCTCAATTTTTAAAAATCCGCGCTGCGCTAAATCCATCAAAGTGGCAACCATAGCGCCGGCGCCTATTTGCTGCGATGCAAAAATATAATTTGCCACAGCCGGGGAAATATTTCCCGGTATTTCAGAATTTAATTTGCTGCGGAAAGGGACCGGATGCCCTTTACCATATTTCTGGTAAAGCAATATAAAAATGGCAAACCCTAACACTGTTAGAATGATATTTCCCTGATAAGCTGTTTGATAATATTTGTTCTTAAATTCTGCTTTCTGACGTGCTTTTTCTCGTAACAGGTTTGATTGCTCAACTAAATTTTTTTCTTCGTCCATAATTTGCTGCTGTTTTATTTCGCCGCTTTTCTTTTGCGCTAAAGGAATCCATGAAGTGGGGAAAATAACACGTGCCTCAAAGTGGTTTTTTCGGGGAAGCGGAGAAGCCCATAAACGTATTTTACCATTACTAAATTCATATTCACCATTGAGAGAACTGTGCATCCATGCCCGCACATCAGTTGTGGTGGCTGGTTGTGGAAGTGTTAAATTTGCCCGAACATTTCCGGTTGATTTTTGTCGTCCGGCACGGAGAAATTTGTAATAAAATTCTGCCACATCATCATGAACAATCACAGCATCTTCAATTCTGTAGTTGAGAGTAAATGTGCGGCGTTCATTTTTTGCCCGGTAAAACCACTTGACGTAAAACTCATTTTCGTCCTGGGAGATTATGTAGATTCCGGGTCTTTTTTCATAGCCTTCAGAATATTCGATGTCTTCTTCCATCAAAGAGAAATCTGTCACTTTCCCAAGCTGTTGTAACGGAATACTGTAATCTGCCCAGGTGTAACTTCCCCTGAAGCGGAAAGTTCGTGATTCTTCGATATGAAGACTGCCATCGGGTAGAATTTTTGCGTTGATTTGAATGTCGTCAATATAATATCGTTTTGATTTTGATGACCAGCTATTTTCTGTGTTTAAGAAAATGATGGAGAAAATACACGCTAATAGAACTTTTGTTGTTTTGTTCATTTTTTAGCCTCTTAAATTGAATTATTCCTAAATTTTTGTCACAAAGACACGAAGGCTATTATGCCCGAAGGGTGCACAACGCTTTAAAAAACAATTAATAAAAATACAATTCATAATTATATCACAAAAACTGATTTTAAATTTCTGTTAGCTTCTATCATACTGTTTCTTCGTGTTTTGGTGCCTATGTTTGTCCGGCAAAACAATTTACAACCGCTATTGTGGCGCTGGTCTGATATTGCAGGAGTTTGAATTTTAATTTCATAAATTATCCGGTCTGTTTTTATCGATAAGCTTTTTCATTTCACGGTCAAAGTCGGAAATATATTTTTTGTCTTCTTCTTTCCTGTATTTTTCATATTCAGCTTTGGCTTTATCCAATGCTTTTTGATGGCTCACCTTGCCGGCATTGTCTAACAATTTTTTTTCACTGATTTTTAGAAAATCATCCAGCTTCTGGATCCAGTCCGCCATTCGCATCGGCTTTCGATTGGTTGCCTGCAATTCAGCGAAATCCAAATACATGGAAACAATTAAATTCAGTTGCTTTAGTTCATCTTCTGAAAGGTAATTTTTAGCAATACCAATATCACGCGTAGTTATATATTTCCCCTCAAAATTGGTTAGTCCCATGAATGGTTTATTTGCATTTACTCTTACATTAATCAGCTCCGCGGCAGTTTTGCCATGGACTGCATAGTGCATTTTATTTTGAACAGTAGAAAAAAATTCTTTTGTTAATTGATCTTCTTTCTGGTAGTCTATGCTTGTGGCGTATATATCGGTAATTTTTTGATAAAAATTTCTTTCGCTGCTGCGAATATCGCGGATTCGTTGTAACAATTCTTCAAAATAACGTGAGCGCGCGCCCTCCTGTTTTAGCCGGTCATCATCCATGGTGAATCCTTTGATGATGTATTCTCGAATGCGCTCTGTAGCCCATTTTCGAAATTGGGTGCCTTGTAAAGATTTTACGCGATAACCAACTGAAATGATAACATCCAAATTATAATAATTTGTAGGTTTGGTAGAAAATTCGGAATTTCCGAATTTTCTCATCGTTTCCGATTCCACAACTTCCTTCTCAGCATATACATTTTTTATATGTTCATTTATCGTTGATTTCGCTTTGCCAAATAGCACTGCAATTTGATCCTGGGTAAGCCAAACGGTTTCATCCTGTAAACGGACTTCAATTTTTGTCTTGCCTGATTTTGATTGATAGATAATAATTTGAGAATTGGGTTTTTGGGGTTTATCCATTTTTTAACTCATCTCAATTTAGATAGCTATTCTTTGTTTGTGAGAAAATTTGTACGATTTTATTTTGTTGAGATTTTGACTACAAATTAAATATTCCCTTCAACAATTTTTATTTCTTCATCCGTTAAATTGTATATTTTGTGCGGAAAAACTTACTCTTTTTCGGCGGTCGGTTTTGATCGGTTTGTTAGGCATGTTGCGGATGATTACTAACAAGCTGTATTTTTAATGATTTGCCAAGTGTTTCTGCATATTTATTTAATGTCGATAATCGAATATCTTCCGCATGGTTTTCTATTCTTGATATTACTGACTTCTTTGTTTTTAATCTCAATGCTAACTCTTCTTGTGTTATTCCCGATTCCTTCCGCAATTTCCGCAAAACTAATCCAATCTTAAAATTTTCATAACTAAATTCATAGTTTTCACTGAATTCTGCATCTCTCTTTTTTCTTTCTGCTATGTAATTTTGTAAATCACTCATAATTTACCTTTCCTTTCAAAATATTCTTTTTTCCTTATCTCTGCTAACTTGATTTCTTTCAATGGAGTTTTTTGAGTCTTTTTCGCGAATCCATTTGTTAAAATCACGAGATTAGCTCCATCGAAAAATCCGAGAAGTCTGAAAATATTTGATGATATAATTACTCTAACTTCCCAAATATCATCAGTATTCACCAATTTCTTAAAATACTGTTTTGGGACAATATCATATTCTTCAATGATTTCAAGAATCCAGGTTATCTTCTGCACTTGTTTACCGGAGAGCGAATCAAGAAAATCAGCTATTGGAGATTTCCCTGAACTGGTTGTATAAAAATTTACTTCTCGCATAAATATAAGTTAGCAAATATGCGAACAAAATGCAAGGAAAAAGAATAAATCCACATAAATTAAAAAAAAATAAATGTATTTTCACGGATTGAAATCCGCGGGAATCAGTGTGATCCGTGTCATCCGCGTTCTATTCAGCCCTTTTTGGTTCTGGCTTGATCAGCTTAGGATTCTAAAATATCAAATATTCCCTTCAATAATTTGTATTTCTTCATCCGATAAATTGTACAATTTATAAACCATTTGGTCTATTTCGTTGTCTGTTTTGTTGATCTCTGCTTGAATGTTTAAAAGTTCTGTTTTGTAATTGTTAAAATATTCTTCCCATTCGTCTTGTTGTTTTAATGAAAGAATTATTTTTTGTTTTTTTAGTTCTGATAGAAATGATTTAAAATCATTATTATAGAAAGAATTTAATTTACTACTTATTTTCTCAATTTCTAAATTGTTTTTTATTCTGCTAAAGAATTTGTATTTCTTTTCTTGCAGTTGTTTGTTTAACTCCAACATTTGATCGGCTTTTTCTATATAAGGTTGTTGATGGTTTTTTGATATTTCTTTTATTGGAATATCTTTTACCTGAGCAATTCTTATTTTTGGGAATATGTCTGTATTTGCA
>JADHVV010000244.1 GCA_016783825.1 Candidatus Zhuqueibacterota bacterium | reverse complement strand
ACAAGACAACCAGAGAACTCAATATAGCAGATAAATATTCCGCACGCCAAGATATTTTTGATCGTGAGATATCTGCTTATGAGGAAAACATTTCAGAGTTTGATAATTTTAGAGTCGAAGAGAGTAATAGTGGCACCAACCTTGGCATCGCTTTGGATCTCAAACACATCTTTAATCCCGGCAAAGAACGACGGTATGATGGATTTTGGCGTATGCGTGTGGGATATGATATTATCTCCAATGATTTTGTCAGTAGCACAGATCGACGTTTCACAAGCTGTGATTTCTATTTTGATGGGCTCGATACTCTTAGAACCGATAAGCAATACGATTTAGAAAATTTTGAAAGCGAAAGCGACATTGGAGATTTCAGAACAAATGGTATAACGGTTCTTGGTCTAACTAATATTCCTTTAGGAGATCGTGTTGCGGTTGGTATCGGTGCACAATGGGCACTCTTTTCCACCTTGCGCGATACTAAGTTTAATATCAAAGATACCGACTTTTCCGGAAAAGATGTGTTAGACGATACGAGTACAGTCGCGTATCGAATGACTACGATTACTATGTCCTCTTCTGCCAATCGAAAATATGAAACTAAAGTCACCAATTTCAGAATACCGATCGGGATTGAATATACGTTCACTGACAGTATGCGATGGCGAATTCGCTTTGGTGCACTGTTTAGCTACCGAAAAAGTATTACCAATGATGCTAAACAGATAACAGAATCCTATCCGGAAATAACGCGTATAGAAACAGGTGATGGCGAGGTTACAATCAATGTATCTGAGAACCAATTTAGTTCTACAAGCATACACAGTGAAACGATTAGAACAGAAACTATATTTACTTATGGAATAGGATTCCACCCCACTCCAAATCTACAGATCGATCTAATAGGCTTTTTAGGTGGCAGTGAATCAATTTTAGATTCAGATTTCTATCGAAAGCTGCGGTTGTCATTTACAATCCGTATGTGAAACACTTTGTTAAAATAATTAAATATATTACGACAGGCTCATAGTAGTGTTACGAGCCTGTCGTAAATAATAAAGTCAAGTGATACATTTTAAATTTAATTTTAAATTTAAGGGGAAAAGTCTATGAGAAAACGTAACTATTTCACTTTTTGTTGGCTTTTAGTCTCATTAGTTTCTCTCACTTTAAATCCTAACTCTATTATTTTTGCCCAACATACCGCATTCGCTCCCGAAAAAGCGAAATTGAATTTCAGAGCAACGCAACCTTACAATTTGAAACATATTAAAAAAGGTTCATGGAATCCTGAAAATATCCAATCGCAAAATGGATGGACTTTTTTAGGAAATGTGCCAGGCGCCTTACCAACGGAGCTGTCTATAGCGCCTTCAAATCCGCAAATTGTTTACGCAGGAACCTGGGGAGACGGCATTTATCGCACACAGGATGGTGGTAACAGTTGGTCGTTAACGGGGCTGAATGATCGCTTAATTTCAGGACCTGACAATTCTGTTGTGGTGGCGCCAGATGATGCGAACCGTGTCTATGTTACGGTCTTGGATGCTGGTGATTATATGGGTGGTCTGTATCGAACTGATAATGGCGGGATTACTTGGCAACAGCTCGAGGCTGGACTTCCAAAGAAATCCACTATTGAGACTATAGCGATTGCACCAACTCAGCCAAATCATGTTTATGTTAGCATCTCTGATACATTATATTTTAGCCAGGATTGGGGTAATAATTGGCAATTAATTCATACAGGAATTCCATTTAGATATTTAGTAATATCCTCAAATGATGAAAATACTATCATTGGCAGTCACTATGATGTTGTATCGATTAGCACAGATGGAGGATTCAACTGGACAGAACGGGGTACCCCAAATAATTATATTAATCACTTGCAGGTTGATCCCACTAACATCAATGTTATATATGCCGCATCTTATTCAGGAATGTATAAGTCTGAAGATGGTGGTGTGATGTGGGATGAAATAGAGTTACCCTTTGAAACAACTCCATTTATTCAGGATTTAAAGGTCGAACAAGTGCAAAACGGTTTTATTTATGTTGCAACGGATTCAGGCATCGTGCAAAGTGGAGACAAAGGGACGAATTGGACATTTTTTAATAATGGACTGGGACACATGGATGTCTCCTCCATTTGCGTCGATCCAACTCCAGGCGGAAATATTCTTGCTGGTACCTGGTGGGGAGGAGTATATAAATCCAAGGATCGAATAAGTTGGCAGCCAAGTAATTTTGGATTTACCCATACTTTTATTAATCAAATCATATCCGATCCTGTTTTTTCAAACACGTTATACGCAGCGTTTTTGGGTAGTGGGATTTATAAAAGTATTGATGGGGGCATTTTGTGGAACGACGCCAGTGAAGGTTTAACCGATCCCTATGTGAATACTATTGCTATGGATCCAACCAATCGCTTTGTTATTTATTCAGGGACATACTTTTCAGGTGTATTTAAAAGCGTGGATGGTGGATTAAATTGGAATCCTGCTAATAATGGCATACCTGAAGGAGAGAACATAGAAGTCATAACCATCGACCGAATCAACTCACAAATAATCTATGCTGGCGGCAAAAACTCTATTTATCGGAGCGAAAATGGCGGTGCTTCCTGGATTGAAATCAATGTTGGTTTACCCAGTTACTTACGCCTCAAAGCTGTTGTACAAGACATACAAAATTCTCAAATATTATATCTGGCAACTGGGGCAGGAGTATTTAAAAGTATTGATGTTGGAATGAATTGGATTAATATTTCAGAGTCATATATTTTCGATGATATCCAATCTTTAATTATAGATTCTGAAAATGCAAATATACTTTATGCCGGCACCTGGGGAGACGGTATCTATAAATCAACTGATCAAGGATTCAGTTGGCAAAGATTGGAACAGGCTTATTCCCTATTTCGCTATGCCGGCGCGCTTACACAAAGCAAGGTTAATCCCAACACGTTTTTCGCAGGTTCCTGGGGCGCGGGGGTTTTTCGCAGTACAAATGGCGGTAATTTCTGGGAAAATATAAGCGAGAAAATGAAAAATAAAGGTATTCTTTTTCTTGGTACTTTCCCTGGAAACGATGAAACGCTTCTTGCCGCAACTTATCGTGGGATTTTCAGTTTTAGCTATCCAGCAACTTCAGCTAAACCGCTTTTTGAAGAAACCAAAAACAATAAGTATAGCTTATATCAGAATTATCCCAATCCCTTCAATCCAGAAACAATGATAAAATATGTTATTACATCCCCATCAATTATCAGTCTTAAAATTTATAATGTAAACGGTAGTCTTATTCGAACCTTGCTTGATAACAAACCGCATAAAACCGGTAAATACTCTGTGAGATGGGATGCAAGAGATCAGGAAAGTAAAATTGTCGCAAGTGGGATATATTTTTATACATTACAAACCGACAAATTTAAATTAACAAAACGAATGATCCTAATCAGATAAGGAATATTTCTTATCTAATTTAAAGATTTATAAATAATGTATTATCAATATATTGGCATAACAATGCATTAAGCTGAACGAAGGGCTGAAGCGCGATTTCTGAAATTTTGGTTGTTTGTTGAAGTTCGGTTGGATTTTGAAATTATGTGCAAATAACCCTTCGTCAGCTTATGCTAGCGTTAGGCGGAAAATATTTTCGACTTAATTTATTGTCCATTAAAACGGGGGAACTTCACTATTAATTTTTCAAACACAAATTCAAATAAAGGAATAATCTTAAATGTTAATTGATGTAACAGAAGTTAAAAAAGAAGACAGACATATTGAAGTTATAGCAACCGATATTGCTGATTTAGCTATGATGGGTTTTGGTTCTGTAAAAAATTGTAAAAGTGTTTACAATGCTTTAAATGAAAAATATACCCATGTTAATTTTAATATAATTAGGACAAAATCTGATTTAGATAAAATTGTCTTTCGGAAACCGGATTTAGTATTTACCGGCATTAAATATGTTGTTTTTAACGAAGATAAAATAACAAAAAACATAAAAGGAAAAATATGGATATCAGAATATTTTGATAATGCTGGTATTAATTATACTGGTTCTGGAAAAGAAGCAATTGAATTAGAATTTAGCAAAGATGATGCTAAAAAAAGAGTAGCAGAATTTGGTATTAATACAGCTCCTTATTTTATTGCCAAACCCGGTATGTATAAAACTGCCGATGAACTTCCGGTCAGTTTCCCTTTATTTATAAAACCTTTGCGAGAAGGCGATGGTAAAGGTATAGGAAATGATTCTATCATTTATAATTTTGAAAGTTATCAAAATAAAGTTGAAACTATTCATACTTTATTTAAGCAGTCAGCTCTGGTAGAAAAATATTTAAACGGCAGAGAATTTACAGTTTCAATCCTTGGTTTAGATTTTATTAATGAGCCAAAAGCGCTACCGATAGAAATAACTTTCTCTGATAAAAATTTATATAGTAAAATTCTTGGCTATGAAACTAAAAAAGAGAATAATGAAATAGTAATAGCCATTGAGAATGGAGATATATTTGATAGTGTTGTTTCAATCGCAAAACGCTCTTTTATTGCTTTAGGTGCCAGAGACTATGGCAGAATAGATATAATTATGGATGAAAATGATTGCCTATATTTTCTTGAAGCAAACCTGGCTCCCGGAATGACACAACGCCCAAATGATATAGATTGCAGTTATTTTCCAAGGGCGTGTTTTATAAATAATCATATTACATACCAAGAGACAGTTCAAGAAATTGCAGAAATTGCTTTTAACCGTATGGAAAAAACTTTAATGCAAGAAATAGAAGGGTCTTACTAAAATACGCCTAACACCAGGTTCAAGCTGAATTTAAACGCGTCCTGCTTCATGCAATTAGGAGAGTTTGTTGAACGTTTAAATCAGCTTAACCTGAACCGTTAGACCCCTAATAGAAGTAAGATAATAATATAAAAACTTTGATATTTTTTACTAAGATTTTTTTATTTTAAATTGTCAGGAGGTAAATGAAGTATGCAACTTTTGAAAATACTAGAAAAATATTCAGATGCTTCAATTGATCAAATTTCAACGGATAAAATCGATGAATCAGCTAATTTAAGATTGCCAAGAACTGTAATAATTCAAGAAATAGCATCAGCATTAAGTTCATTAACTTATGTAGCTGAAGCATTAGCGCCTTCTCGACCTCCTACTTATGCATTCCTGAAGCTATTACTTGAAGTACCAAATTATTCTTTACCTGTCGAGGGTTTCCAAGGGAGAGTATTGCAAATTACAAAAGAAATGACAATAAAAGCGCAGACAGGTAAAGGACTATCCGCTGAGAAAAATTATCAACTATACATAAATGTCATGAAAAATGCATGGGAAAGTGATAACGAAATAGATAGAAGTGAAACACTTTTATTACAAGCTTTACGTAATGAACTTCGGATTTGGACTCGTGAACATCTGTTGTTAGAACATCATCCTGATGTCAAGCAATTATGGGATGTACCTGGTGCCTATGTCTCAGCCCGAAACCATTTGCTTCTTACTGGATTAGTTCTCACTTATGAGAATAATTATGTCTTGGCAGAAGAAGTCGCCTTACAAATACGTAGAGCATGGGGAATAGATTTGGAAAAAGACGCTTATGAACGATTACTAAATGGGATGAAAAATGATCACCTATACAGCGTATTAGAAATGACAGGTCTACAGGTAAGTGGAAGTAAAGAAGAAAGGATACTACGTCTAATCAATGCTTTAGTGCCTCCTACGGAGTTTTTAGATTTTCTTCATATAGAC
>JADHVV010000243.1 GCA_016783825.1 Candidatus Zhuqueibacterota bacterium | reverse complement strand
TGTGAAAGCTTTGAACCCAAAGAATGGGGATGGAATACTTGAGACAAATCACCTTTTTCATTTACCCTCAAGCATTCCCGTTCAATCCCGTGTAATGAGTTTTTAAGAAGCGCTGTTATATCTGTTTCCGAAAGAGCTGTAATAATCTCTGAATATTTCCACATAGACCAGTTTTGGATACCTTTTATTACCTGAATTTCTAAAATGAAACTTTAGAATTCGGTATTAGTTAATTTCAACATCAGGAATAAGAATATTTTTCTCGGATTCCAGGTTTTTCAATAATTCTTCCTTTTGAAAAAAAGTTGATTTAAATTTCGATTTGGAAAATAGTTTTTCAGCCTGATCAATGAAGTGAGGAGAATCCGGATCATCGCTTTCTCCCCAGGGCAAAATACTGAAGGACTGGATCGGATCGGAGAGTTCAACAACCATGCAGCATGATTGGCCTCTATTAACTGTTGTTACACCTGTGTCTTCGGACAATCTTCCACCAGCCGCACGCAAAACACTAATTCCATTTCCAAAAGTTCCGCCGCTAACAGGCCAGGTTTTTTCTTCCCGTTTTAAGCGAACCGTTGTTCCCCAGGGAACCTGGTATGAGCCAAATTTTGAAGTCAAATATGATTTTGCTCTTTGTAAAGCGATTAACATTTTCTCTTGATTTTGTTCTGAAATTTCTTTTATTTCTCCGTTCTTATTTCTTGAAATAAAAACGCCCTGTTTACTGCATTCCCGTCTCCAGAATCTGAATAGCGGAGCTGAAAGATTATCCGCATCAAGGCGACCATTCCATTCTCTAATCAATTCAACGGCTTCTTGTAAATCTTTATTCGATTGTGCATTCAATTCATAAATATTTATTAGCGCCGTCTGCCAAATTTCAAATCCATCAACCGATGTATCAAGCGCGATCTGTTTTGCCCGCTCAACGGTCAAATTCTCCTCCGCACTTAAAAGCCGGATAGCAGACCTGCCCCGAGTGTTGCTGCGGTTCTGTGAATCATTGTAAATATATTCGGGATATTTATCCTCAGTAAATGGGCTATTTGGCATCATGGTTCCCGGAGAGATGTTACAGTTCTGCATAAAGCCGCATTCAGGATTCGTGATTTGCAGTAGTTCATCGTGAGGGTGAATTCCCTGCCACTCGCTGTTACTTGTATTCCCGGGAACAGGATAATCCCAATCAAAGCCATCGGGTCGGATGGGGACACGCCCGGTACGGGCATAATAAATGTCCCCATTCACACAGGCGAACATCGTATTTTGCGGCATCATTTGACACATTGATAGCGCCTTTTTAAAATCTTTAAGATTTTTTGCTTTATTGATTTTGAGAAATTGTTCAGCCAAACCTATTTCGTTCTCATAAGCACATTTAATGGCAAAAGCCTTGTTGCCGCGTCTTTCTGCAATCGGTCCATAATGACAACGTTCCACAGTTTTTTTGACCTCCGAGAATCCATCATCTTTTTTAACACGAATGATAATTTCTTCGGATGTTATATCCCTCCATTCGCCGTCATATTTGTATTGCAAAGAATTATTTGGATTGATCTCCAATTCATAAACATCAGCGCAGTCAGGACCGCCCGTCGTTGCTGCCCAGGAGATATGTTCATTATGTCCCAAACCAACAAAAGGTGTTCCCACTACACACATGCCGCAAACCTGCATGTCCCCTGAATGTAACCGGGCTTCGCAAAAGTGTCCGGTAGTCTCAAAACTCAGATGCGGATCGATCAATGCAATCGGAACGCCGGTTGCTGTCCTATCTGCTGCAACAACCCACTGGTTTGAGTGATGCGGTTCTTCAATTTTTCTCAGACCACGGCGCAAATCTCTCATTGCCTGTCCCAACGGCCAATCCCAGATAAACGCACGTGACCAGGCAACCGGGTGCCAGTTCTGTATTTCCGGCGCCCATTCCGGTATTTTTCCAGGATGTTCTTTCATGTACTGTTTAATACCAGCTACAAAGTATTTGGTGATTTCCTGCACATGTTTTGATAATGTGGAAAATTTTTCCTGACTGATTTCTTTGTGCTTCCAGGCACGCTGAATATAATCAATCTCTACATAATCTTCCCCGAATGCCTCAGCCATAGTTCCTTCAGCATAACGATAGAATTTTAACATTTGATCCAACCTGTCTTCTGCCTGGGCATAGCCAAAAGCAAAAGCTAAATCTGTCTCTGAATCGGCATAAATGTGGGGAATGCCCCAGGTGTCGCGGTAGATGGTGGTTCGTTTTGTTTTGGTGCAGGTTAATAAAAAAAATGATGTTAATAAAAAAGATAAAATTAAAATCTGTTTTTGGATGATATTTCTTTTTCTAATCATGTTTTCTCTGTTTTAATATGTCACTATCAAACAGCTATAATTCACCTTCATAAGTTGAAGACCAGCCAAATAATTTTTTGTAATAGTTCACAATAAAAAGATTGATTTACGAACAAGGATTAACGATTTTTGATTTATGAAAGGATACAGTGTGGAAAATTTAAATCATAAAATTAAAATACTTCTAAAATCGTAAATCGTTAATCTTTATTCTGAAATCAAAAGAAGGATTTGATAGGCGGTGAACTATTACAATTTTTTAAGTTTTTGACCGGGATTAAATTTGAAAGCCCATGTTCGTCCCCTCGGGCTAACATAAAAGCCACCGAATCCGGGTAAACGCTGCGTTTCAATCGCGCAAAGTGAAACTGCAGCCAACCCTTATACTTGCATAATTTAATAAAAACGCACCGAAATCTAAATTGAATCACAGCCCTTTACGTCCACTTAAAACGCTTTGCTATCAATGTCAGGGAAAGCAAATTAACAGTAACCGATCACAGGGAAAAAAATATAAAGTATAAGCAATTCGAGTTGCTCGATATAATTTTTAAGGTCATTTATTACTTCTTGTTGGTATTGTTTAAGTTACATATTATTTTTTTAATTTTTTATTTCCTGGTGGGTTTATTGCTTTTGCATTTTGCTTTGTTAGTACTTTTTTACCAGTCGTTTTTTCTAATTGTACACGAGCCGCTTTAGCTACCTTGCCTCCCTTTTTTGCCACTTGTTTGTTTTCTTCAAAATTTTTTGGATTCTTTTCTTTTGATATTTCGGTAGTTGATGCTTCTGCCAGCATATTAAAAACCAATTCTAAATTGGTCATATTGTCTCTTAAATTCTCTTTCTTCAAATTTTTGAAAGCTTTGTATTTTTTAATTGAAAAGCCACTCCACGCTTTAGTTATTTCGTTAGTCAGAATAGAATATTCCAAACCTTCCTTTACGCCTCGTTCGTCCCATTCATCAGTAAGTTCTTTGCGGATTTCTATACTTTTTAAGCGTTGATTTATCCAATCTTTGCTGTATCCTTTTTTAAGATAAGTTTCCATTGCGCGTTCAAAAGCTAATTCGGGGTCTTCTATTTCATCTATTCGTTCCGTGCCTACTTTTGCCAGCCATTGTTTATAAGGTTCTGCTTTTGGGGAAGGAACAGACTGTATTAGCCTCAATAACTGCTCTGTATCTGCAACATCTGTTAATCGCATTTTACCATCGGCTGCAAGCATTTTCAAACGGTTACAATTTGTAACCGTTTCGTTTCCTTCTTTTAATAGCCTGTTTTTTAATACTTTCCAATAGTTTCTTGCTCCTTGATAAGTGGCCTGATCACTTAATATGGCAATAACATCAACAATGGAAAAATACCATTTTTCGTTATCTTCGTTCCATTGTGTACGAATTTGTTTTTGTTCAAAAAGTTTTATGGCAGTTTCTTTATTCATAATCTAAAATTTCTTTATCAATTAAATATTTTATTGTAGATTTATTTTACCTGTTATTTTTTCTTATTCTTATTGCCTTTGGTTTTACGTCTAACAGATTTTTTACTAATTGGCTCAGCTTCTTCATCTATATCTATTCCAAACATTTTAGAAACATCAGAGTCATCAATTACTCGTGAAGTTTTAGTTTTGGCTTTTGAAAGCATACTTTTTGATTTGTCCTTAGCCACTTCTGATACCAGGTCATCTATTTTCACTTTACGAAGGATGAAAAACAATGATGGATTTTCATCGAGCCTGCTGCCAATACCATATAAAGCAGCAGCTACATGTTTGCACATACTTGCCCAATCAGGGCAACTACAGTCAAAATTAATTTCGCTGGGTTTTGGGAATAAGCCGCTTCCTTTTTCAGTAAATATTTCCTGTAATTCTTTAGGAAACTTTCCGTCAATTAATTTTGCTACTGAAGCTAATTTTCCCTGACAGGCTTTTTTGATTTTATTCCATTTCGTTTTTGGAATTGATTCAATATCTATTTCAACTGAGTAAGGTCTGCTTTCAGTTCCCTGCACCAGGGCAGTAACTTTTCCGGCTTGTATTTTTAAATCTAACACAGCCCCATGGCGGACATAACTTCTTCCCCTGCCGATACGGTTGGAGTAATCAGCGTATGCTTCAAGATTCTTATTCCAGGCTTTCCCCCACCAGGTATTGGTAAGTTTTGATCCGTTTAAAACAATAGGATTTATATCTTTGTTTTTCTTTTTAAGCTGCGCAAGCTTTTTTGCAGCCTTAGCCTTTTTTTCGCCAACCGACACGTATCTGGGAAATCCATAATCATAATATGACATTAAATAACTCCTTAAATCCAACCTGGATGAACCAGAATAGATGTTTACGTAATAATTTTCTCAACAATAATTTAATTTTGATAATGTTACAAGGTAAAGGCAGAGGTAAAGGTAAAGAAAAATAGACAGCTTTAGCTCTACCTTTACCTTTACCTGTACCTTTTTAGATACTATAAAGAAAAAGTAAACATTTTTAATAATTCATCATTCTTCATTTCAGTTATCCAATTCTCTCCTGTACTCTGGATGATTTCAGATGACATCTTATTTTTTTCTTCAAGCATATCGTCTATCTTCTCTTCAATAGTTCCTTTGGTAATAAATTTATGTACAATAACATTTTTCTTCTGTCCAATTCTAAAAACCCTGTCTGTAGCCTGATTTTCAACCGCAGGATTCCACCAGCGATCAAAATGAATGACATGGTTTGCGGCAGTCAGATTTAATCCCACACCGCCGGCTTTTAACGATAAGACCATAAATGGAATATACTCATGTCCCTGGAAAATATCAACCAGATTTTTTCTTTTTTTAACAGCTGTACTGCCGGTTAAAACAAGTCCTTCTTTATTAAAAATGGAAGATAGATATTCTTTAAGCGGTTCTGTAATTTCCCTGAATTGTGTAAAAACTAAAAGCCGTTCCCTTTTTTCAAGTATTACCTCACATATTTCCTTCAGGCGCAAAAATTTGCCGCTGTCCTTTTCATTGTAATTACCAGACCCAAGATAATGGTCACTGTGGTTGCATAGCTGTTTGAACTTCATAATAGAACCTAAAATAAGTCCTTTCCGTTTAATTCCCTCCGTTTGCTGTTCGAGTCTTACTGTAAGCTCATTTACAAACTGTTTATAAAGCACAACCTGCTTTTTGCTTAACTGCGCATAAGTTTTCATCTCAACTTTATCAGGGAGATCAGAGATTACGTTTCTGTCTGTTTTTAGTCTGCGAAGAATATACGGGCTTACTACATTTCTGAGCTTACCATACCCATGAATATTATCCTTTAATTTATTAGTAAATGACGTAAATTCTTTTGCTGTTCCAAGAAGACCGGGATTTAGAAAATCAAAAAGAGACCAAAGGTCTGCCAATTTATTTTCAATTGGCGTCCCGGTCATAATAATTCGGTTTGCTGCATTTATTTTTT
>JADHVV010000064.1 GCA_016783825.1 Candidatus Zhuqueibacterota bacterium | reverse complement strand
CCCTGCTATCTCGCAAAACCCAGGCTATCGCCATCTGAGCAAGACTTTGTTCTCGTTCTTCTGCTAATTTGTTCAGCGCTTTAATTTTCTCTAACATCTCTTTGGTAATGGCGTCTCTTTCCAAAAAGCCATGCGGTTTCGCTGCACGGGAATCTTTAGGGATTTCAGTAAAATAGCGATTTGTCAATAATCCCTGGGCAAGTGGGGAAAATACAATGCAGCCCATTCCTTGTTCTTCAAGCACATCCAACAAACCATCTTCAATCCAGCGCTCGAACATGGAATACTTTGGCTGGTGAATCAGGGGACGAATTCCCATTCCTTTTAATATTTCTGCAGCCTTTTTTGTCTCTTCGGGCGGATAACTTGAAATGCCAACATAAAGCGCCTTTCCCTGCTGAACAGTTAGATACAATGCTTCCATGGTTTCTTCCAGTGGAGTATCCGGATCAAAGCGGTGGGAATAAAAAATATCAACATATTCTAATCCCATCCGTTTCAAACTCTGATCCAAACTTGCAAACAGGTATTTTTTCGATCCCCATTCTCCGTAAGGTCCGGGCCACATTAAATATCCTGCTTTTGAAGAAATTATTAACTCATCACGATGGCTTTGGAAATCTTTTTTCAGAATTTTACTAAACGTTTCTTCTGCAGAACCAGGAGGCGGTCCATAATTATTTGCCAGGTCAAAATGCGTGATGCCGTTATCAAATGCTTGCCAAATTATTTCCCGCCCATTTTCAAAGACATCCACGCCTCCGAAATTATGCCATAAGCCAAGCGATATTGCAGGCAGTTGAATTCCACTGCGACCACAGCGATTGTATTTCATATTTTCATAGCGATTTTCTTTTGCGATGTACACTTTGCCTCCGGGTTATTTTTTGACTAAATTCTGTGTCTGGCTAATTGAGAAGTAGCAGTTGCACAGTCTATATATTACCATAATAAAAATACGGTAACTGTACAGGCAGTGGCAGTAGCAGTTGTTTTGGAGCTATGATTGTGATTCTAATAGTGCCACTGCGGCTGCCACTGCCACTTTTATTTGTGTTAGAAAAATTACTCAAGCAATGTTAAAAACCAAACCTTAACAATTATAATCTCAATTAATAGACAGCTCTGCCCTTAATTTTTCTTTTTGACTTTCATAATTTTCTATTTTGTCTTTAAATCTTTTCAGATCATTTTTAAAACGCTGCGTATCTGTTATTGTTAGACTCGGTTTTTTTCCGTATTCCCGAACCATTGAATTCGTTAAGCTTTCAATATTCCCCATTAGCAACACAGCTCTCGTTTTCATATCTGGTAAATTTCTATCGGATTTATCTAAAACAGACCGGATACCAATTAATGCCGTGATTGTAGCTCCAATGGGAACAGCAGATTGTTGCACATCTTTTGAAGCAAGTGATGAACTGGCTACAACTACGAAAGCGCCAACCATTATATTTGAAATATCAAAAACGGTATTCCACTTTCTTTTTCTTGTCAATGATTGGGTCATCTCCCTATCCATGGTGCTTACTTCATCAAAAATCGCTTTCGCATATTGGATATTTTTCAAGTACGAGGTTTGCAGAACTGCCGGATTTTCCCGATCATAGACCACTATCTTTGCTGTTTTTTCAATCGAATAATAAGAATCGGTTACTTTAAATTTTGCATAAACATTTCTTTTATCTCTATTTTTGACAAAATCATAAGATGGCTTCCACCTGAATTCTCTTTTGATTTCGTCAAAAGAAAAGTCCGGCATATCAGATTCGGCTACTGTAACGATCAAGTTTTCATCGCCATTCTTGTCCTTCACTGAAAGTTGGATTATTAATTCTTCACCCTCTCGAATCTCCCTATCTCTAATCTGCTCCATTTCAGGCGGATAATTTTTAGGATCAACCTTTACTAAAATTGTGTCGAAGATCGTATGTTCATAATCACTTGCAGACAAAATAAGCAGGTAATCGGATTTGCGCCGGGCATATTCAAATGTCGGTTTCCATTGAAATAATCCTTTTTCAGTATCAAAATAATAATCATTATATTTTATTTCTGAAGAAACCATTTTATAACTTATTGGTTCATCATCGCCATCGAATGCTTTGACAGTAAACGTTAGCATTTCCCCTTCGTCGATAAAATATTCTTTATTTTTATTATTAAAGACAGGTACATGCGGAACATCCTTAACAAGAATTGGAATTGTTCTCTCACTCATCAAACCTGTATTGTCCCGAACCCTGAATGTAATGTTAAAATATTTTTTCTTTGCCTGCAAATTATTTGGCGTCCACAAGAATGTTGCAACCTGATCATTCACTTCGTAGCGGGCATTTTTCAATTTACGGTAAGTATCTTTTTCAATATAATAATCTAACGATAATTGATCCTTTTTATTTCGGTCACCCGCTTCAACTACCAGCGCAACATCCTCTCCTTCCTGAATTTCCCAGAATCCTTCAGGAATTGGGCGGTTAGATTTGATTTTCAACGTTGGAGCATATTGAATTGGTTTCACCGTAATTATCGCTGGTTGGTTCACATTTTGATTGGTTAAAGAGTCAGTCGCTGTAAAAATAATGGGATGAATGCCGACATGGTCTTCTCGGGGTCTCCAGTGAAACTCATTTTTTGTTTGGTCGATTTTCCCGCCTAAAGACCAGGAAAAACTAAATAATAGTTTGCTTCTTTTTTGATTATGCGCTTTTAATTTAATTACCAAATCCTTACCGGGATACGTAAACTGGTTCTCAATGGATTCAAAATTCGGTTTGTAGTCCTGAAAATTAACCTGTGAGATTTGTTCGTTTTCCTGTGCAATTAGACAGCCTGCTAATAACAAAAATAAAATAAATTGTGGAAATACCTTCATAATTATTTTCCTGGTTCTTAAATTTATTTCTGAAAAATTAATGGATCTACTCTACAAAGGGATTAAAGTCCCGATTTTCCTCGGTATTATTCAATCCCCATCAGCCAGTTGGCGGATGGGATTAGCCATAACAAATAAGTTAATTAATTATTTATTACCAAAAGTAATTCCCTGCCAATCATCAGTCCTGAATGGCGAGGCTGGCAAACCTGCGGAATTGTACAAATTACAGATCGGATTTGAAGCCCAGGCATAGCGAACTGCGACAGGTTGTTCAACTTTTGGAGAAGATACAATGACTTGATCGCCATTAATCTCTGCATCTGCCCAGTAGAATTTTTTGTTTTCGCCTGCAATAGCAAAACCTTTTATTTTTTTTTCACCTTTTGTTTTCAATCCATCATACGTAAAATCAAAATCCAATATTATTTTTTCATCTTTAATTAACATGTTTCGATACATGGGTCCACTGTGCGGGATGTTCTCTCCATAGACCAGTTTTTGAGCATTTAAAGCCAATCGCTTTCCCACATCCTGTTTATTCCGTGGATGAATATCATCTGCTTCACCAATATCGATGATGACTGCCATGCCAGTAAATGGCAAAGAGAGAGCTTTGGTTTGTGCTTCGCGAAGTTCAGCCCAAGCATCTTCAACCGGTTCCGGTTTTACCTGCATAAAATTTGCCAATTGTACAAAGAAAAATGGGAAGTCTCCCTGTTTCCAATTTTCCCGCCAATCTGTAATCATTGCCGGAAACAACGAACGATACTGATACGCTCTGCTTGCATTTGATTCACCCTGGTACCAGATGGCTCCCTGAAACGCATAAGGTATTAAAGGATAAATCATCGCGTTATATAAGAATGAAGGAGTATGACTTGGACTACTCGGTCTTCTCATTGATTTTGGTACATCGGCTAAATTCAAACTTTCTTTGTAATACCATTCTCCTGTTAAATTTATTGATAAATCAGGATTGATGTCTAAATGATACAGGCTGTCTTCCCCCCAGAATCCGCCAGCACCTCCAGAATCAAGCACGCGAACTGTAATTTCATTGCTACCTTTCTTAACTAGTGAAGATGGCACTTTGTAGCTGCGATTTTTATTGTAGCCATTTGTTCGACCAATTTCAATCCCGTTAAACCAGGTGGTCTCATCATCATCAATTGGGCCCATGTTTAGAACCAAATCGGTGTTATCCCATTCTACAGGAATTTCAACATTCCGACGGAACCAGACAAAACCATCGTAATTTTCTAATCCCTGCTGCTCCCACAGCTTTGGTACTTGCATTTTTTTCCATTCGGAAACATCTAGCGCAGATTCATACCAGGCAATTTGGTTTGATCCTTTTTTTTCTTCCATTTTTATCAAATTGTCTTTCCATTTTTGTAGATATGTTTCCCACTCGGATTTATCCTGCAAATAATTTGAGTAAACTGCTTTTAATGAATCCACATTAGCTTCAATTTCCTGAACTGTTTCCAAAAAATCAGGCAGCGTCTTTAATGTTCTTTGACTTGTCCATGATTCAGCAGGCGTTCCTCCCCAGGAAGTATTAATCAATCCGATTGGCACATTAAGTTTTTTGTGTAAATGCCTGCCAAAAAAATATCCCACAGCGGAAAATTCAGGAATTGTTTTGGGAGTGCATACCTGCCAGCCATCACTATTTATTTTTGTAATCGGTTTTGGAGAGACGTTCCGTTGAACTGTGAACAAGCGAATATCTGCATATTGTGCATTATTGATCTCTTCTTCAGCATTGTCTGAATTAATAACTGACCATTGCATATTCGATTGTCCCGAACACACCCAGACTTCTCCGACCAAAACATTTTCGAACGCTATTGTGTCCGTTCCCAAAATGGTTAGTTCAAAAGGACCGCCAGCTTTCATCGGAGACAAATCAACTTTCCACAAACCATCAATCCCAACAACTGCCTTCTTTTTTTGACCTGCAAATTGGACTGTAACCTGTCCACCAGGATTTGCAGTTCCCCAAACAGGGCAAGTTTCTTTCTGCTGTAATACCATGTTGTCAGAAAAAATTGAAGTGAGTTGAATATTCGTTGCCGGTTCAACGGCAGGTTTTTTCAAAGCAGAAAAATATGCACAATTAGAAACTAAAAACAAAAATGATAACAATACAGGTACGAATAAATGTCGCTGTTTCATTTGATTTCCTTTCATCATATTAAAATTATTGTTGATTATTCTTCTCCATTTCTTGAGCACCAACATTCTTACGCCAATCACTCAACTTTTTATAAAGCTTTGCAGCCAACTCCGGCATGTCCTTAATTAAATTCTTTTGTTCGCCGACATCCTCTTTTAAATTATAAAATTCAAGCGCTCCTTCTGTTTGTATTCCATTTATACTTTTATCGAACCACTCAATCAGTTTGTAATCACCCGATCTGATTGCACCGCATGGTCCTTCTCCGGCGCTATGATAATGAGGGTAATGCCAATAGATCGTTTCCCGCGACAACTTTTGATCACGGATTAATGTCGGTAAAAGATTTACACCATCAATATTTTCGTATTTTTTTGTTATTCCTGCCGCCTTGATCAGTGTCGGGAAAAAATCCACACTGCACACAATTTCGTCGGTGAGTGTATTTGCTTCCACTTTGCCGTTCCACTTAACAATAAGCGGCACCCGGATTCCCCCTTCATACAAACTCGCTTTTCCGCTTCGCAATGGAGTCTGATCAGCTTCCTTTTCCAATCCTCCATTGTCCGAAAAAAATATAACGATTGTATTATCAGATAAGTTCAGTGCATCCAACTTTTTTGTAATTCTGCCAACACTTTTATCCAATGTCTCAAGCATTGCGCCAATGAGTGGATTATTTTCAGGTAAATCGCTGCCTAACTTATTTTTGTATTTTTTAATAAGCGTTTTTTTCTCCATCAGTGGATTGTGAATTGTGTTGTGCGATACGTACAGAAAAAAAGGTTTTTTCTGATGGTCTTCGATGAACTGCAATGATTTTTGGGTAATGATCTCTACATTGTGCCCATCATTTTCAGGAGTCTGCCATTCTTGCGCCATGGAACGCGATGGTTTGTAAGTAACAAATGATTCATCAAAACCCTGTTTGTCCGGATTAAAAGGCAAACTTTCCGGCGGCATCTTTTCCTGGCTCAAATGGTATTTTCCAAAAAATCCGGTAGCATATCCGCTCTGTTTCAAAACTTCGGCAATTGTTATCTCTTCCAATGGCAAATATTTGCTCCATTGTGGATGTTGAAGCTTGCTGCCTGCAGGAGGCTTTCCACCTTTGATAAAATCTGTAAGGTGTAAACGAGCAGGATATTTACCCGTCATAATACTGGCTCTTGTCGGAGAACAAACAGGACATGCAGCGTAGGCATTTGTGAATCTCATGCCCTGTTCCGCCAGTCGGTTTATGTTCGGCGTTTCATAATATTTGCTTCCGTAACAGCCTAATTGTGTCCATCCCTGGTCATCAGTCAAA
Organism: Candidatus Zhuqueibacterota bacterium; assembly: GCA_016783825.1. Taxonomy (GTDB): domain Bacteria; phylum Zhuqueibacterota; class Zhuqueibacteria; order Thermofontimicrobiales; family Thermofontimicrobiaceae; genus Nigeripontimicrobium. The sequence goes on along the minus strand of JADHVV010000064.1, from coordinate 17,521 downwards.
ATGAAAACAATATTTGGTTTTTGCTTATTTCCGCTTGAACAAGATAATGGCAAAACACTGGTAGCTGAAACTGCAGCCATCATTTTTAAAAATTCTCTTCTGTTTATTGCTACCATTTTTCTTTCTCGTATTTTGATTCTGATGAAAATAATTAATTTCCAATTTGATTAAAGTCAAAATGATTGTAGTCAAAATAATTAGACAAACTTTGTTTTTAATCATTTTGACTTCTATTTTGTTGAGTCTAACCGTTCCAAAGCCATTAAAAGCTTTTTTCTCATAACTGCCGAATTATCAGAATCTGATTTAGTAAATATCGGATAATTTTCCAAAGGATCATTTTTCATATCGTAAAGTTTGCCATCGCGATATAATTTCCAATCCTGGGTCCGGATCCAGGCTTTACCTTTCCATTCAGTATGTGCCCATTCTCGCGGCTGTCCTTTTTTACCTTGAATTTGTGGGGCAAAACTCTTCCCGTCAATTTTCACATGTTGTGGTATATCAGCATTACCTATTTCTGCCAGGGTAGGGAAAAAATCACTAAAGTCAACAAGGTCATTACAAACAACCCCCGTGGGAGTATTACCACTCCAATTTACAATCAATGGCACATGGGTTCCCGCATCAGTTAATTTCCCTTTTCCACCTTTAATTTTCCTGCCGCCCATTTCTGACGTCACAGTCTTTGGTGTTCCATTGTCTCCTGTAAATATTATGATGGTATTTCTACAAAGATTTAAATTATCCAATTTTCTTACAATTCTGCCGATCAAATCATCAGCTTTTTCTACCATTTCAGAGTAAGTTTGATAGTGACCACTCGGTCCTTTAGGCTCAACATAAGGTCCCTTTTTCTTTGGGAAATGAGTCAGGTTCATTGCATAATAAGCAAAGAAAGGTTTGTTTTTATTTCGGGCGATAAAATCCATTATAAAATCACAGCAAACATCAGGTCCATATTTATTGTGTATGCCATCCAATATTTTTCCGTTTTGATAGATCAAAGGATTCCAGTACCTGGGACCCTCATGCCAGCCCCAGCAGCAGTATTCATCAAATCCTTTTTCAAATACGTATTGTGGATTTTCCTTTAGCAGGTTTAATTGCCACTTGCCAGATATTGCAGTGGCATATCCCGCATTTTGAAGAATCGATGCAATTGTAATTTCATTAGAAGGAATATGCCCCCATCCCTGCCCTGTTCTAAATGAGTAACGTCCTGTTAAAAGTTTGACTCTTGAAGGCGTACAAACGGGCGCGCTGTAGCAATGTTCAAACCTGATCCCTGTTTGAGCTAATTTGTCAATATTGGGAGTTTTGTATGAAGTTCCACCGTGGCAGCCCAAATTTTCGTAACCAAAATCATCTACCATTATCAAAACGATATTCGGTTTTTTCTCTCTTGGCGCACAGGAAGTGGTTCCTTGAAATAATAATGTAGCGCTGCTATAGCTCAACAGTTTAATAAAGTCCCGACGTCCTAATTCTTTTCTCATCTTATTTCCTTGATTTAAGACCAGGTTTATCTTTTAATTGACAATTCAAAATTATGTATTCGCAATTCAGAATTGAAATTAAGTAACTTAATAAAGAATAATTGTGAATTGTTAACGACCAATTGAGAATTGTGAATGAACATGACAACCGTTTTGGTTATGGCGGAGTTAGTCAATTGATATTATTGTAACTATCTGCTATGACTAACCCCACCCTTCAGGGTGGGGGAACGAAAGAGTCAATAATTTTCTGGGGCTTTAGCCCAAAATTTTGAATTTTTAATAATTTCTCAAACATGCTTTCATGGGACTTCACCCCGATATAAATTCATCTCATCAGTAGCATAAATCAAACAAAAGCCCCTTGTTCCGTTAATTTCTTTCGTAATTCATCAGTCTCAACATCAGCCGGTTTGATGTTCTTTTTCAAACAAAAAGAAGCCGCCGTACCAGCAGCTTGTCCAAGCGCCCAAACGATTGGCATCACACGCAAAGAAGAATGGGCTTCATGCGTCGCTGAAATACATCGACTGGCAACTAACAAATTATCTATTCCTTCGGGGACCAGACAACGATAGGGAATTTTGTAGTATGTTCCTTTTTTAAGAAAACGAATATCAGTGCCGGTTCCGGTGGGATTGTGAATATCAATCGGGTAAGATGCGCAGGCAATGCCATCATCAAAATGACGGGCAGACAGCACATCATCAGCATTCAGCACATATTTCCCCATGATCCGTCTGGATTCGCGCACGCCGATCTGGGAACCCATTTTCATCAAATAGGACTTTTCAAACCCTATGATATATTTTTTCAAAAACCGCACCATATCATCAACCTGACGCCTGCCTTCAATTTCAGCTTCAGTGGATTGCCATCCATCCAAAGAAGATTTGCCGATCACCCGGGTTGTATTAAAATGAATGACATCTGGATGCACTGTTAAGAATTTCAATACATTTTCCCGTGGATTTTTTACTTCACCTTTGGCTTTAGCTTCATCATACGCTCCGTTAATTTCTTTCCCCGGTGGCATGGCTTTAATATTTACATTTGCCATTCGAAAATTAAGCGTCATTGGTTGAAACTGGTTATCATCCTTCCTCCCTATTTCGACTTTGGCGCCGCCCCAGGCTGCAATATCTCCATCGCCTGTTGAATCAATAAAAATGTCTGCACTCAAATCTTCAATACCGCCCTTGTGGAATACGCGAACAGTTTTGATTTTTTGGTTTTTCTTCAATACACCAATCCCATGGGTATGAAGCAGCAGATCAACGCCTGATTCCATTACAAAACGATCCAGCAGCCATTTCATTGGCTCGGCGTCAAAATGTTGTCTATCTCCCGTCAGCGCTCCATTCTTCATTAGCGAATCGAGAAATTCTTCGAATAATCCCCGGGTAATAATTTTATCTCCTGCTTTATATTTCATATAAGGATGAACCAGCGCATTCGTTGCCATGCCGCCGAGAAAGCCATAACGTTCCACCAAAAGCACTCTGGCGCCATTTCGAGCAGCCGCTACTGCTGCCGGTACGCCGCCAGGTCCTCCGCCGACAACAATCACATCCCAGTGTTTGGTTTTGATTTTCTGCTTTGAATCATTCGTGCAGGACAGCCCACTAATGCCGGAAAAAACAAGTCCGGAAGCGGCGAGTGTTTTAAAGAAAGTTCTTCGATTTGGAAGATTGTTTTTCATTTATTGTTTCCTTTTGTTTTTATTGTCAATAACATATTTATTTTGTAATTATTTTCATCACCGGACACTTTTATTTTATGGAGGGACGCGCAGTCATTCCCGCATATTTTTAGCGGGAATCTCCAGTATTTTAATCAAATGGATGCCCGATAGAAACATTCGGGCATGACAATTCCCACAAAAATGCCATTTTAAAAAAAGTGTCCGGTAGCAAGTAATTATTTAGCAATTTATAAATTACTTCTTCAATTATTTCTTCTGTGTGTTTTTTTGATCCGAGTAGATATTATTTTTCTTCTATCCTGTTTAATATTTCCGCTGCTACTTTTTTACCAAGAAATTCATACCCTTTGTTTGTAAAATGAACATTATGTCGTCTTTGGTATTCGGCTAAATATGGTGTAATATAATTGTGAAGATCGTTTATTTTAATTGCGTACTTATTCATTACATTTTTTGCCACTGCATTATATTTTATTTCATCGCTTTTAATTCTGCCGCTGGAACTATCGGGTACGGGTGTTGTACTCGCCCAGATTAATTTTGCAGCAGTATTTTTCAGCCGCTTAACCAAAATATCAAGATTTTTCTCATAATCTTTTAAAGTCGATATTTGTTCTCCTGAAATATCCAGCCTGCCATTCTTAAAACATTTCAAATCATGCAATCCCCAATTGAAATGGATCACATCCCATTTTTTTGTGCCCAGCCATAAAGTTAGTTTTTCCAATCCGCGCCAGGTTGCCCCGCCATTTCCAGGAATTCGGAAAACATTTGCTTTGCCTTTTAATAATTTTCGGACTGGAACTGTATAGCCGATTGAAATCGAATTACCGATCAATAAGACACGCGGCAAGGTTGAATCTTCTTCAACAAATGCGAAAGCAGGATTTCTCAACCTTCCTTCTGAAATTAGTTTCTCCCATTCAAGTTGTGCAGGTGATTTTACGGTCAGTTGACTTTTCCTGATTTTGAAATTGTGAACGACTTCATTGTCAATATTAATTATTTTATAAACGACTTCAGGGTCTGGTCTGGAAGTATCAAACGCTAATAAACCAAACGAACGTTTCTCATTGTAACTAAAAAGCGCACCCTCTATTTTTTTATGGCGATGAATATTGGTCAAACATGAGCTTTCAAATTCGTACAAATGATAACCGCGTGGACGAAAAATTTTCCAAACATCCGAACGGTGTCTGTCGGCAGAAAGTAAAATAATGCCTTCAATTTTATTTTCTGCGATGAATGAAAAAATCTCTTCGCGCTCTGTTTTGTATCCGTCCCATGTATCCAGGCTGCCAGGTTTTGTGCCTGAAGCCCAGGGTACGGGAGAAGCAATCACTTTAAATGTTGTTTTGGAGTTTTGCAATTTTTGAAAAAGCCATTTCTTCTGGGCTGGTCCCAGCATTGTTTGATTGGGTTCTTTCGGATCTGTTCGATAATATCGTCCATCGAGCATAAAAAAATCCACATCTCCAATTGAAAAATCAAACCAACACCCAGGATTAGAATCGCCACCACCATAGTATGAATTATTCCAATTATTCTTAAATAATTTCCAGACAGGAATTTTCCATTCTGGTTTATCTATTTCAGCTCCTCCCCACTTGTCATTATCCACAAAATCGTGATCATCCCAGATAGCGTAAATTGGAGTAGTGGCAGTAAATTCTCTGAATTCAGGACGAGACTGACGGCGATAATAGCAGTAATTTTGCACAGCAGGTCTTGTTGGATTATCAATATAAACATTATCACCAAGAAATAAAAAGCCAGAAAGATCATAACCTGATATTAAATTCCAGACTTTCTCAAACTGTGGCGTATAAGCAGCGCCGCCACCAAAAGCGATTTGAAATTTCGCATTTTTCCCTGATGAAGGATAAGTGTTAAAAATCCAGTTTCCAGTTTCTTTCATTCCATCGATAAAGAGCTCATATTTATAATTGGTTTGTGACTCTAAACCTGATACTTCTAAAATAGCAGTAAAATCATTTTCGATTTTTGTCTTTTTGGGTGTAGATTTAAAAATTTTATTCTTTTTCCCAACTTCTTTGACCAAAATATAAACAGGAAACTCTTTTGCAGTTCGCAGCCAAAACTTCGCGCTGCTGTCAGTGATGCAGCCCAGCATTGGTCCATGGATCAATTGATCTGATCTTGCTGACATAATTTTTTGGAATTCGTTATTCTCCAACAGTGGCAACAGAAGGTCTCGCGGTCCTGCAATAAATCTTTCAAATGGCAATCCTGCAACTACGGCTTCTTTTAAATATGCCATTGCTGTTGTTATCTCATTTTTTTGTGTGTGTGCTACTGTCAACGCAAAAAGTGTTTCCTGATCCAATGGATGATCCTTAAGGTAATCCAATAAACCCTTAATTGCAGAATCAGTCTCACCATCTACTATTTGAGAGATTACTTCTCGCTGTTGTCTTCGTTGCCATTCTTTTTTATCAAATTTTGGAATTTGAGAAAATACATTTATGGTGATCAAGCTTATCAACAAAATAAAGATAAAAGTAAATTTGAGATATTTCATTTTAATTCCTTAATTTTATTTAGTGCTTGAACGAAAACTAGCAAAATTTAAAAAAGCTCCTGTCATTGCGAGCGACGAAGGAGCGAAGTTTTAATGCCCGAAGGGTGCAATCTCTTGATTATTAAACGCTTATTGATGGGATTGCTTCGTCGCTTCGCTCCTCGCAATGACAGAAAATTACCAAAATTAGGGGGTTTCGTTCAGACACTATTTAACATTAATTTATTTTTTCATTTTAATATTCATTTCTTCCATTGCTTCAATCGATTTTGGCCAATCACTTTTCAGCAGTCTTGAAAGCGATCTATCGGCCAAAATTTTTCCGCCTGTCTGGCATTTGGGGCAGTAATTTGTTTCGTTGGAAACATAACGGATACGCTGCACTGTTGTCCCGCATTCAGGACAAACTTTCCCAAATTTTCCATGCACAGCCATATTTTCATGAAATGCAGTCACTTTTTCAGGAAAATTTTCACCTGTTTCTTTGCGCAATTTTTCTGTCCATTCGTTCAAGACTACTTTTGCTGCATCGAAAAGTTTTTCAATTTGATCGTTTGACATTTTCCGGGATAATAGAACCGGTGACAATTTCGCTCTGTGCAATATTTCGTCAGAATACGCATTTCCAATTCCACTGAACATACTGGGATCGGTTAGCACACGTTTTAGTGTGTGGTTTTCAAATACCAACCGCTCGTGGAATTCAGCCAATGATATTTCAAATATTTCAAGTCCACCCCGATCAAAATACGCCAAACGATCCTTGCCCTTTATCAAATGAAGCGACGCCCGTTTTTTGCTTCCCGCCTCATTTAGCAGCAAAGTGCCATTAGGAAAATCAAATGCTGCCAATCCAATTTTTCCGGTAATCTTTGCCCCTTTTTCTTTCCAGTGAAACCTACCGGCAACCATTAAATGAAAAATTAAAAAATATTCATCAGGGAAAATAAAAATGATACGTTTGCCCATTAGCCGAAATCCGATAATTTGTTTTCCTTTAATAGAACCAATCGGCGGATCAAAAGTTCGCAACAGAAAAGGGTGTTTGATTCTCACGTCTTGAAGCGTTTGTCCTATGAGGAAAGCTTCAAGCCGTTCGATATATATTGTGATGTCCGGGTATTCTGGCAATATTTTTAATTCCCTATCATTTTAATAAAATCATAATACCTATAAGAATTTTGCTTCCAACACTTTGCTAGATTTTAATGTTTATCAACATGGCACTCCCAATCATTCGCACAAATCAGGGCAATAGTAATCAATAACATCATCCCAAAATAAAATTAGTCGCTGCTTCTTCACTATGCTTATACCCATAGCGTATCGCCTTTGCTCTGATTGAATACTTATTTTTCAATTTAACAGGTTCTGAATACAATAGCCAGTGTGGATTCTCACCATCTTCGGTGGTATAAACAATTGAGGCTCCCTCGGTATCACATGATATTTTAAATATTTTTTTCTTCCCATCTATTTCAATATTTGGTTTTGCCGTTACTGGCTGTTTCCCGCCGGGCCACATTTTTTCGACCATTTCCGTTTCAGGAATAAATCCCATATCATTTATGTCGTCCATCCATTTTTTCAGTTCGACACGCATTCTCTCAAGCTTATCTTTATATTTGGGATTTTCTGCCAGGTTACTAACCTCATGAGGATCGATTAAACAATCATACAATTCTTCAACCGGCTTTGTCTCGCGAAAATATAATTTTTCAGATCCGTGCAACTTTCCTTCTTTGTGCAGGCGACGCATTTCCTGCATGGTGGGCATTTTTTCCATATATGGAATTTCCTGGGCATACGGTTTTTCAGGTTGAAAATTGCGGATATATTTGAATTTCTTATCACGCACAGCACGAATCATATCGTAGCGTTCATCCATTCTATCTCTTGCTGCATAAATATATTTTCGGGGTGCTTTTTTCTGACTACCCAAAAACGGTTGTCCTTGTATATGTTCCGGAACTTTTACCCCGGCTATTGAAAGTACTGTCGGTCCAAAATCGACAAAGCTGACCAGATTGTCGTTCACAACACCAGCATTCCGCATGTCTGGAAAACAAATGATCAATGGTACTTTAATTCCCGAATCGTAAATCCATCTTTTCGCACGGGGCAGACCTCTACCATGATCACCGTAGAAAAATACAATCGTATTTTCAGCTAATCCATCATCTTCAAGTTGTTTTAACAACTCTCCAACCTGTGTATCCATTGTAGCGATGTTATCGTAATAGCGCGCCCAATCATTTCTTACGATTGGCGTATCAGGATAATATGGAGGTATTTTTATCTTGCTGGGATCAGTAATCGCTTTTTTATTTAGAGGCGTTCTGATTTTACTTTCGTGGGTGATGTTAAAATTAATTACGGCAAAGAAAGGCTGTCCTGGCGCTCTATTCCGCCAGTGAGCTTTATTACTGCATTCATCCCATATTGAAATCGGATTGCCAATTTGGTAATCTGTCTTTTTACGATTGGTGCAATAATAACCTGCCGCCCGTAAATATTCCGGGTATCCTTTTACATAAGGTGGGACCACAGCATGATACGGTTTTGGTAATCCGGGAAAATCGTGAGTCTTTGTTCGCATGTGGTGAGTGCCAATACTTACCGGATACATTCCAGAAATCAAAGCGGAACGACTAGGCGCACAAACACCGGATACAGAATAAGCATTTGTGTATCGAACGCCTTTGCTGGCGAGTTTATCGATATTTGGTGTTTGGGCAACAGGATCGCCATAACAGCCCAGGTCATGACTAATGTCTTCAGCAGTGATCCAGAGAATATTAGGTCGGCTTTTCGTGCTGGAGCATTTATAATTCAAAGCCAACAAGGTACTGGCAGCAACCAATCCAGTTGTTTGCATAAATTTGCGACGCGAAATATTTTGATTGTTTTGCATTTTTTAATCTTTCCACTATTCGAGAATATCAATATAAAATTGGATATTTTTCTCTCTGGAAAATTGAGCACGAAAATATCCAACTGATAGAATCAACCCAACTGATAATGTCATTAATTGCATGAATTAATAAAATTTTTACTCTAATTTTCCATTAAACAGGGAGACTCCTGCATTCGCAGGAGTGACATCCGAGTAATTATGTCAATTCTACTTAAATAATTTCTCCTCCCACCACTTCAAATAATCTTCATCAGAAATATCAGGAGAAAGTCCTCTGCTTTTCATTCGTTTGTGATAATTTTTCTGCATCAAATTTATCTCATATTCAACATCCTTTTTCTCTTCAGGGATTTCACCCTTATCGCCGATTTCTTTAATCCACTCTTCTAATTTAATTCGCAGATCAGCTAAAATTTCTCCTGATGAAGGATCTTTGGCGAGATTGTTAATTTCAAACGGATCGTTTTTCAAATCATAAAGTTCTTCATCAGGACGTGTTGGCGCCATAAATAAAGCTTGAGCGGAAGTGAGTTTTCCTTTTTTCTGTAAAATTTGTAAAAGCGTAAGCACCGGGTACTGGTGTTTTTTGTAACCATTAAATTGTGTGTATGGTAATTCAGGATGGAAGTTACGAATGTATTTGTAACGGTTGGTTCGGACACAACGGATGCGATCAGGAGTGCCATCACAGCGATCACGGGCAGCAAATATGAAATCACGCTCGGATTTGTTTTTCCCTAAAAAAATGTTGCCTTGTAAGTGAGATGGAGGTTTAACGCCAACCAAGCTCATCAATGTCGGCGCTAAATCAATTAAACTGACAAGATTTTCCGAAACGATGCCAGCCTTGAAATGTCCTGTCCAACGGGCAATCAAGGGGACCCGGATTCCGCCTTCATATAGCCATTGTTTTCCCCGCACATGCGGACGACCGTGATCGCCGCAATATACAACAATGGTGTTTTTTTCCAAACCTTCATCTTTCAATCGCTGCAAGACTTTGCCGATCTGCTTATCCAAAACCTGGAGCGACTCTAAATAATCAGCCCAATCACGGCGGGTAATTGGATGGTCAGGGTAAAAAGGTGGGATTTCAACCTGATTTGGATTAATCGGATTTTCAGGATCGCGTTCAAACGTGCGATGTGTCAATCTGAAATTCATTTGAGCGAAAAACGGCTGTCCGGGTTTCCTTTGACTCCAATCTGTGCCGTCAAATGCTTTTCCTTCAGCTTTGAAATTCCAGTCAGTTTTGCCAAGTTTGTCAAATTCTTCCCCCCGGCAATTACTGACAAAATATCCAGCATCTCGAAAATACTCGGTTATAACTTTCACAGGCTTCGGTAACGGCTTTTTATTATGGGTACGGTGCTGGTGAGAACCAATCGTTGTCTGGTACATTCCAGTCATCATAGCTGACCGTGCTGGGGAACAAACCGGACACGTAGCAAAAGCGTTTGAAAAAAGTACTCCTTCATTGGCTAACCTATCCAGATTAGGTGTTTTCACAAGTGGATTGTCGTAACAGCCGATGTCGGGAGACGTGTCTTCGGAGATAAGCCAGAGTATATTAGGACGTTGTGTTTTTGAACAGTTTAAAAGTGATGAAGAGAGTGCAACAGTAGCAGCAACTGAAAAAGTTTGTTTCAGAAATGTACGCCTGGTAATTTTATTTTGATTCATTTTTGGATGGCCTCCTGAAAAACAATAATTATTTGCACAATTTTTTTAATCTATTCAGAGATACTTTTCTGCATCCACAAGACTTAAACCCAACCACTTAATTTTATATTCTGGAAAATCAGCAACTAATCGGACAGATTTCTTCTTCAATTTACGTATGTTGATTTTGTCTTTATTCATTTTTATTTCCGCAAGAACAAGTTCTTTCTTTAAATCATTAACAGCAACCAGATCAATCTCATTTTGAAATCCTTTTTCCCAATACGATCCTATCGTGTTATATTTTTGAGTATTTGCAAATATATCATAAAAAAATCTCTCCAGTATTGTACCACAAAAAATTGAATAATCACGTCTGATGATTTCTTTAATATACAGAAAATTACCGGTCTCTAAAGCCGAGCGATTGCGATAAATGAATCTGAACCAAAAATTCAAAAAATTGTCTATAACACGATATTTCAAAAATCGTGCACCAGGCTTCGCATTAATTGGTTTAATCTTTGAAATGAGTGCATAGTCCCTTTCAAGCCGCGCAAGATAGCCACCAACATTTTTTTCCATGATTGACTCAATTTCCACTCTTGAAGTTTTACCTGCCGAAATAAGCTCTAAAATTGAAAAGTAAGTTCCATAATCCTTGCCAAATTCTTCAATTAATAAATTTTTTCCTTCATCAATAAGGGGAGAATTTTCAGCAAGGATAAAATCAATTATTCCATCAAATTTTATAGCCGAATTTGTAGTTAGCAAATCGACATATTTAGGAATTCCTCCAGTAAATACATAATAGTTAAACAATGTTTGTAAATCAGTTTCTCCGCAATCATGCAGAATATTTCTCATAGTACTTATTGAAAATGGTTTTAAAAAAATGATTCGATCTGCCCTGCCAAATAACGGCTCTTTTGAATTTTGAAATATTTTGTGCATCAGCGAATACACAGAACCAATCATTATAAGATTCATTTTACATTTGTTTTTATTCAAATCCCAAAGTTTTTGAATGTCCGAGTAAATGGAAGGATTAATTTTATAAAATTCCTGAAATTCATCTAAAATCAATGTAAATTTTTCATCTTGGGCTAATTGCATTAATAAGGCAAAGACATCTTTGAAATTATTAACCTGACCTATAATTGGAACATTAAATACTTTCTTTATTTCATCAATGTATTCGGTACAAAGTAATTGTTCTGATTTTTTTGAAACGAACAGGTAAATGAATTTATACTCACGACAAAACTCAAGAGATAACAATGTCTTACCGATGCGCCTTCTCCCTGTGAGCACAGACATTTTTGCGGTTTTTTCACATTGACCATATAAATCTTTAAGGATATTTAACTCATTTTCTCGATTATAAAACTTCATATTATGCAACCCCAGTTACTGTAACCACCGTTACGATAATTTAATAAAATAAAATGGATAAATCAATCGAATTTTTAAATATATAATAAAAAACAATTTGTTAAGATGCAAAGAAAAAAATGTAATTTTTTGTCTTTTTAAGATTTTCTATTGACATTGAATCAAGGATATTTTATATTAAAGACTTATAATTTCTGTTCATTTAATTACTCAAACGATGCAGTTATAAAAATGACAGAAACAAACCTGACCAATATATCCATTCAATATTTTAATAAATATCTTTTTTCAAATTTCTTCAACATAAAATATTAAACATAATCAGGAGGAACATCATGTCAAGACCAATTACGTTATGTACGGGACAATGGGCTGATTTGCCTTTAGAAGTGCTTGCTCAAAAAACAAGTGAATGGGGATTTGATGGACTGGAACTTGCCTGTTGGGGCGATCATTTTGAAGTTGATAAAGCGCTTGAAAGCGACAGCTATGTGAAAGAAAAACGAGACCTGTTGGAAAAATATGGATTGAAATGTTTTGCGATCAGCACCCATCTCGTGGGACAGTGTGTCTGTGACGACCCCATTGATAACCGCCATAAATCCATTTTGCCGGACAGAATCTGGGGTGATGGTGATCCTGAAGGCGTACGTCAGCGGGCAGCCGAAGAAGTTAAGAATACAGCAAAAGCAACAAAACTTTTTGGTGTTGATATTGTGAACGGATTTACAGGCAGCAGTATTTGGGCGAAACTTTATTTCTTTCCACCGACAACTCAAGCGGATGTTGACGCGGGTTTCAAAGATTTTGCTGATCGTTGGCTGCCAATTTTAGACGTATTTAAAAAAGAAGGCGTCAGATTTGCACTGGAAGTACATCCAACAGAAATTGCCTATGATATCATTACCGCACATCGCGCTCTAAAAGCAATAAACAATCATCCAAATTTTGGCTTCAATTTCGATCCCAGCCATTTTGTACACCAGTTTGTTGATCCCGTATTTTTCATCAATGATTTTGGAGATAAAATTTTTCACATGCACGTAAAGGATTCAAAGATAAATCTTAACGGACGAAATAGTATTTTATCATCTCATTTGGATTTTGGTGATATTAACCGCGGTTGGGATTTTGTTTCACCAGGAAGAGGAGATGTGGATTGGGATGAGATCGTTCGTGCGCTGAATCGAGTCGGTTACACGGGACCGCTGTCAATCGAATGGGAAGATTCCGGAATGGACAGAGAATGGGGCGCCAAAGAAGCGTTAGCAATGGTGAAAGAACACAATTTCACTCCTTCAAATATTGATTTTGATGCGCAGTTTGCGAGTGATAAATAAAGTGATCACCGTAAAGACTATAAGGTATAGGTAAAGGCAAAGGTTAAGCTGTCTATTTTTCTTTACCTTTACCTCTGCCTTTACCTTGAAAGCACTTTCAAAATCGAACTATTATAAGAAAATCGTGACATAAACGTCTATTCTGATTCATCAAGGTTGGGAGGTAATTATGAGCAAAGAAACTGGATTCACAACAATGGCTGGAGCAAAAGCAAAAACCGAAGCTCCGGAAGTTGGCGTAGGTATGTTAGGCTATTCCTTCATGGGAAAAGCACATTCCAATGCCTATAAAACGATTCCTTATATGATGTATCCACCAACAGCTATTCCGAAATTAGTTGGTATTAGCGGCAGAACTGAATCCGCCGTGGCGGAAGCTGCAAAACGATACGGGTACCAAAACTATTACACGGACTGGCGAAAAATGCTGGAAAACGATCAAGTCCAGCTTTTTGACAACGGAGGCCCAAATAACCTTCATGCCGTACCGTGCATAGCTGCTGCTGAAGCGGGCAAACATGTTTTCTGTGAAAAACCGCTGGGAATTAGCGCTGAAGAAACAAAAAAAATGCTTGATGCCGTCGTCAAAGCAGGTGTAAAAAATATGGTTGCCTATAATTATCGTTTTTTGCCAGCTATTCGTCAGGCTCGAAATCTCATCGAAAGTGGTGCTTTGGGAAGGATCTATCATTACAGGGCAGTTTATTTGCAGGAATGGGTGATGCCTCATTATAATACTCCGTTTATGTGGCGATTGGATAAAAATGTTTCAGGGACTGGCTCCATTGGCGATCTTGGCGCTCACATTATTGACCTTGGCAGATTTTTAGTCGGTGAAATGAAAAGCGTTAGCAGTGTTATCCGAACATTTACAGAGGAGCGTCCCACACCAGATGGCAGTAAAAAAATAAAAATAGAATTGGACGATGCTTTTGTTTCTACTGTTGAATTTGAGAACGGCGCTATTGGCACCATCGAAGCAACCCGTTTTGCTGGCGGTAGAAAAAATTACGAGGTTATCGAGATTAATGGTGAGAAAGGAAGCATTCAGTTCAACCTTGAACGGATGAATGAGTTAAATGTGTTCTGGGTTGGTGAAGAACCAAAAGAGACACAAGGGTTTCACAATGTTTTAGTCAGTGAAGCATACCATCCCTGGTGGGAAAATTGGTGGCCTCACGGACACATGATCGGTTGGGAACATACCTTCATTCACGAACTGAATCATTTGCTGGATTGTATTGTTAATGATAAAGACGTAGCGCCTTATGGCGCAACTTTTGAAGACGGGCATAAAGCCGCGGTTATTTGTGATGCGATACTCGAATCAGCCGCATCGCGCAGGCATGTGGATATTATGTATTAGGATTAACTTAATTTGTAAAGCAGGAAAATTAAAATGAGAAAAATAATTTTTTTACTAATTCTCTTTATATCGCAAACTGCATTCAGTCAAAATTCCTTTAAAGCTCTAGTTAAGGATGAGAAATCCCATGAACCACTTATCGGAACAAATGTTTTTATTGAATCTCTTAAAATTGGAGGCACTACTGATACAAACGGAAAAGTAGAAATTACTAATATTCCTGACGGCACGTTTACCATCACATTTTCTTATATTGGTTATAAATTGTCAAAATGTAAAATATCATTCCCATCAAAATATTCAAAAAAGGCAAAAATAATTTATTTAGAGTCGATGGCAATAGAATCCGAGGAAGTGTTTGTGACCACTACAAGAACTAATGGTGTAATTGATGATATTCCTATACGTGTAGAGGTTTTGGGATCAGAAGAAGTCAGAGAAGAAATCGGAATAAAACCAGGAAATATCTCGAAATTACTGGGTGAGACTTCAGGAATTCAAGTTCAGCAAACTTCAGCCACCACAGGAAATGTGAGTTTTCGCCTTCAGGGTTTGCCAGGCAAGTACACACAGTTATTAAAAGACGGTTTCCCTTTGTATAGTGGATTTTCTTCTGGTCTTTCGTTATTACAAATTCCGCCATTAGACTTGCTGCAGGTCGAAGTAATCAAAGGTTCAGCCTCTGCGTTTTACGGTGGTGACGCCATTGCTGGTATTGTTAATTTAGTTTCCAAAGGACCTTCCAAAACTCCGGAATGGTATGCAATAGTTAATCAGACGCATAAGCGCGGTAGAGATATCAGTTCATTCTACTCCAATCGAAATAATAAAATAGGTATAACTTTTCTTGCCAGCCAGAGCAGCCAAAATGCGTTTGATGTGAACAAAGATGGGTTTACTGACATACCAGAATTTCAACAGACCACGCTTAACCCAAAATTATTCTACTATTTTGATGAATCCGCGACTTTAATGTTGGGCATTTCATCTTCATTTGATAATCGAAAAGGCGGAGATATTTATGCAATAGAAAATGCTCCTGATTCGGTTCATACTTTTGTCGAACACAGTAAATCAAACAGGCTTACGACTCAATTGAAATTTGAAAAGAGATTTAACAATGGTAATGTTTTGACATTCAAAAATAGTATCAATAATTTTCAACGCGATATTTCGGTTACCAATACCAATTTTAGCGGTGAACAATTTTCGAGCTATTCGGAATTATCCTACCTGATGAAAACAAAAAAACATAATACCGTTCTCGGTTTAAATTTTATTTCCGATGCTTTCGATGAAAATAAAAACATTTCAAAAGCAGCACAACCACTGGATTATGACTATTATACACCGGGCATTTTTGCACAAGATGATTGGAATATAACTCAAAAATTTATATTACAAACAGGCACACGTCTTGATTTTAATAATAAATATGGCACATTCTTTCTGCCGCGTTTTTCTGTTTTGTATAAATTTTCTGATAGGCTTTCTTCCAGAGTGGGATATAGTCCGGGTTATAAACTGCCGACTACATTTACGAGTGATGCTGAAGCAAGAGCATTTAAAAATGTCAACCCTATTTCATCGAATATGAAATCTGAAACTTCGCAAGGGTTGAATCTGGATTTAAGTTATAAATTTTTTATGAATGAATTTATGTTTTCGTTAAACCAGGCATTTTTTTATACAAAGATCAACCATGCGCTTATTCCCCAATCTGATTCATTGGCAAAGGGTATTCTAATGTATGAAAATGCAAATTTATCTTTGGAAACCAAAGGATTTGATACAAATATTAAAGTGGCATTGGATGAGTTGGTGTTATTTGTTGATTATACCTATACTGATGTTCAGAAAAATTATGATAAAACAAATCCCTATTTGGAATTGACTCCAAAACATAAATTAAACATGACATTAAGTTATGAAGATGAAGTAAGCTGGAGAACAGGATTAGAAGCATTTTATACAGGCAAACAATATTTAAGCGATATGACACAATCCGTTGATTATTGGACGATTGGTTTTATGGTTCAGAAACTATTCAAAAACTTTTCCATTATTGGAAATGTTGAAAATATATTTGATGTAAGGCAGACAAAGTATGAACAGGTAGTAAACAAACCGTATTCCAATCCGAGTTTCAGACCCATCTATGCACCTCTGGATGGCATTGTGGCTAACGTAGCTTTGGAAATAAAGATAAAATAAAAGAGGATATAATCTAATGTCTCAAAAAAACAAAATTAACCGTCGAAACTTCATCAAACGAATTACCCAATCTACCGCAGCAGCCGTTGCTTTTCCTTATGTGATTCCATCATCTGTTTTAGGCAAAGCCGGAGCGATCCCCCCCAGCGAAAAAATTACTATGGGCTTCATTGGTGTCGGCGGAATGGGCACAGGCAACTTACGTGGTTTTTTAGAGAAAAAGGATGCCCATGTTATTGCTGTCTGCGATGTGGACAGGAATCATCGTAATCGCGCTCGTGATATGGTTAACGGAAAAAATGAAAACCAGGATTGTGCTGCTTATAATGATTTCCGTGAGCTTCTCTCTCGAAAGGATATTGATGCCATTTGCATTGCCCTGCCAGATCACTGGCATGCTTTAGCCGCAGTTGCAGCAGCGAGAAAAGGATACGACATTTATGCAGAGAAACCGCTGGCTTATACAATTTCTGAAGGACGAGCCATTGTTGATGCTGTTAAAAAATACAACATTGTCTGGCAAACCGGTAGTCAGCAGCGTTCCGACCGCCATTTTCGATTTGCTTGCGAACTGGTGAGAAATGGTTATATCGGCGAGGTAAAACTTGTGAAAGTTGGCTTGCCTCATGGGAATAGTATTCGTCAAGGAAGCACGCAACCGGCTCCAGTTCCTGAAGGATTTGATTATGACATGTGGTTAGGTCCGGCTCCCAAAGTTCCTTACACTCCTACCCGATGTCATTGGAATTTTCGCTGGATTCTGGATTATTCCGGCGGTCAATTAACGGATTGGGCAGGTCACCATATCGACATTGCACAATGGGGGATGAATACCGAACTTTCTGCTCCGGTGGAAATTGAAGGCGAAGGATTGTACCCAA
>JADHVV010000063.1 GCA_016783825.1 Candidatus Zhuqueibacterota bacterium | reverse complement strand
GCGAAGATGTTTTAAATAATATTTTTTCAAAATTTTGTATTGGGAAATGAGTAAATTGGGTAATAAGGTAATTAGTTTATAGGGTAATTGGGAATTCATAATATTGATAAATTTGTTATTACCCAATTTCTATGTTACCAAATTACCTTTTAATTGTTCTTTATTCTATTACTCCCAAAAACTTTGTTATTTTAACAAAAATTTTGTACACGATTAAGCAGAATAGTTAGCAGCAGCCTGTCCGCCGTCTTTTTGGCGGAAATAATAAAAAAAGAAAGCACACTGTTGACAAGGATTATGCCGCGTTTAAAATTTTTGATTTTCATCATTCTGCTATAAATCATTCTGCGAAATAATTCTTTTAAAGTATATTCAACTTTGGTTGCGGCTCTGCTGCATTAGGAATTAGTTTCTTTATCTATAAAAAATAAGTGGTGAACGATTATAAAAATGAACAATGTTTCACGTGAAACAATCCTGGTTGCTCTTGTCAGGGTGAGGCGTCTTTTGTGGTGTTAGTACCTAAACAGTGAATTTCTTGCACAGTGGGCAAGAAAAATCTCGACCTTGATTTTTCTTGTTATAAAATTTATCAGAAATTAACTTATCATTTCAGATTATAAAAATTCTGGCTCGTCCAAGTTGGGTGTGTTGATAAAAATTGTTATAGAATAGAAAAGATGCTTGATGCTCGATGTTGGATGGGGGGGCAAGCATCCAGAATCAAGCATCAAGTATCATTCCTGGTTGTTTTCGAAAACTGAAATTATAGTAGTATAAACTAACATGAAAAGTGTAAATGACAATTATGATGTGATCGTTGTTGGTGGTGGTCACGCCGGCGTTGAGGCTGCTTTGGCTGCGGCGCGCATGGGTGCAAAAACATTGTTGTTCACAATGAACATTTCGACCATCGCACAGATGTCCTGCAACCCGGCAATCGGTGGATTGGCAAAGGGGCACCTGGTTCGCGAGTTGGATGCGCTGGGCGGAGAAATGGGTGTGGCGATTGATGAAGAGGGCATTCAGTTCAGGATGCTGAATAAGTCCAAAGGCCCCGCTGTTTGGTCCCCCAGGGCGCAGGCGGATAAATTGGGATATTCTGTACGGATGACAAGTGCGCTTGAAAACCAGGAAAACCTGGAAATACGTCAGGAGATGGTTGTTGGTGTGATTGTGGAGAAGGGTAAATGCGTTGGCGTTAATACTGCGATTGGCACGGATGTTTTTGGTGGGGCGGCTATATTAACGGCGGGCACGTTTCTGAATGGCTTGGTTCATATCGGAATGTATAGTTATCCGGCAGGGCGGGCTGGCGAATTCCCAGCAATAGGATTAACAGAAAACCTGGAGAAACTTGGCTTTGTTTCGGGCAGGTTAAAGACAGGCACCCCGCCGAGAATAGACGGCAAAACAGTTGACTTTGATAAAATGATAATTCAACCGGGCGATCCCGAACCGGCTCCGTTTTCTTTTCAAACGACAAGAATTGAAATTGAGCAGATACCGTGTTATTTGACATCTACAAATGAAAAAACTCACCGTGAACTAAAATCAGGATTTGAACGCTCGCCCTTGTTTGCCGGAAAAATAGTTGGAATTGGCCCCCGTTATTGTCCTTCAATTGAAACTAAAATTGATCGTTTTCAAGACAAGCTGGGCCACCAGTTGTATCTTGAGCCGGAGGGCAGGAAAACAAAAGAATATTATTTGAATGGTTTTTCAACCAGCCTGCCTGAGGATATTCAGAAAAAAGCGTTAGCCACAATTCCGGGTTTGGAAACTGCAAAGATTACCCGGTTGGGCTATGCGATAGAATATGATTATTTTCCCCCAAATCAATTGTATGCGACCATGGAAACGAAACTAATTGAAAACCTGTATTTTGCCGGACAGATTAATGGGACGTCAGGATATGAGGAAGCCGCAGTGCAGGGGTTTGTTGCCTCGGTTAATGCTGTGCTAAAAATGAAAGGTGAGCCGGCGTTTGTTTTGGATCGTTCTCAAGCTTATATCGGTGTGCTGATGGATGATTTAATAAACAGGGAAATTGAGGAGCCGTACAGGATGTTTACTTCGCTGGCTGAATATCGACTGCTGTTGAGGCAGGATAATGCGGATTTGAGGTTGTCTGAATTTGGCTATCAATTGGGACTTGTTCCTGTTGATTTTTATTCGAAAGTAAAAAAGAAGAAAGAGTTGATCGATAAATATATTTGTGATTTCAAAAAGGAAAAAATAGCTCCCGACAAAATCAATTCGGTTTTGGAGCAAAATGGTGGGACGCCAATAAATGAAAAGGAATCGGTCTATCGGTTGTTAAAGCGCCCGGAGCTTGAGTTGGAGCATCTTAGGCCTGTTGTTGTCCACCCAATTTATAACAACGACCTTGATGCTGACATAATTGAGAGTGTGCGCGAGCAGGTGGAGATTGAGATAAAATATGAAGGTTATTTTAAACGCCAACAAGAGCAGGTGATTAAGTTTAAAAAAATGGAAGAAAAGCTGATCCCAAGCCATTTTGATTTTGATAAAATCGGCTCGCTATCTAATGAGTCCAGGGAAAAGTTGAAGCGCATTAAGCCCAGGTCAATCGGACAGGCATCTCGAATTGCTGGTGTTTCCCCGGCAGATATTTCTGTATTGTTGATTGCGCTAAAGAAGCAACGGTTTTGATGGGCGGGATGGTAAAAGTTATTTCCCAACCGGGTCAAGCCAGAAACAAAAAGGTAACTGGGTAATTAGTTCATTGGGTAATTGGGAGTATCTTATAGTGACAATTTATTTATAACCGAATTACCTTGTTACCAAATTAACAGTTAAGAGTTCTTTTTGAATTCAACGCTTTTTTGCCCATTGTGCATCGATCTCACTGTTTGGGAATTAAATTGTTTCACGTGAAACATTTTGAAAAATAAATCATGGTTTTCTTTTATGCAAATGCTTGAGAAAAGATTGGCGGCGGCAGGGATACCGTTTGAAAAAAACCAAATAACAAACTTTCAAAAATATTATGATTTGCTTTTGGACTGGAGCCAGAGAACGAACTTGATTTCAACGGCGGATCAATCGAGAATTGTAGAGCGCCATTTTTTGGAGTCGGTTGCCGTGTTGCCTGCGATTGAAATAAATCAAGGAGTAAAAATACTTGATGTGGGAAGTGGCGCTGGGTTTCCTTCAATACCAATTTGCTTGCTGCGCCCGGATATAAATTTCTTTTTGGTTGAATCAAAGAGAATGAAGGTGTTGTTTTTAAGGCAAGTGGTGGAGCAGCTGAGCTTGAAAAATGTTTCCGTGTTTGGCGAGAGGTGTGAGTCGTTTGCTGATAAAGAAGAATATCAAAGAAGTTTTGATTTTGTCTTCAATCGGGCAGTTGGAAAATTGGAAATGGTTTATGCCTGGGTGTTGCCTGTGATGAAACCGCAATCATCTTTTATCGCCTGGAAAGGTGGCGATGTAACTTCGGAAATAAATGGTTTTAAGGTGAAATATAAAAATAAAAAAATTGAATTGTTAACAATGGATGAGCGGTTGGTCGAAAAAGAAAAAAATCGTTCACTGGTTATTGTACAATAAAAATGGAGATTAATGAAGATGGAGTTAAGCCTGTATGACAAGCTGAAAACTTTAGTTACGGAAAAGCAGAATCCTGAATCACATGGCATTGACGATATGCCCATTGAGCAGGTATTACACGTTATTAATAGTCAGGATAAAACAGTTCCTGTTGCTGTGGAGAAAGAGATTCCATATATAGCAAAGGCGGTTGAGATTGTGGTGAATGCTATTAAAAATGGTGGCAGGTTAATTTATATTGGCGCCGGCACAAGCGGGCGACTTGGTGTGTTAGATGCTTCTGAAATTCCACCTACCTTTGGGGCTGACCCGGAATTGGTGCAGGGAATAATTGCCGGGGGCTATGCTGCTTTAACGCGCGCCCAGGAAGGTGCTGAAGATAAAAAGGAAGTCGGGGGCAAGGATTTAATGAAATTGAATTTTACCAATAAGGATGTCGCCTGCGGGCTTACCGCCAGCCGGATCACCCCTTATGTTGTTGGCGCCATCGAAAAGGCAAAAGAGGTGGGCGCTAAAACGATTTACATTACCTGTACGGATCGGGAGCAGTTAGAGCTTGATGTGGATGTCGCGATATGTCCCGTTGTTGGGCCTGAGGTTGTCATGGGATCGACCAGGATGAAATCGGGAACAGCAGAGAAGTTGGTTTTAAATATGCTGACAACAACAGCCATGATTCGCCTGGGAAAGGTTTACAATAATATGATGGTTGATCTGCTAATGACTTCAAAAAAGCTTGAGGAACGATCAAAGCGCACAGTCGTTATGGTTACAGGCGTTGATTACGATACAGCAGCTGGTGTGTTGAAAGAGGCTGATGGACATGTGAAAACCGCCATTGTTATGATTTTGAAAAATGTTGATCCGGATGAGGCGCAACGAAGACTAAAGAAGGCTGATGGATTTGTGAAGGGAGCGTTGAAGTAAAGACTTTGGGACTATTCTTCTATTACAAAAAGAATTGGCAAAACGATTTGGGGCAAAACCATTAAAAAGAACCAACAATGGGGAGTTTTTAATTTTACTACTTTTGACTGTCGAGATAATTTATTCGTACTTGTTTAGTTATCTTTTTAAATCAATTGTTTCCGCCCAAAAATATAGCGGACGGATTGCCCGAAATGGTTTTGACTTTCTATTTGAACGCGGATGTTACAAAGGAAGTTAATAATTCAAAGATAGTTTTCTGTAAAGATAACATATTCAAACAAATATATGAGCATTTCAAAAATTAAAAATAGAATATCCGATTCGGGGTTAGTAAAAGAAGTATTTCGGCAAATTGAATCGGAAAAGAGGATATTTATTAAAGGACTTTCCGGTTCATTGAAAGCTCTTTTTTTATCATTGTTGATTGAAAAAACGAATTCGCCGGTCGTTTACGTAACGGGCGATGATGAACAGGAAGAGATTGTCAAAGAAGATTTGGAAACAATTTTGGGGCATGAGCAGGTGGCTTTTTTTCCAAAAATACGGGAGTTGGCTAATAGTGAGGTTGTTTATGAATCAAACAAAAAAAGTCAGCTTCTGTCCGCTTTGGAGAAGCTTGTAGAAAAGAGAAATGTTGCTGTTGTTGTTCCTGCCAAAAATATCGTTCATAAATTTCCCCAGCCAAAGTTTGTTAAAAAAGAAAGATTGTCCTTAAAAGCCTGGTCGGAATATAATTTTGAAAATTTGAAGGAGCGTCTTTCTATCCTCGGTTTCGAAAGAGAACAGGTTGTTGAAGACTGGGGTGAAATGAGCGTCCGTGGTGGTATTATAGATGTTTTTCCATATTCAAGTGATAATCCTTTCAGGGTAGAATTTTTTGAAAATAAAATCGAATCGATTCGGATTTTTGATCCGACGACTCAACGCTCTATTAAAAATGTAAATCAAATAACCATTTATCCCCAAAACATTGAAGAAAAAGACGAGCAGGAAGGTACAACGTTTGTATCACTGCTGGAATACTTTGATCAAAATGCTGTTGTATTTCTTGATGAAACAGAAATAATACACAAAGAGATTGAAGACTTTTTTTTATCCCGCAAAATGCTTCAAGATAAATCTTCGCCTGATAGAAGTGAAACGCCGCAGGAAAATCATTTCTTACGCTGGGAAGACATTCAGGAAAAACTCTCTGGGTTGACAACTATCCACCATGATTCGTTTCAAAGTTCAAGGCAAAATGAGTATATCGACTTTACCAGTCAACC
Organism: Candidatus Zhuqueibacterota bacterium; assembly: GCA_016783825.1. Classification (GTDB taxonomy): domain Bacteria; phylum Zhuqueibacterota; class Zhuqueibacteria; order Thermofontimicrobiales; family Thermofontimicrobiaceae; genus Nigeripontimicrobium. The sequence goes on along the minus strand of JADHVV010000063.1, from coordinate 18,136 downwards.
GCAGGATTCGTTTAAGGGCAGCTTTCCTTTGTTGAGAAAAAAAATTGATTATTATTTTAAGCAAAAATCATCAATTAGCAAGTCTAACCTAATATATTTCCTCTGCGAAAGCAATGAACAAATTCAGCGCATGGAAGAACTGTTTTTGGATTCGGAAATCGATATTGACAAAATTCAGTTCGCAAAATTCGGACTCAATCAAGGATTTGTTTTTCAGGATGCAGGGCTGGTCTTGTTCACGGATAATCATTTTTACGGTCGTCCCATCAGGTGGAGGAGAAGAAAAAAGGTTCGCGGTGGATTAACAATTCAACAATTGAATTCGTTAAGCATTGGTGATTTTGTCGTTCATGTTGATAAGGGAATTGGGGAGTACGCGGGTTTGAAAAAAATTACCGTTCAGGGGCATGAGCGGGAATGTTTGAGTTTAATTTACCGGGATGGAGATTTGTTGTATGTGCCCCTGGAAAGAATGGATCGAATACAGAAATATTCGGCAAAGGAAGGATTTGTCCCGGCTTTAAGCAAGTTGGGCAATAAGAATTGGGACAGGCTAAAGAAACGAACCAAAAAGCACATAAAGGATCTTGCCAAAGAATTAACCGCTTTGTATGCGCAGCGAAAAAACAATAAGGGCTTTGGTTTTTCAACGGATACTTTGTGGCAAAAGGAACTGGAAGCATCCTTTGAATATGATGATACACCTGACCAGGTTAAAGCAACCCTGGAAATAAAAGAGGACATGGAATCTGATTTGCCAATGGATCGGCTCATCTGTGGTGATGTCGGGTATGGTAAAACTGAAGTGGCAATACGGGCGGCATTTAAGGCTGTTAATGATGGAAAGCAGGTGGTTGTGTTGGTACCGACAACAATACTTGCGCTGCAGCATTATAATTTAATTCGGGAAAGATTGCGACAATATCCGGCTGTGGTCGATTTGTTGTCCCGGTTCAGAACCCGATCCGAGCAAATGAATGTAGTTGAGAAATTAAAATCAGGACAAATAGATATCGTTATTGGCACACACAGAATGCTTTCTAAAGATGTGAATTTTAAGAATTTGGGCTTGTTAATAATCGACGAAGAGCACCGGTTTGGCGTCGCTAAAAAGGAGAATTTAAAAAAGAAGTATCTGAATGTTGATGTGTTAAGTATGTCTGCGACGCCAATTCCCAGGACTTTAAACATGGCATTGTTGGGGGTCAGGGACATGTCAATGATTGCAACGCCGCCGCGGGATCGCCACCCGATTATAACAGAAGTTACGCCCTTTAGTTTGGATTTAGTTAGAATGGCGATCCTTAAAGAGATTGACAGGGGCGGGCAGGTGTTTTTTGTGCACAATCGCGTGCAAACAATCGAATCAATAACAAATAATTTAAGAAAGCACATCCCGGAGATAAGTTTTGCCATTGCCCATGGACAAATGGATGAACGTCAATTAGAGAAAGTGATGTGGGATTTTGCCCATAATAAATATCAATGTCTTGTGTCAACCATGATCATTGAATCCGGATTGGATATTCCTAATGTAAATACGCTGATCATCAACCGGGCAGATCGGTTTGGGCTTTCTCAACTTTATCAATTAAGAGGCCGGGTGGGAAGATCCAACCAAACAGCTTATGCCTATTTACTTATCCCGCCTGTTTCAAGCTTAAAGAGAAACGCCTTAAAACGATTAAGAATTATTGAAGAGTTTAGCGACCTGGGTTCCGGTTTTAACGTGGCAATGAGAGATCTTGAGATACGGGGCGCGGGCAATATTTTAGGAGCTGAGCAGAGCGGGCACATTGTGGCTTTGGGATATGAACTTTATTCAAAAATTATTGAAGAAGCTGCTTATGAATTAAAACTGGAAAAGGAAGGAAAACCAATCCCTGAAAACCAGGAAAATGATGATGTAAAAGTGGAGATAAATGAAGATGCATTTTTGCCGGATGAATACATAGATCAGCCGGAGTTAAAGGTGGATATTTACCGCCGCCTGGCAAACGAGACAGAGATCACTAAAATAACAGGGGTGAGGGATGAACTCAAAGATCGATTTGGCACTCCGCCAGAGCCGGTAGAAAATTTGTTCCTTCTAATTGAATTAAAATTATTAGGAAGACAGTTAGATTTTAAACAAATTAAAGTTAGTAAAAATAATTTAACGGCATATTTTTCAGAAAAGATAACGACCACAAACAATGGGGAACTTATAGAAAAGAAAGTAAGTTCGATAATAGATAAAACAGAAGGTAAGTTTCATTTTATTCAGGATAGAAAAAAGGGCTTTGGCGTGAGCTTGGATATTCCATCATCAGAAAAAAAGATTTTTGAATACGGTAAAAATTTCTTGAAAAATTTGTTATAATATATTGGCTGAGATAATATCATTGATTTTTATAAAGAAAATTAATAACTTTACATGATTTAGAAATTAACAATTAGTATAAAATGAAATGAAGTTAAATAAGATTTTGGTTGATTAATAGCCATAACATAGTTATAATAAAAAGAATTCAATTATAAAGGATCTCAATAATGGCAAAATCAACAACCGTAAGGGCTTCAATGGAGCCTCATAAAAAAGAGAATGTTTCAAAAATCTTAAAGCGTTTGGGAATGAATCATTCAGATGCAATTAATGTTTTCTATAGTTTGATTGAAGAATACAAAGGGCTGCCATTTGATATACGTGTTCCAAGACCTCGTCAGGACGTGATGAAACATTTAAATGCGAGTATAGAAAAAAACCGACGATTGGGAGAGTTGCTGGCAAAATGAGGGACTTTCTCACGATAGACGAGTTATTCGCTATGCACTATAAGCTAATCGAAGAATTTGGTGGGTCTCCTGGTTTAATAGATAAAGGCGCTTTAGAGTCGGCATTAATGCGTCCACAATCGGGCTACTATAAAGATATTATTGAAGAATCCGCCGCATTCATGGAAAGTTTGGCAATGAATCATCCTTTTGTGGATGGGAATAAACGTATGGCTTTTTTCGCTACAGATACATTTTTAAGGCTAAATGGATATTATATAGACTGTGATAATGACGAAGCATATGCCTACTTTATAAAGCTATTTGAGTTGAATGCTTTTCGCTTTGACAATTTAGTGGAATGGTTAAGAGAGAAGGTGAAGCTATTATAAGCATTCGGCTTTTACTGATATTAACTATCGCTTCTAATATAAAGAAATTCAAATAAACACAAGTAACTTTTAGCGACCTAATCGGAGGAAAAAATGATTTCAACGAAAAACAAAATTCTATTATTATCAATTATTATTTACTCAATCTTTTTCATTATAAACTGTTCTGACAACAGGCAAAAAACAATTGCCAGGGTCGGAGGCAGAAGAATTTCCGTGCAGGAATTTGAAGTAGCCTTTGCAAAAGGGAAAAAAACCAAACAGATTCAAATAGCAAGTTTAGAAGATAAAATGGAATTTTTAAATCGTATGATCGATAAAAAATTAAAGATCATCGATGCTTATCAACATGATTTGGATAAAGATGAAAAAATTCATGAAACCATAAATGAGCGTATAAAGGGTGTTATGTTCCGTCATTTGGTTGACAGGGAAGTTGTGGAAAAATTTATCCCGGAATCAATGATAAAAGATTTTTATAAAAAAGCGAGTAAAGAAGTAAAGATCAGGCAAATTGTTTTGAAGGTAAACAAAAACGACTCAAACCAGGTAGAAATTAAGGAGAAAGCAGAAAAAATAGTAGCCAGGTTAAAAGACGGAGAAAATTTTGCCGATGTTGCCAAAACAATGTCTGATGATAAAAGGACAGGAAATAAAGGCGGTATAAAAGGATTTTTGAAGTGGGGCGCACGCAGCTCAGAGAATGCAATGTATAAAGCAGCGTTTTCGATGGATGAAGGAGATATTTCAGAGCCGATCGAAATGCCGGATGGGTATTATATTATTAAAGTAACCAATATCAAGAAACACCCGGTTCCACCGTATGAGAAAGAAAAAGAAAAAATCAAACAAAGTATGTTTAGATTATTTGCAAAAGACATTGAAAAAGCTTATTATGAATATTTGGACGGGTTAAAAAGCAAGTACAAAATGAAATATAACGATGAAGCAATTGATTTGTTTTTTGAACGATTTACTTCCCCAAAAACTGCCCAATCCGTTTCCCCGGATAGTTTACAAAAAAGACCGGCAAGAGCTAATCCTTTGGAGAATTTTTCAGACGCTGATAAGCAAAAAATTTTAGTCGATTTTAGTTTCTCAGAAATAAAAATTAATTATATATTGGAAGAGCTCAAAAAGATTCCACCGCAGCGTCTGCCCAGGTTAACCACAAAAGAACAGGTTCGCTCTTTTCTGGATCAACGAATTATCCCGATAGTGATTTTGGAACATGAGGTGGAAAAGAAGAATATTATAAATGAAAAAGATGTGAAAAAACGGGTCAAAGAGAACCTGGAGAGTTTGATGGAAAAGAATATTTATCAACTTCAGGTGACAAAAAAAGTTTCCATTACCGACGAAGACATAGAAAAATATTTTAATGAACACCGGGATGATTATAAACATCCACCTATGCGTGAAGTCCAGGAAATTGGTCTTAACGATAAAACAACAGCAGAAGTGGTCGCTTCAGCAGCGAGCAAGGGACGTAATTTCACTTCTTTATTTAACAAATATAATGAGAAAAAATCGCTCAGCAAAAATAAAGGGAACATCGGTTTTGTTTCCAAGGGAAGAGCCGGACTGGGCAAGCCCGCGTTTAATACCGAAATAGGCGGCATATCAGACCCGGTTAAAATAGGAAGGACATACAGCGTAATAAAAGTTTTGAGCGAAAAACCTGAAACGTTAAAGACTTTTGAAGAATCAAAAAAACTTGCTTCATCAAGATTAAAAAGAATGTTGATATCTGAAAGAGAAAAAGAATGGCTAAGCGGACTGCGCGAAAAGATCAATATTGCTGTCTATGAGAAAAATGTGGAAAAGGCATGTAAAGGTGTTTATGGCAGCGATATTAAAATGGTACAATAGCATTACTAAAGCGCAGAGTCTAAAGTGAGCTAAAGTTTGAAGTACTTAAAGTTCACCACATTTAGATGATGTTAAAAAATTATGATACATTACATTGTATGGAAAAAAAGGTTTAGTAAAGCTTGACTAAATTAAATAAAAAGAGATAAAATGAGAAGAAATCATTTAGTTTTTTTAATACTGATTTTTTTTATCAGTAGTTGTACAACACCCAAGGTAGATGAAAAAAAGGTAATCGTATCAATTGGCAGTAGTGAATTGACCCTGGATATGTTGAACAAGGAGATACCCGCCGCACTTCAACCGATAGTAACAAAAGACCAGATTAATAGTTATGTTCAACAATGGATCGACACCGAACTGATTTATCAGAATGCATTGAAATTGGGAATGGATCTTGGCCAGGATTTTAGATATGAGTTAGAAAAGGCTAAAAAAGAGTTGTTAGTAAGAAAGTATTTGAGCCGCATACTGGATGAAGATGTTGATGTTGCCGAAGACGACATTCATAAATATTACGAAGAGAATAAAGAAAACTTTCTTATAGGCAGCGATGAGATCAAGGTGCTTCACATTTTGGTTGCTACAAAAGCCGAAGCAAATGTTGCTCATCGACGAATCGCAGATGGGGAAGATTTTATTGAAGTAGCAAAAGAAGTTTCTCTTGACTATGCCGATCAAAAAAGAATCGAATTGGATTTTTTCTCAAGAAATGATATTGTCCCGGAACTTGCCCGCAGAGTATTTCAATACCGGAAGGGGAGTTTAACAGCGCCAATTCAATCAGGTTTTGGATACCATATTTTTAAAATTTTGGAGAAAAGGACCAAAGGTAGTTATAAAGAATTAGATGAAGTAGAAAGTGATATTGTGAATCGATTAGCTTCCAACCAAAAATCACAACAATATAAAAATTTACTGATTGATTTAAGAAATAAAATAAGAGTCAAAACCAATGAAAATATTTTAAAGGACTTTTATAAAGATTCAACCGCTGCCCCGGTTGATCTAATTTATAAACAAACTCAATAATTTTCGGAGAAGTTAACATGTTAAAAAAAATAATTATTTTAGTATTTATTCTATCTACCCAGGTTGCCCCACAGTTAAGCGCGCAAGAGGTTTTAGACAAAGTGGTTGCTGTGGTAGAAGATGAAATAATTTTGCAATCAGAATTAGCCCAGTTTACGCTTAATTTAGCTTACCAAATGGGAGTTGATCCAAGAAAGGATATGGAGAAGTTTAATCAAATTCAGGGTGAAACGCTGCAGAATTTAATCAATCAAAAAATTTTGTTAGCGCGCGCCGAAGAGGACAGCATTTTGGTTGAAGAACGCCAGGTTGACAATGTCCTGGAAGAACAGATCGCGCAAATGGTACAGCGTGTCGGTTCAGAAGAAAAATTAGAGAAAGAACTTGGAGAATCGATAAAAAAGATAAAAAGGAATTTTCGTGAAGATGTGAGAAAAAATTTAAAAGTTGAGACGTTACGAAATACTAAATTCATGCAGATAAAGATAGCAAGGCGTGAAGTTGAACAATTTTATAACACCATGAAAGACAGCCTGCCCGATTTAAAAGAGACCGTGGACGTGAGCCACATTTTGCTTACCATAAAAGCGGGTGACCAATCTGAAAAACAAGCGAGAGAAAAAGCAGAAGCATTATTAGAAAGACAAAAAAATGGTGAAGATTTTATATCGCTGTGCTCTTTATATTCGGAAGATCCGGGGAGCAAATCCAGGGGCGGAGAATTGGGATTTATTCAACGGGGGGATTTTGTTCCGGAGTTTGAAGAGGTGGCGTTTTTGTTGCAGCCGGGAGAATTTTCCGACATAGTTAAAACACGATTTGGTTTTCATATCATCCAGTGTATCGACAGAAAAGGGGATAAAATTAATGTGCGACATTTATTAATTTTATTGCAACCCAATACAGATGATGAGACAACAACCGTGAAGAAAATACACGATGTGCGAAAATTACTTGACGAGTCTGATGCAGATTTTGCTGAGATTGCAAAAGAACAATCTGACGATGAAACAACTAAAGAGCAGGGAGGACATCTTGGGCTTCTGGAGTTAGAAAATCTGCAGGAACAGGAATTTAAAAATGCCATTGAGGGATTGGAAGTTGGCGAAGTATCACAACCATTTAAGACAAAATTCGGCTGGCACATCTTAAAATTAAACGCTCGAGAAGAAGCAAGAGCAATTGAAGTTGAAAAAGATTGGGATAAAATAGAAGCCTGGGCGCTTAACATAAAACGCCAAAAAGAATTTCAAAAATGGCTCGAAGAGATAAAAAAAGATGTTTACGTTGATATTAAGATGGCAGATTCTGAAAAGTAGCAAGATGTCAACAATCGATTTTTTTTTAATTTTTATACAAAGCCCTTTGGCATTCGCTGGAGGGCTGATTTGTTTTGGAAATATAATCAAAATTTTGCAACGAAAAAATCCAACGGATAGATACAACCCAACGGATAAAATAAAAATTTGGTAACTATTCAGTTAGTTTAAAAATGTCATTCTGAGGGAGCTTGCGACCGAAGAATCTCGACAATTATGATACATTTTTCTAGTATACGGGAGATTCTTCACTTCCCACCATCCCAAATCCCAGCTCTCGTTCAGAATGACAGTCATTCAAGAATTGGCTGAATAGTTACAAAATTTGTTTGAATGTAAATTACACCGCTTTTTGCGGATGATATTTATTTTATATCAAATGTAATATTGTCAAAATACCATCCGTTGGTTTCTATTTTTGTTGCACCCATTTAAAAAAGTATAAGTTATTATGAATAGAACCAACCTATTTAACGTCATATTAGTAATAATGTTTTTGTGCATAGCAAAAGGTTTTCCCCAAAGCGCTGAAAGAAAAAGCCTGCTAACCATCGCCCGCGTAAAATACCAGGGCGGAGGCGATTGGTACAACGATGCCACTGCGATCCCAAACCTGTTACAATTCATTCAGAGAGAAACGACAATGCAAACGGCGGCGGATGAGAAAAAAGTAGAAATTATGGATCAGGAGCTTTTTTCTTTTCCAATCCTGTTTATGACAGGGCACGGGAAAATATCCTTTTCAGAGGAAGAAGCGGAACGGTTGAGAACTTACTTAACCAAAGGTGGATTTCTGCTGGCAGATGATGACTATGGTATGGACAAATTTTTTAGAGCTGCGATGAAAAAGGTTTTTCCTGACAAAGAACTTGTGGAGTTACCTTTTAATCATGCAATTTATCGTTGTCATTTTTCTTTTAATAATGGCTTGCCGAAAATTCATGAACACGACGGAGGCCCACCACAAGGTTTTGCTTTATTTCATGAAGGACGAATGGTTGTTTTTTATTCTTACAACACAAACATTTCTGACGGCTGGGCAGATCCTGAAGTTCATAAAGACCCGCAACCGGTGCGGCTCCGGGCATTAAAAATGGGAGCTAATATTATTGTTTATGTTTTATCAAATTAGTTTCGTTAACCCCGTAGCCATAGTACAATCCTAAAAGAAAACCGCCAATTACGCGAATTTCGCGAAATGAAATTGGCGTAATTAGCGAAATTCGCGGTTAAAATGCAAATAGACTAACGCATTAAAAAATGAAAAATACAGAAAAAAAATTTAACTCCTTATTAGATCGTGTAGATGCGGTCAGAAAAAAACAGAAACGGGTTTTTTTGTTTAGCGGATTATTTTTGTCCCTGGCGATTGTCTTGCTATTATTTATAATTGCTGCATCACTGGAAGCCTTTATTCATTTCGATTCAACAACCAGGACTGTAATAGTAACCTTGCTGGCTGGAACTATTTTATCAATTTTAATTCTGAAAGTTGCAAAACCAGTTTATGTTTTGTTCAAAAAAAAGTATCCCGCGGATGAAAAAATTGGTAAAATTATTGGGGATCACTTTCCCTCCATTGAAGATAAACTTTCCAATGCGATCCAGGTTTATAAAATAAAGAAATCGAATCCGCATGGTTTTTCCGATGATCTGATTGATGAATCCGTAAACAGTATCCATGAACAAACCATAAAAATAAATTTTCTAGAATCCATAAAATCCGAGGCTGTTTTTCGTTATGGGAGGCTTTGGCTGGCAGTATTTGTTTTTTATTTATTATTAGTTTTTGGAGTTGGAGAGAGCTTTCAGAACGCACAATTTCGTCTATTTAATCCTTTTACAGAATTCAATGAATATCCCGGGATGACGATACAGGTTGCTCCGGGGCATAAACAGGTATTAAAGAATGAGCCGGTTGAAATATCCGCTCGCGTTCAAGGGGGGAAAATCAAAAAGCTTGATTTGCACTTAAAGGAAATAAATAATGAATATCATTTGACACATGCTCTCGAAGCAAACCAAAAAAACGAGTTCAAATTTATTATCGAACACATCCAGGATACAACGGAATATTTTCTAAGCGCCAGGGAAATTACTTCCGGGAAATACACGCTTTCTGTTGTTGAGTTGCCCATTGTAAAGAATTTACAGGTTCGTATTTCACCGCCAAATTATGTCCGTAAAGGAGTTGAGTTTTTGGAAGAAAACATCGGCGACATGAGTTGTCTGAAAGGATCGTATGCTGAAATAGATTTGCTTTCAAATAAAAAACTATCCCGGGCAACTTTGATTTTGAATGATAAAAAAGAAGTTCCGCTAAACGTAACGCTGGAGTCAGCAGCCGGTAGTTTTAAAATTAATGAGGGTGGCAGCTATTTTCTTAAATTATTGGATGAAGAAGATTTTGAAAACAGGGATCCCATTGTTTATCGTATCACACTTATTGAGGATATTTATCCAAGCGCTTTTATAACCTCCCCCGGACAGGATGTTGACCTGACAGAAGATTTGCTGCTGCCGCTAACGATTGAGGCGGAAGACGATTTTGGATTTTTTTCTCTTCGGTTAGGCTATAAAATAATTAAAATGGACACGCCGTTTACAGACACAACATTAAAATTCATTTCCTTGCCGGCTGAAATAGCAGGCGCTGAAAAAATCAATTTTGATTATCTCTGGGATTTAACAACGCTCGATCTTTTCGCAGGCGACATTGTTCGCTATTATGCTGAAATTTTTGATAACGATAATGTGTCAGGCCCCAAAAGTTCAAAGAGCCAAATTTACTCTGCCCGCTTTCCTACATTAGAAGAAATTTTTGCAGAGGTGGACGCAGAGCAAGAACAGACTTCCGAAAGTTTTGAAGGCTTATATGAGAAGAGCAAAGAGCTAAAGGAAAATATAGAAAAACTGGCTGAAGAATTAAAACAGAATCCTGAATTAAAATGGGAAGAAAAAAAGCAGGTTGAAAATGTTCTGGAAAATCAAAAGCAGTTGGAGAAATCGCTTGAAGAAATCCAGGAACAATTGGAACAAATGGTTGAAAGAATGGAGAAGAATGACCTGTTAAGTCTGGAGACGCTTCAAAAATACAGTGAGCTGCAAAAGTTATTGGATGAAGTAATGACGGATGAATTAAAAGAAGCCATCAAAAAATTGCAGCAGGCAGCAGAAAAAATAGACGAACAACTAATGAAGCAAGCGATTGAGCAATTGAATTTTGCCCAGGAAGAATTTTTAAAAAATATAGAGAAAACGCTCAACATACTTAAACGGTTGCAAATTGAACAGAAATTGGATGAGTTGGTTAAAAAAGCAGAAAAACTTCTTCAGGAACAAACAGACATCAATGAACAACTAAAAAAGGAATTATCAAAAAATCAAAAAGATGGCTTGTGTGAGAACCAGGCAGAAACAAAGAACAAAACAGAAGACGCGCTGAAAGAGACGGAACAGTTAAAAGACGACATGACCGAATTTTCCAACATGCCGGAAGATATGCTGGAACAGATGCTTGAAAAAATGAAGCAAAGCGGGTTGTTGGAAAAAATGAAAGAATCAATTTCGCAAATGAAATCCGGGAACATGCAGTCCGCTCAACAATGCGGAAAATCAGCCAAGTCATCTCTCTCGATGATGATGGACATGCTCAGCCAGGCAAAAAAGGATTTGATCGAAAAACAGAAACAGGAAGTGATGGCGGAACTGAAACGGCTGTCAAATAATATATTAACACTATCGAAAAAACAAGAGAGCTTATTAAATCAATCTAAAAAATTGAACAGCAACAGCCCACTGCTCACAAACAGGGCAGACACACAGCAGAACCTGGCGAGCGCGCTGAACAGGAACGCAAATGTGATGGGTGAGCTTTCCAACAAGACTTTTTTTGTTTCCGCGCAAATGATGAGATCGATGGGGCAGTCGCTTCAAAATATGAAAAATGCGCTTACGCAATTTGAAGGACGAAACATGGCAAAGACAACCCGCAGTCAGCAAAAAGCCATGGTGAGTTTAAATGAAACGCTAAAGCAACTCCGGTCTGCCATGAAAGAGCTCGCCAATGCAAGTTCTGCGGCTGGCTTGGAAGAATATTTGGAAAAGTTATCACAGATGGCGGGAAAGCAACAGGGAATAAATCAGCAAACGATGAATTTAAACCCGGGATCGCAACCGATGACAATGGGACAGCAGGCAGCAATGGCTCGGTTAGCAGCTGAACAGGCGGCGTTGAGAAAAGCCATGGAGCAGCTTCAAAAGGAATACGGAGAGCGGTCGGATATTTTAGGCAGGCTGGATCAAATCGGTAAGGACATGGGGGATGTTGCTAAAGATTTGCAAAAGCGCAATGTGAGCAGAAGAACAATTAACAGGCAGCAGCGGATTTTACAAAGATTGCTCGATGCGCAAAAGTCAGCCAGAAAACAGGATTACAGCAGAAAGAGACGAGCGGAAACAGGCAAGTATTACCCGGCTTTGAGTCCCGGTCAGTTGCCGACAAATTTAGGAGAGAAAAATATTCGCATTCAACGGGACCTGTTGAAGGCGCTGAAGGAAGGATATTCAAAAGATTACCAGGAACTAATTAAAAAGTATTTTGAAGCGCTAATGAAAGAGTCGATGGAAAATGAAACAACTGAATAGAAAAATTTGGATTTTGATAATTTTATTATTTCTGGTTTCCGCTGTTTTTGGACAAAAAAAAGTGGAACAAAAGAAACAAAAAATGAAACACCAGCAATTGAATCAAATGCTAAACCTGGCGCGAAGTTATGAGCAGCGAGCCCAGTTTTCCAGGGCGCTTGATATATATTCGCGGTTGTGGGAGGACTTTCCTTCGAATATAAATTATTACCGGGGTGTTAAAAACAACCATATCAATTTGCAAAGATTTGATCTTGCTGAAGAAACAATTAACAAAATGCTTCAAGGTAATTCTTCCCCACTCATTAAGGTTGACCTGGGCGATCTCTATTTTAAAAAAGGAGAAAAAGAAAAAGCAATCCTGTTTTGGAAAAAAATGATAGGGGATAGCAAAAGGAATCCTTCAACGTTTCAAATCGTGGCTTCAGCAATGACCAGAAATTTTCTTTATGATGAAGCGCTGGCGCTTTATAAAAAAGGACAGGAGAAACTTAACAATAAAAGTCTTTTTTTAATAGATATGGCTAACGTGTATCGCTCGCGCCGGGATTATAAAAATGCTGTTTTGTCTTACCTGGAATATCTCAAATATTATCCAAATCAATATAATTTTGTTGAACACAGCATAACGTCATTTGCAAGTGACCCGGAAACCGCAGCAGAGATTGAAGAAATTATACGCTCAAAAATCAGGCAAAAGAACAGCCCGGTAGAATTGAGAAATGTCCTGGCAGCATTTTATATCAGAAGTTCAAATTACCGCGCCGCGCTTGAAGAATATGCCACGATTGACCAGTATATCATGACCCGTTCAAAAAAAGAAAAAAATAAAGTTGGCATCGAGCTTTTCCGGTTTGCCCAAAACGCATTTAATGATGGCGCTTACGAATATGCTATTCAGGCATACCAACTCGTTTTGACTCGTTATCCAAATTCCTCCTTTGTGCCCAATTCTAAATATGGCATTGGTTTGGCGTACGAAAAATTAAGTCAATTTGAGAGCGCAATTGAAATCTACAATCAAATTATAGTTGACCATAAAAATACGCCACATGCAAAGAATAGCTTGTTCAGAATTGGCGAGATACAACTTAAAAATTTTTCTGATCCGGATGCGGCAGAAGAATCGTTTAAAAAAGTAACACAAATGCGACCTGCCGGCAAACAGAACATTCAGGCAATTTTTCGTATTGGTGATTGTTATCTCATACGAAATACATTGGCTAAAGCGGCGGACTGGTATAAGCAGGTCTCCCGTCAAAAATCAGCAAGTATCCATTTAAAAATGAAAGCGCTGTTCAAATTGGGAAAAATATCTTATTGGCAAGGTGAGTTTGATTCTGCAAATGAAACATTTGAGAAAATTGTAAACGATCCAATTAATATCACAACTGACCAGGCGGGGGTGTATGTGAATGATGCGCTGGAACTTTCCATGTTAATCGATGAAAATAAAGAATCACAAAATATCTTAAAGAAATTCGCCTCGGCGGATTTGTACCTGGAACAAAAGAAAAATGATTCAGCGCTTTCAATTTACAAAGAGATTGCTCAGCAAGATAGCACGAAGGAGTTATTAGATGACGCTTATTTAAAAATTGGTGAGCTGTGTTTTTATTTGAAGAATTATGACGAGTCAATTAAAATGTTCCGGCATTTGATTTTGAATTTTCCAACCAGCGTTTATGCTGATGTCGCTCAAAAAAATATCGGTGATGTTTACCACCAGGGATTGCAAAATAGCGAAAGCGCATTGCAAGCTTATGAGTTGGTTTTGACTAACTATCCTGATAGTGTTTATTTGGAGGAGGTGAGGAAAAAGATACGGGAGATTGAGAAGAGTGTTTTGTGATTTTTTTCAAATATTCAACTGATCAAAACTTGTAACTGTTCAGATACTATATTATTGGTTTGATGTCATTCTGAACGAGGGAAGGGATTGGTGATGTCGGGAAGTGAAGAATCTCATAGTATAAAAAATTCTATTATAATTGGAGAGATTCTTCGGTCGCAAGCTCCCTCAGAATGACATTGTACCCATGCTCGAATAGTTACCAAAACTTTAAAAATTATTTATTTCTCCCAAAGAAATAGAATCTTCCTCGGCGGATTTCTACTATTGATTGATCGGCCAAACAAACGGCGGACAGGTTCGCCGAAGGAGAACTGTCACGGAAAAAGATTTCAAATTTCATTTCTGTGGGAGTTCGCTTCTGTGGGAGTATTTTTAGTTTCGCATGATTAATTACTTTTATTAATATTTCAAAAAGAATCATTTAGAAATGATAAACGAATATAAACACCAAATTATTTTTACAATTGTTATAATTGTTTTGAGTGTTTTGGCGCATAAGCTGAATTAACTTTTCATTGCCAATTTTTCCAGGAAAAGGAAAATAGCCAGGGCGCGTCAACTGTTAATCCAAAAACTATCATTTGTCAGCATATTGCTTTTGCTGATGGCGGTTATATTTTTTGTCTGGGGAATAGAATTCACAAATATTTGGGTGCTGTTAACAAGTATTTTGGGTGTCATCGGAATTGGCTTTTTTGCGACATGGTCATTATTGAGTAATATATTTTCGGCTTTTTTATTGTTTTCAACCGTTCCATTTAAGATTGATGATAAAATTACAATTAAAGATGGTGACAACTCCATTTCCGGTGTTGTTGTTGATATGACTTTATTTTATATCATATTAAAAAACAGTGACGAAGAGACAGTGATCGTTCCAAATAATACGATTTTTCAAAAGGTTGTTATAAAGCATGAAAGTCACGAAATCTAATACGGGTGCAATCCCAAAATTTCAGAATTTGGGTGAAAAGCACAAAAGCTGTAATCATTTGTTTTATTGAAGAATATGGCTGTTGTTTTAACGATTTATTCTTTGAGTTCGAGTCATTATTAAAATAGCAGAATAATTTTTAGCAGAATATTAAAAAATGGAAAAGTAGTATACAATCAACATCCAGGTTGACATCGGTGACAGCAGATTAAAATATTCAATTACTAACTTTTTATAATTTCGGCGCTTGAGTTGTTAAAGGAAATTATTCTGCTATCAATCATTCTGCTAATATAAAAATTTTCTGGCTATGTTCTAAAATTCTAATTATCCGAAATTATTGGTTTACACACAATCTGAGTCAGGGAGCATTTGATGGTTCATGCAATTTACCGTGTAACTTCATTTGAAATATTAGCGCCATTTATGCTGCAGGTAGGATTTGATGACAAAACGACTCAGAAAATAAATTTTAAACCAATCCTTAAAGGTACAATATATGGCCCTTTAAATGACCTGGCTTTATTTAACCAGGTACAAATTGATCCTGAGGTACATACCCTGGTATGGCCAAACGGCGCTGATTTTGATCCTGCAACGCTTCACGATTGGCAGGATCAGTTCGAGGAATTTAAACAATTATCACATAACTGGGTTAATACGTCTAATAAAACATGTTTGTGATACTTGCATAGTTACAATAAATTTTATGTTGTATTAATAATAATCGATAGAGGAAAAATGCAAATATACAGAATAAAAATGGTTATATTGTTTGTAACTTTATTAATTTCATCAAACTCATTTTCCCAAAAAATCCTCATCCCTATGGACCTCAAACAAACAGACCACCTCAAAGCCTATGGCGTAGCGTATTGGACATTGGAACAGGGCGTCAATGTTGAATGGTTGTTGAATTACCGGGGCGGGTCGTTTTTAATGGATTATGATAGCGGGCTTGAGCGCCAGTGCAGAATCAGGGGCGTTTCTTATGCAAAAATCTCCGGGTCAAAGGCGGCACAAATTTATGCGACGATTGAAGAGAATAACATGGATGTTGTTCTAATGGAAAAAGCGCCTGTTGTGGCGGTTTATCAATCGCCCAGGGAAACGAAGTGGGACGATGCCGTTGTATTGGCTCTGGAATATGCAGAGATCCCTTACGAAAAATTATGGGACAAAGAAGTTTTAGCTGGAGAATTGGACAAATATGACTGGCTGCATCTCCATCATGAAGACTTTACCGGTCAGTATGGCAAATTTTACCGCAGCTATCGCAACGCGCCCTGGTATATTGAGACTGTGAAAATGAATGAAACCCTGGCAACGGAATTGGGATTTAAAAAAGTCTCACGGATGAAATTGGCAGTTGCTAAAGTGATAAAAGATTACGTGTTAAAAGGCGGCTTTTTATTTTCCATGTGCTCGGGAACCGACACCATCGACATTGCATTAGCAGCAGCTAAAACAGACATTTGTGATGTTGTTTTTGATGGCGATCCCATTGAAGCGGATTATCAGAATAGATTAGATTTTTCTTTGAGTATGGCTTTTCAAAATTTCAATTTAATCACCGATCCCATGGTTTATGAATTTTCGGATATTGACATTCCTCCCAGCAACACACCGCTTTTAAGGCGTGAGGAATCTGACTATTTTACATTGTTTGATTTTTCAGCTAAATACGACCCGGTTCCTACGATGCTTACCCAGTGTCATGTTTCAGTTGTTAAAGGTTTCATGGGGCAAACGACCGGGTTTAAGAAAAGATTTATTAAAAAACCGGTGGTGATCATGGCAGAATCGGAAGGCACAGAACAGGCGAAGTATTTGCACGGAAATCTTGGCCGGGGCACGTTCACTTTCTATGGCGGGCACGATCCGGAAGATTACAGGCATTATGTCGGTGATCCAAAAACGCAGCTTTCTTTGCACCAAAATTCTCCGGGTTACCGGTTGATTTTAAATAACATTTTATTTCCGGCGGCAAAAAAGAAAAAGAGGAAAACTTAGCGCACGAAAGTGCAGGTTTTAATACTTTAGTGCAAAGGCTGAGGCGAAGGCGAAGGAAAAAAATCCTTAATCCTTTAATCTATTACCTTGCTTCGCCTTAGCCTTCGCCTCAGCCTTTGCGTTGTGACAGTTAATTTAATAAATAATCCAGGCAAAATAGAAAGGTACTTACAAAATGAAAAAAACCTATGAACACCCGGTAGCAACAAACTCCAGAACAGAATTTGTGAACATAGACCACTTAGTGCAAAAAGCAATAAACGAAAGTGGCGTGAAAGATGGAATGTGTAATGTTTTTGTTCCCCATACAACAGCAGCCGTTACCATAAACGAAAATGCTGATCCCTGTGTTGTTTCCGATTTTTTGATGGAAATGAACAAAGTGATCCCGTTTAATGATGGTTACTCACATGGGGAAGGAAATTCTGCGGCACACATCAAATCGAGCCTGGTGGGTTGTTCAATTTCTGTTATCGTGGAATCCGGGCGGGCAAAGCTTGGCACGTGGCAGTCTGTTTTCTTTTGTGAGTTTGATGGGCCGAGAAGAAGGAAGGTTTGGATTAAGGTGGTCTGAAATTGAAAAGTAGCAGTTTATTTCCAAAATAAAAATAAGGTAACTGTACAAGCAGTTGCAGTCGCTTCAGAGCAACATTTGTGGATCTAAACCTAAAAATTAAGTTGATTTTCACTTAATTGTTTTGTAACTTAAATAGACAAATTCAATAACATGCTTGCTTATGAAGTTTGAATGGGATCCAAAAAAGGCAACAAATAACTTTAAGAAACACGGTGTTTCTTTCGGAGAATCAGCTGCCATATTCAAGGACACATTATCCACAACTTTTCCGGATCTGGATCACTCAATAGGGGAAAATAGATATCTCACTATTGGATCATCAAACAGAGGTAGATTACTAATTATACTCACACGAATAGGGGAGATAGAATACGTATTATCGGTGAACGCAAAGCAACATGAAGAGAAAGAAAGTTTTATGAAGAATCAAAAAGGTAATGATGAACTTCGTTCAGAGTATGATTTTTTTAACATGGAAGGAGGCATAAAGGGAAAATATGCTAAACGATATCGGGAAGGTACGAATGTGGTTCTATTGTCTCCTGAAGTTGCAGAAGCTTTTCCGACTGACGAAGCAGTAAATGAAGCATTACGAATGCTGATTAGAATAGCAAAAAAAACACCAGCAGAGGTTCTTCATTAGAAAGAGAAAATTGTTTATCAAAAAAATATTCACTCTATGCGCATAAGTTAATCAGCCTCTTATTTATATTTGAAGTTCCAATTTACAATACCTGCTCA
>JADHVV010000242.1 GCA_016783825.1 Candidatus Zhuqueibacterota bacterium | reverse complement strand
TTAGTGTATGTCCGAGAAAGCAGTCATTCCGGTTGGAGCGCAGCGGAATACCGGAATCTTGTGCATAAAACCATGAGATTCCGGCACAAAAAATCGCCGGAATGACAAAACATACCTTTTTCGGACAGACACTAATTAATAGCAGTATGATTATTAAATGGATTAGGATAGTTGTCGGACAACGTGTAAAGCTCTGGCACATTCTCGTTGATTTCCGGATTCACGGCAGTAATAGGTGCTGATGTCGGATATATTTCAACATCATCGATAAACCAACCCAACGCAGGATGCCCCGCCACAGAATCACTGACGAAATGGAAGCGAAGTTTTACGTCATCACATCCTGTGCCGCAGAAATCATTTAATGAGCGGAAATCTTCTTTCCAACTGGCCTGAACTCCTGTGAAAGCGTCGCCAAGTTGTATCCAGTTTTGACCTCCATCGGTACTCACTTCAATATATCCAAAATCTTTTTCAGTTTCGATGTAATGTTTTGTCCAAAAGCTCACATGAGCTACTTCTAATTGTGAAAGATCGAAAGGTAAGTTAAATTCTATGCAGCTATTAAGATTATTATCATAAAATGATTTTGATGTGTTGCGAAGACTCGCTAAACCAGAACTGGCAGAAGAATGTGTTATGACCCAGCAAGAGTCAGGAGTCCACAAATACAGACCCAATTCGAAATCATCAATTCTATTGGATACGTAGATAGTGCTGGCAATAGTGTCATTCTTCACGTATTGGTCGCTTATAAGAGATGAATAATATTTAATGTTATAGCAGAATGGCTCGGATGTTTTGTAACTAAACGGTTCGAACATAATTTCTTTCGACTCCACTATAGATTTTTCAAACGATTCTATGGTTTGAGTGTCAAAATAAATTTCACGTCCGGCGGAATCTATGAGACAATTGACCGTAACATTATTTTCATCAGACAAGCCGATATTCATTAATTTTGCTTTGGGTACAAAATTCATATAACAGCAAATAGGTACAGCAGTCAAACTATCGTATATGGACGTAACTTTTACGTCATGAGTTTTGGGGGTGCTTGTTGCATACCCAATTCCACTATTTAGGTATGAATCGTTACCACTATACCACATTTTAAACGTAGTATCATCAGTTATGATTGCGCAATCACTAATCCTAAATTCATCCCAGGTTCCTTGCTTGCCATGTTCTAAAACAGGATTCGCAGCAGACATAGTCCAATTAATTCCATCAGTAGATATTGCTAACTCTATATCTGTTCCAGAATAAGTGAGTCGAACATACCACATTTTAAAAAATTTATCCTGAAAAATAATTTGACATGGCATTAAATCATGTCCTAAACTTATCACCGGATTTCCTTCATGTTTGTTCCATGTGATGCCATCTTGGGAGGTCGCATAACCTGTAGCATTCTTTGTTCCGCCCGTATACCAAAGATGATAGGTGGACTCAATCTTAATCACTTTAGGCCACCTAACTATAGATTCTTCCCAACTTTGAGGTGACGGAGATAGGACAGGATTACCTGCGTATTTTTGCCAATCTATGCCATTTGTAGATGTTGCATATCCAACGCTAGTCTCTGCAATACTATTATTATACCCGGTGTACCACATGTGGAAAATAGTTCCGTCATGTAGCACGCAAGCAAAATCCACGGCGTCTTTATCCCAGCTATCGACGCCACTTGCAGAAAGTACCGGGTTCCCCGCATATTTAGTCCAATTAATACCATCGGTAGAGTAAGCATAACCAATAGAATAATAATCGTTATGATCAAGACCCACATACCACATACGAAACGCGGTGCCATCAAATACAACAGATGATCTGTGAATGAAATTTTCATCCCACGCCCCTGGAGCGCCTTCTGTTAACACAGGATTGTCTTCATATTTATCCCATACAATTTGGCTTATAGCGTTATTTGTAAACATAACTGTAGAAATAATAAATACGATAAACATTATTACAGCTGTTTTCGCTGACATTTTTCTACCTCCTGTTTTTTTGAAGTTATTTAAATAATTAATAATATAGCATATATTCAATAAAAATATCATCCCCTGATTCATAATCAATTTCTGTGCTTAAACCAAAAAATATAGTTAAAAGAACTATCACAATCTTATTATTTATAATAGTTTTCGTTGCGTTTCCACTAGTTTTAATTATTAATGTTCGTAGGATCAAGAATCCTACGTGAATTAGATTAAACAAATAATCTGTTATTAAAATGCAGACAAAAATTTACTATTCAATTTTCAGACCAAAAAAGAAAACCCGTCAGGAATAACTCCTAACGGGCTGTTTATTAATTAATAACGTTATTTGTCAAATTAATAAGATGTGGTAAATTTTTCCTTAAAATATTGGTAAATTTGCCAATGGTATTGGTAAAAATGCCAATGCTTGTTAAGAATATTTGTTTTTTAAATATTGGGTAACTTCTTTAAAAATGTCTTGGAACATACCAAAAACATTATTATATTCAGGTACAAATTCAGGTTAAAATATGAGGTTAAAAATGAAATCAATAAAAGTAGCAAGTGATATTGTGCCAGTTGGAGAGTTTAAAACCGGCATAGCTAAATATCTAAAAAATATTAAAGAAATGGGTAATACTTTAATTATTACTCAAAATGGACGACCGGCTGGGGTTTTATTATCTCCATTTGAATATGACAAATTAGTTGATCGTAAATTGTTTATTGATTCGGTAAACAGGGGGCTTGCTGATGTGGAATCAGGTAATATCTATACTACAAAGGAGCTGAAAGATGAATTACGTAAAAGGAGAGCCAAGAGGAAAACCAAATGAAAATAATTTGGTCGAAGGAAGCGCTGGAGCGGTTGTCAGATATTGAAGAATTCATAGCACGGGATAGCCCAACAAGAGCAGAAAAATTTATTAATTATTTGATAAATCGTGGTGAATTAATCTTAGAAAATCCTGACATAGGTCGTGCTGTTCCGGAAATAGCAAATCCGGAGATTTGAGAGATGATTATAAAAAAATATCGATTGGTATATAAGATAAAAAAAGATACCATTGAAATACTTTCTGTATTTGAAGGTCACCGGTTACTCAGAATCGATGAACTAAATTTAGATTAACTATTTTTCTGTTTATAAAATCCTGGTTTTATCCCATACTTCTTCATCTTAACAAAAAAATTTTTTACATTCATTCCTGACATTTTAGCTGCCTGTGTAATATTTCCATTGGAAATTTTCAAAGTATTAATTATAAACTCCTTTTCAAAGTCTTCCAAAACTCTTTGTTTAGCTATTTGGAAAGTTTCGGTTTTACAGTCAGTTTTAGTAGAAATTTGATTTTGAAAAATTGAGGCAGGAAGATGCGACACATCCACCAAGTCCTCTTCGGCAAGTATTACTGTGCGCTGAATAATATTGACTAACTCACGAATGTTGCCCGGATAGTTATAACTTAAAAGCAACGATTCAGCATTTACAGATAGAGACAATTTTTTCTTTCCAGCTTGTTTGGTAAACTCTTTGAGATAAAAACGCGCCAGGAGGGGAATGTCGCTAGTTCGATCTCTCAATGGTGGCAGCTCAATTTCCACAACATTCAAACGATAATAAACCTCTTCACGAAAATCCCCGGTTTTAATAAGCTGTTGTAAGTTTTTACTCGAGGCTGAAACAACGCGGACATCGCAGTAACAAATCTCTGTGCTGCCCACACGGGAATATTCTCCTGTCTGTAAAACACGCAAAAGCCTGACTTGCAGCGCCGGACTCATATCGTTAATTTCATCGAGAAAAATTGTTCCGCCATTGGCAGATTCGAACCAGCCGGCTTTATCTTTTATTGCGCCGGTAAATGCACCGCGAACATGTCCAAAAAGTTCTGATTCTAAAAGATGCTCCGGAATCGCTCCACAATTTACCGGCACAAATGGCTTATCTTTTCTTGAACTGTTGTAATGAAGCGCCTGGGCAATTAGCTCCTTGCCGGTGCCGGTTTCTCCTTGAATAAGAACCGTGGCATCTGTATCCGCCACCTGGGATACAAGCTTTAAGATTTCCACCATTTTCGGATGGTGACCGATAATGGATTCAAACTTGTATTTGCCGCGTAGTTCCTCTTCCAGCTCATTTTTTTGATTTTGTAATTTTTTTCGTTCCAACGCCTGGTAAGCTGCCAGCGAAATGAAGTTAGTAAACTCTTTTACAAATCGGCAGGTTTCAGGCTGAAAAATTCCTGTAAAGGTACGATTGTCAAGATAAACTACACCAAACAATTTATTTCCGTGCAACAATGGCAGACAAATTACTGACAGCAATTTCAGTTTTTCAACACTCTTCTTCTTTTTATATTTAGAAGTTTCCAATGCATTTTCAATACAAATTGCTTTGTGTTCGGCGATAACCGTATTTATAATCGATTGACTGATCTCGAATTCAGGATCATGTAAATTTTCACTATTCAGTTTCCTTGCCGTTTGAAAAATTTTTTCACCCTTATCATCAAACAAGATAATCATCCCTCGCTCTGCCCCTGAAATCTGAATAGCGCTATCTATGGCAGATGAGAGCATTTTATCCACTTCGGATTCTGTTAATAGACGTTTTCCGATTTCGAAAAGCTGTTGGTAGATATTACCTCCTTTATTGTGGGATTCCACAAAGAGTGATTTTTTAGTTTTATTCATTGGATTAAAATCTCATTTGGTTTTTTTCATCTCTTGAAATATATCAACATTCGGATAATAATCAAGTAAAAAATAATTTATTTTAGGAAGGATTATTTGGTCTTGATATTTGAATTAACAAGGGAAATCAATAGTACGAAATGAGTTTTTTCTTTATCCCGCATTATTCACAGTCTGTATGTCCTTATATTAAAAGGTAACTGTACAGGCATCATATTTTTAAAGCATCGTCTGTATTTTCCATATTTATATAATGTGACGATACAGGGTAGCGGGATAACCTGAATTATTCATACATGAAGGAATAAAAGACAAAAATGGAGTTTCAAATTTCAATTATGTTTAACTAATTGTAATTGATAAGATTATTCCTGTTTTAATTTTTGTTTATGCCTGTACAGTTTACCTTATCTTTTATGGAAATACAGACTGTGAATAATTCAGGTTATGTTCATAAAAATAAAAAAATCGTTCCCTGATTCGATGATAAGAATGTGACAAATCAAGGAACGATTTGGGGGGAAAATGAAAGAGTAGCAAAAGCGGAAAACTTTCCTTATTTTATTAATGTAAGCTTAATGGTTTTATTAAATTTGTTTGTATTAAATTTAAGAAAATAAAATCCTGACGAATAATTCCGGGCATCCCAACTGATCCGATAATATCCCGGCCCTGTATTTCCTTCATAAAGATTTTCGATGAAACGACCATTAATATCATAAATATCCAAAGATATTATTGCTGTTTCCGGTAACCGCCATTCAATCGTACAACTCGTATTAAAAGGATTGGGGTAATTTTGAAAAAGTCGGTACTTATCAGGATTTTTTCCTTTCTCTTCGCTGAAGACCGAAACAGATGTCCCTGCTTTTGACGTTGCATAACCAATTCCGTATTTGGTTCCACCAATAGTATTATATCCAGTATACCACATTTTATAATTTGTTCCATCAAAAAGTATCATGGGCAACATAACGCCAAAACCTTCCCAGGTGGCAATACTACCAACATCAAAAACAGGATTATCTTCGTATTTATCCCACTCTATACCGTCGGTTGATTCGGCATATCCAATACACCAGTGATTACCTGAATAATAATCACTATACCACATCTGAAA
>JADHVV010000241.1 GCA_016783825.1 Candidatus Zhuqueibacterota bacterium | reverse complement strand
GCCAGCATTCTCAAAGCGCGCCATTCAACTTCGGGAATGTATAATTTTTGTGATAGCTGAACTGATAATTCCAGCGTATCAACCGCAGCGTTATAATTATTTAAAGCGCTGTGCGTTTTCCCTATTTGGTAAAGGCATTGCAGCATATTTCGAGCGTCAAAAATTTCCCGGCTGCTTTCCAGACCTTTTCGAAAAAAATCAAACGCCTCTTCTTTTTCCCCTTTTTGAAACTTGATGATCCCCATGTCCCTTAAATCATACCCCAGTCCCCGCCGTGAGCCGATCTTCTCATCAATTTGTTTTGCTAATTCTATGTGACTCAATGCCTTGTCCCATTGTTGCTGCGAACGATATATCGCGCAAATATTTTTATGAATGGTTGCCATGTCAAGAGAGTCTTTCAATTGCTGGGTTATTTCTAATGCCTGGCTCTCCAGTTCCAACGCATCACGGGCATTTCCCAAACTCAATAATATCAAACCCTGTGTTGACAATCCAACTGCTTGAAATTTTTGATTGTTCATTTCTTCAAATAATTTCAGCGCCTGTTTCTGGAAACGCAGCGCACTTTCATAATTTCCCATTTTCCAATAAACGTTTGCCAAATACTGTTTTGAAAGTCCAATCCATTGTTTTTTCCCCAATTTATTTGCCAGCGAATCTGCTTCAAGTTGATATTTTAGCG
Source organism: Candidatus Zhuqueibacterota bacterium (assembly GCA_016783825.1). GTDB lineage: Bacteria > Zhuqueibacterota > Zhuqueibacteria > Thermofontimicrobiales > Thermofontimicrobiaceae > Nigeripontimicrobium. The sequence goes on along the minus strand of JADHVV010000241.1, from coordinate 5,121 downwards.
CAAATTGGTAATTTGCAAGAAATTCATGACTTAAGCCAAGGTTTTGCAAAAGCTCCAAAGATTTTTCCGAGGCATTAACTTTTGTAAAAATTTGCAGGGCTTTTTCCTGGTCATAAATCGCCTTTGAATAGTTATCAAACTTGAGCAAATAAATTCTGCCGCGATCTTTTAAACAATCAGCTACCTGCAAGCTATCTCCCAACTCCCGATAGACCGTTATCGCTTTTGAAAAATATTCAACAGCTTTTTCAAACTCTCCATCCTGTTCATAAACCAGACCCAAACGTCGATACGAGCCGGCAACTTCCTCCGGTAAATTATAGCTTTGTGCTAACTCCAAGTATTTATTTTGATAATCAAGCGCCAAATCAAAATTTTTGTTTTCCGTATAAAAGTACACCAGGTATTTGTAGCCTTCGGCGATTTTTTGAACATCGTTTTCTGTTTTTGCGCTCTCCACTATTTCAAGCTGGTACTCAACTGCTTTGTCCCAAAACCTGCCATTGGCGGAACACTCTAAAATGAGCTGGTATAAATAATCTATCGCCTCGCTCGCATCCTGTTTTTTTGCCATGACCAGCGCTTGCTCATAACTAATTACAGCTCTCTGCCAATCCTTGTCATCATAATATTGATTGCCAAGCGCAACCTTTGATTCAAATCTCTCAATGGCAAATTTTGTCTCCTGACGTTCGTCCATTCCTTCAAATCCAACAACCTGAAAAAAAACATATTCCGCCGGCAGTTTACCCACTTCAGCCATCCTTTTTTGTGCCTTTGTAACTGCCTGCGCCACAGGGTAATCCAACAGGGCGTCAAAAAAATATTCCCAAAAAGCAAAATCCGTTACTCTTGAATCGCTCATAATCAAACTGGGGCAACCCGTGTACATCAATGCTCGTTGCAGCATTTTGTTTGATAAAGAATTGGTCTGCCCGGCGCTATTCACAACCATCAGCGAAGATAACAAATCCAATTTATAAAGGTCTTTTACTTTCAAGTTAATATTGTTTGTATTCTTTAAGCTGATTTCAGATAGCAACGGATCGTTGCTCTTTTCATTAAAATTCATGTCAAGAAATATCAAATCAGCATCCGTTAATATGTCAAAGAATTCATCCGGTTGAGTTTTGCGCAGATTTAGCCTGTCCGTTAAATTCTCGCCATCATAGCCGAGATCGAAAATATCTGGGTTGTTTTCTGATGATGCCCACAATAGCTTTGGTTTTTTGATTTTTCTTTTTAGGTAGCTGTAATAATAGCTTGATAAACCGGGGGAAAGCACAACATCTTTTTCCCGATTGAAACCGTTTCCATTCCAGGAAAAATTCAGCAAGTAATTGAAGGGGAGTGAGTTAAGTGCCCCATCGGGGAGTATAATAATTGTTTCAAAGGAATCGATACGGTTGGCTATTGGACGAATTATTGTATCCCAAATATTTGCGCCTGACTTTTCATAAGCCCCATTCTCTTTAATATCAGAAATGAAAGTATTAATATCCTTTTCCAAATCCTTTTGTTTTATCGCTGCCGGGTAAAAATTTATGCTATCCGCGGTAATCGTCCAGATATTAAGGGCGCCGCCGCAAAAAAAATAATTGATCACCAACGATTCGTCGGAAAGTATTTCTTGTACATTGATAGTCGTTACCGGTTCGGAAACAATGAATGATTCAAGCTCCGGGTCTTCCTTTGTCAAATCATCCAACAGTTCTTCATATTCAGTTTCGTAATTCTTTTTTTGTTTGATCCATAGAGGCAGGTTCTTTTCAACTTCACCATCTTTTTCTTTTTCATGCCTGATCTTTTTATCCAAGCGAGTAATTTCATTCTTTAGAAATCTTGCATTGCCGAGAAAAAGTTTATGGCGTTCTTTTTTTAATTCTAACTTATGGCTGCTTATCAGATCCAAATATTGTTTCCCGCGATATTGTTCCGTCAATCTTAGCGCGTTCAAATTGCTGTTGTTTGACATTGAATGTTCAATTGCGGTTTCATATAACAGCCTCACCTGGCTTTGATAAAACGGTGAAATTCGAAAAACTTCCAATTGATGGGTGCTCTGCTCTAAAGTGGTAATGGCTTCGTTCAAATAATAGCTTGCCCCCCTGTTCGAACGTCTTATATTTGGGTATTGGTCATAACCGCTTAATATCTTGCCAATCAAGAAATCTGTCTGCCAGATCGTTGTCATATCATTCCGGTTTACTGCAATTTGTCTTGCGTCAAAAAACTTGTCCAGGGCATCATCCAAGTCGCCGAGGATATAAGATAAATTACCAATTTGTTTGAGCACATGTTTTTCTTCGTTAAAAAACCTTTTACCCCTGCATATTTGAAGCGCTTTTTGATAGCAACTATCAGCCACAAACAACAAATCAAACCGGTCAAGTTGAGAGCCGATCAATTCATACTGGTTTGCCGCCACAGAATCGGGGGTAGAAATACTGCCCCAAAAATATAAGCTTCCGAGCAGCGAATACAATTGCGCCTCTTCCCGGGCAAAACCCACCTGCTTTTCAAACAGGGCTAATCCTTTGTGTAAATACTTACGGCTTAAATCGTTGAAGTCAAGCTCGCTTGTTAACAATTTATCCTTTATGTTTTCCGAGAAGTTTTGCGGCAATTGATCTAATTTGTTTATCAAAACGCCAAGACTGCCAATGTTGATAATATTAATTAACATGCCGGGAACATTTTTCTCTTTCAGGCATATCCTGTATGATTTTTCATAATATTCCCAGGCGCTGCCATAATTGAAATCAAGATAATACAGATAACCAATGTTATTCAGAAATATCGCTTCGGCAACTTTATCCTTTCGTTTTTTAAATATTTCTTTCTTTTTTTCGAGATAGTAAATCGCTTCTTTAACTGATTTTTGACTTAAATTTGATTGACCGATTATTGAATAAATTAACGCGGTCTCTTCATCCGTTGTAAATCCTTCAGCCGCTGTTGATGCTCCCGCGCCAATTTGACCTAATTTCCATACCGGAAATTCAACACCCAATATTCCAATTTTAATCCAGTTTGCCTGTGGTTTTACTGTTTTTACTTTACCATCCTTTATCAAGCGCAGCGCTTTTTGCCCGTATTTAATGGCTTCTTCTTCATCATTTAATAATTGATAATTATAAGCGATACTTCGGTAATCTATTTCCAAATCCTGATATCGTTTCTTCCTTTTATCATAATTTGCCGCTTGTTTAAAATACTCAACAGACTCATCATATTCCCCGGCGGATTGATATAATAACGCCAACATTTTCAAAGTAACCAACCAATTTTTATCATCGCCAAAGTCTTTATAGAGGCGTTTTGCTTTTTTAAGATATTTTGGCCCGTTTTTGAAATCATCGGTAACAAACCCGCAATGTCCCATCTTTTTAAAAATTTCCGCTTTGCTCCGCTGCGAAGAGAAAGTAGAATCAAACTCAAGTTTTTTATGATAATAATAGTAGGCCCGCTCAAATCCAAACTCACCCAGGTTATAGTAATTATTTGCCAGGTTTAGCGCTAACTCACTCTCTAACAATGGATTTTCGTTTTCATTGTTCAGGGTTATTGCTGAGGTAAGCGCATCGATCGCCAATTCGAACCACTGCTCGGGCGTTGGCTCCCGTTGAAAAGTGATCATATAATAAACCGACTTAATCGGCGCCACGACCATCGACAGAAAGCTTGTAAAAATATTCTTTTTTTGATTTCTTTTCAGGCTTTCGTATTTTTCAATGAATTCATAATTATAGCTTAAAGTCAAATATCCCTGGATAATGCGGTAGTTTTTTGATAATGCAAATTCAATGTAAGAATTGGATTTTTTCATTGTCAGCAAATCAAGATCAGCGATATTGCCTGTTCTGTCGCTCTTTTCGGTGGCTTTGTATGAATAACAAAGACCGAGCATGTACAATAATATTTCATCATCCGGTAAATTGAGCAAAATGTTTTCATACCATTGAATTGCCTCATCGATCCTGCCTGACATGTACATTGCTGCAATCATGTTTCTGTGCGCATCAATTTGACGGGGGATAATCTCAATTGCGGAGCGAAAACGAAGATAAGCAGCATTTAATTCGCCATCACTTAACAGCCTGTTTCCGGACTTTATGTAAGTTTCAACCAGCAGCTCTTTTGCTTCAACAACATATTTTCCGCCCTGAACGGTTCCATAGTTTTCTACAACATTTCTAAAATATTGAAATGCTTTCATGTCTTCTTTTCGTTCGGAGTAAATTTTTGCCAGGGCTAATTCTGCCCGTGCGGACTCTTCTCCCTGATCCGAAAAATTCTTAATGACATTCTCATATTCAGCAATAGCCGCGTCCAAATCCCTTTGTTCATAAAATAACTTGCCCAAACTTAACTGGGCATAAGCAGCGACCCTGCCATATTCTCCATACTTTGAAACAATATTTCGGAAATCAGAAATCGTTTCAAGGTTATCGCTTTTTCTGCTTAAATCCATTATCCTTTCAAGCGCCAAAACAATCCATGTTTCCTGTTCCGGGAAATTTTTTAAAATTTTTAAGTATGAATTTATAACATCCAAAGTTTGCCCGAACTTTGAGTAGATGTCCCCGATCAACAATTGAGCCGCAGCACACCTTTCACGCTGATCCTTAAAATCCGAAACTACTTTTTCCAATTCGTTGATCGCATTGTGATATTGCTTGTGCAAATAGAAAAATTCGCCGATAAACAATTGCGCCTCTGCCTGAATGTTTTGATATCGGTTTGATTCTTTGATAATTGAACGCAAGCTATCTACACTGTCTCTTATTTTTTCCCTGCCGGCTTCTATCTCAATTAACCGGATTTTCGTCTTTGTTGTCAATTCCGTATTACTAACAAATTGAGCCAATATTTCATAAAAATACGTTTTTGCAAGCTCGATGTCGCCGCGAGCTGTTAATGTTTTTGCAATTTCATACAAAGCCCAGCCATTCCAAACATAGTCGTCCGGGAAAAAATCCAGCACCCTGTTAAATGCTAACAGCCGATATTCTAATTGCTGGAAATTTTGATCGGTGTTAATTATTTTATTATAAACTAAATCTGACGATAAAAAAGGAAAATAGGTAACAGCAAACTGGTATTGAAACAGTGCGCTCT
>JADHVV010000240.1 GCA_016783825.1 Candidatus Zhuqueibacterota bacterium | reverse complement strand
TGAATGGTAAAGCAATCGCTTTTATCTTGTCCCGGATCCGCCATTGATAGTCATAAGCATCTTTTTCTGTTTCAAACTTCGGTTCAAGAAATATTGAATAGGAAGAGAACCAATCCAATTTATTATTCCTGAATTGTTTTGTTTTGATCCGCTCAACAAGCACGGGCAAATCCTGGGCTAAAAGCTTCTCAAAAATTTTGTCCGCTACATTTTTATCGTGAACTTCCTTATATCGAAGACGATATTTGATGCGGGCAGGTTTTGTTTTTTCAATTCTTACAGTCCATTGCTGTTCCCGGGCAACTTTTTTTGCTACAACACTACGCCTGTCAAAAATCTCTATTTTGCCATCAACTTCCAATTGTATGGATTCCAGTCCTTCAGCGATTCCGATTTGCACTTCGGGAATTTCCCTTGCGGGTGGTTTAAATCGTTCTTCAAAACGTGGTCTTTCCCTAAGTGGGGGAGGAACTGCACATTGGAGGATAAAAATCAATAGTACAATAAAAAAAAGTATGATGTATTTTGTCACTAAATTTTCTCCAATAAGGTAAAATGAATTCGGTGAAACAGGAGCATTCTATTGATACGAGGCAATTTTTGATGATAGTTTATTAGCAAGCAAACAATATGAGTTAAAATTGTTCATCCAATCTTTTTGATTTTATGCACTCTGCATTTGTTTTTCAACCAAGTGAGCAATTTTTTCATCAGGTATAAACGAAGCGTTTACCGGGATTTTGTTAAAATAATGGTCACCTGAAAAATGTTTTGAAAAATCAATAAGAGTAATCCCAACAATTTCTTTAGTTTTTGGATCCACCCTTAAAATTTGATTATTGTTTAGCTCTAAATATTGCATCCCCTTTTTCGGTTTCCCCAAAGAAATATACAAAACATCTACCTCTTTGTCATATCCAAATGTCAATTTGTTATTTTTCATAACAATATCACCTTTTATTTAATTGTATTTTAATATAGAAAAAATTAATTATAATGTCAATTTAAATTTTAGATTCAATTTTTCTGTAATGACATTGGTCATTTTTGTAGAACATCTACATGTTTGTAACGGTTCACTGGAGTTCAATTTTTTAAATAAAAAACACTTGCTTTTTTGAAACTTTTTTATTATAATGCGTCTAATAAAATGACTGGCAGTCATTTTATAAACAAGAATCTAATAAATTAATAGTTGTCAATCAATTTACAGAGTGTAAAATGGGAATCACAGAACGTAAGGAACGCGAGAAAGAACGCCGCCGAAATGAAATTATAAACGCAGCAGAAAAGGTCTTTTTTACCAAAGGCAGAGTTTTGGCAACAATGGACGATGTCGCAGAAGAAGCAGAATTGAGTAAAGGCACGCTTTACCTCTATTTTAAAAATAAAGAAGACCTTTACCTGGCAATCAATTTACGCGGCATGGAAATATTATATGGTCTGTTCCTTGAAGCAAGTAAAAAACAAAAAACCGGGTTGGAAAAAGCCCGGGCAATTGGCAGCGCATACTTCCGGTTTTACAAAGAATATCCTGATTATTTCACTGCTTTGATGTATTTTGAATTTCATGAAATGAATCTTTATACTGAACAGTCAATGGCTGCAAAATGTGACATGCAGGGTCATGACGCGCTTTACATTCTCATTGAAGCAATTGAATTGGGTATCAAAGACGGATCAATCCGTTCCGATGTTGATCCTGTAAAAGCTGCTACTGTACTATGGGGTCATTCGACGGGATTAATTCAACTTATTTCAACAAAAGGCGAACATTTGCAAGATGATCATGGATTGGACATGAACGAACTCATTGATTATGGTTTTGAAATGATTGAATATTCGCTTCAAAAATAATAAATAAAATGATAAAGAGTTGGAGTGCAATCTCCACAAGCGGATCAATTAATATTTATATTTTTACAGTAAGGAAGACCTTCATGGATTGCGCATCGCATAAAGGCGATGTACTCCGAACTATTTATGTTGCTGAATAGGGGTACTAATCATCTAAAACAATAAGTTATGGTGAACAAAATGAAAATATATTTAACATTAGGTTTTTTGCTTATTTCTGTCTCAATGGTATTTGCCCGGCAAAATATTTTGGAAAATTACGTTCAGCAAGGCATGGAAAATAATTTAGCCTTAAAACAACAAACACTGACTTTCGAACAAAGCAAACAAGCTTTGAACCAGGTGCGTGGGATGTTCCTGCCTTCAGTCAGTCTTGAAGCCAGGTATTCCCGTGCAGGTGGAGGCAGAATGATTGATATCCCCATTGGAGATATGATGAACCCGGTATATGGAACGTTAAATGAACTGCTCTCTGCTATTGGTCAGCAGCCTGGTTTCCCAACTAACATACCCAATGAACATATCCCATTTTTGCGTGAACGGGAGCATGATACAAAAGTCAGAGTTATCCAGCCAATTTTTCAACCGGCGATTTATTATAATTACAGAATAAAGTCAAATCTAACAAATGTTCAACAAGCTGCAACATCAATGTTTAAACGGCAATTGACCGCTGATATTAAAACAGCCTATTACAATTATCTAAAAACACGCCAGGTTATTGAGTTGCTTCAGAAAACCCGTAAACTTTTGGAAGAAAATCTTCGCGTGAGTAAAAGTTTATTTGAAATTGGGAAAGCGACAGAAGAAGTGGTGTTTCGGGCAAAGGCTGAAATTTCAGAGTTCGATCAAAAAAATGCTGAAGCCGGGAAAAACAAAAAATTATCTGCTGCATATTTCAATTTTCTCATCAACCGTCCGCTTGATTCGGACATAAAAATCATAGATGAGGACAAACTGACCTTTTATCAGCCGATCAATCTTGAAGAAGCCCGGGCAAAAGCAATTCAAAATCGAGAAGAATTTCGACAACTTCGTTCGGCTGTTGCGGTCACCAAAAATAGTATGAGTCTGACCAAAGGTACATTTTTGCCCGGAGTAACCGGTGTTCTGGATTATGGCTACCAGGGAGAAAAATACAGTTTCACAGAAAAAGATGATTACTGGATGGCTTCACTAGTTTTGCAATGGAATTTATTCAACGGTTTTCAGGACAGATCAAAATACAAGCAGTCTTCCCTGGAAAAACAGAAATTTGAGACACAGTTGTTAGAACTGGAAAATAAAATTAAATTACAGGTTCAGGAAGCCACCGAGAATCTTTCGGTTGCTCATAAATCAATTATCGCAGCAGAGGAGAGATTAAACAGCGCTAAACAATCATTCAAAATAGTGAATAAAAAATATGAACAGGGCATGGCTTCGCAAATTGAGTACATCGATGCCAGGACAACTTTTACCAATGCAGGGATTAACCGGGTAATTGTTAGATATGATTTTCAGATTAGATTTGTGGAATTTGAAAATGTAATTGGGAATAGGTAAAGGTATAGGCAAAGGTCAAGATCAAGATCGAGATTAAGAAAATAGTTAAAGTGAAAAAAAGGCAGAATAATTTGATGGCAGAATAATTAGTGTCTGTCCGAAAAAGCCCAGTTTTTGTCATTCCGGCAATCTTTTAAGCCGGAATCTCCTTGTAAAACAGAATAGATTCCCGCTAAAAACATGCGGGAATGACATCTTGGACAGACACTAATTATATTGTGTGCCAAAAGCTTTAATTATTTTGCCACTAAATCATTTTGCCAAATAAAATAGTTTGAAGGAGAATAAAATGACAAGAAAAATATTGATAAGCATAACGGCAGGTTTTATTTTACTCATCAGTTTGGTGGCAATGTTAAAAAGCAACTCAAAAACAAACGAGACGCGCAATAATAAAATTACGGTGAAAACGGCTCCTGTATTGACAAAAGAAATTTCACTACCAATTCACACCAGCGGTAAACTTGCCTCAAAAACTGAAATGAAACTCTCGTTTAAAATCGGCGGCATCACTGAAGATATTTTGGTTGAAGAAGGACAAAAAGTAAGAAAAGGACAATTGCTTGCAAAATTGGACCAGTCAGAAATTAACGCAAAAGTAACCCAGGTAAGAAGCGGGTTTGCCAAAGTTAGTCGCGATTTGGAGCGGGTGAAAAAACTTTACGCTGACAGTGTTGCAACGCTTGAACAAAAGCAGGATGCAACAACCGCTTATGAAGTGGCTTTATCCAATATAAAAGTAGCTGAATTTAATCTTCAACATTCAGCTATTTACGCGCCCCAGGATGGAAAAATCCTCAAACGACTCGGAGAGAAAAATGAACTCATCGGCGCTGGCATGCCCGTGTTTTTCTTTGGTTCTACCGGTAAAGACTGGATCGTCCGTGCCGGAGTTTCGGATCGGGATATTATACGTCTCCAATTGGGTGATTCAGCATCTGTATTGTTTGATGCTTATCCAGACAAAAAATTCCCGGCGTATGTCTCTGAAATCGCAGAAGCAGCAGATCCACGGACAGGCACTTATGAAATTGAATTGGTTGTAATTTCTACTCAACAAAAACTCGTATCCGGATTTGTGGCTCAAACTAAAATATTCCCCTCGGATCACAAGCGTTACGCCATTATTCCCATTGAAGCATTGGTTGAAGGTGATGGGAGAAATGGTTTTGTTTTTACCTTATCACAAAATAGCAATGAAGTAAAAAAGATACTCGTGAGAATTGCGTTTTTAATCAACGACAAAGTTGCAGTGGAATATGGTTTGGAGAATGTTGATAATGTGGTTACAGAAGGATCGGCTTATTTGGGGGAAGGGAGTGTTGTTGAGGTGTTGAAGATCAGGTAAGATGCTGTTTAAAGGACAGTAACCTGCAAAAGTAGCAGTAGTTATTAAAGTGGCAGCGGCAGTGGCAGTAGCAGTAAAAAAAGGGAAATAATTATTGATTGAATAAGGAGAGTATTATGCCAGGTGGTTTCAAAGATTTAAAAGTCTATAAACTAGCCTATGAGTTAGCAATGGAAATATATCACATCAGCAAATCTTTTCCCAATGAGGAAAAATATTCTCTGACTGATCAGACGTGCTTCTCGATCAGTTTGTACTAATTTGGCGGAGGGTTACCGCAAGAGGAGATATCCCAAACATTTCACATCTAAAATGACTGATTCTGATGGGGAAGCGAGTGAAACAACAGTCTGGCTGGATTATGCAAAAGACTGTGGCTACTTAACTCAAGATGTTCATCAATCATTAATGAAAAGATATGAAGAAATCGGTAAAATGTTAGGCAGCATGGCGGATCATCCGGAGAGGTTTCTGCCGAGGACATGATAGTGGTATTTGGAGTAGCAGGGTAAATGAACGTGGCAATGTCAAGTGGCAGTGGCAGTAGCAGGAAAAATAAAAGTGGCAGTGGCAGCAGCAGTTGCAGTCTTTATGTGCAACCACTTGAAATATAGTATTGATAATAACATTTTTTGTAGTTCTTTTAAATATAACTTTTTTGATACTGCCACTGCAACTGCCACTTTGTCTAATATCGAAAGGTCATAGTGATAAAAGAATAAGTTGCAGCTTTTTTGAATAGCCCAGTCTTAAGAACTGCCACTGCAACTGCTACTGCCACTTGTTCAATTGAGGCACTATTTATAGTATTACAAGTCAAATCTTCGTTTTTTGTGCAAAAGAATTTCTAACCCAGATCAATTAACTTTCATACCGAAAAGGCTGAGGCGAAGGCAAAGCAAGGTATAAGATTCAAGGATTAAGGATATTCTTTTTTTTCCTTCGCCTTCGCCTCAGCCTTCGCCTGCACTTTAGTGCGTTATAGTATTACAAGTCAAATCTTCGTTTTTTGTGCAAAAGAATTTCTAACCCAGATCAATTAACTTTCATACCGAAAAGGCTGAGGCGAAG
>JADHVV010000239.1 GCA_016783825.1 Candidatus Zhuqueibacterota bacterium | reverse complement strand
ATAATTTTGAGATAGTCATTTTTCAAACTGTCGCCATCCAAAAGCTCTTCTTCGTTTCGATATTTGATTTGGGCATTCCCGGTAATTCCCGGCTTGGTTTTTAAGATTTCTTTTTCTTTTTGTGAATAATATTTGATCCAATCGGGTGTTTCCGGTCGCGGACCCACCAGGCTCATTTCACCTTTAAGAACATTCAACAATGATGGCAACTCATCCAGCTTTGTCTTTCGAAGAACTGCGCCAATTTTTGTAATTCTCGGATCAGCTTTTGATGTAACTGATGGTCCATTATTCTCAGCGCCATGGATCATTGTACGAAACTTGAGCATGTAAAACAATTTTCCATGCAAATCAGTTTTTCGTTGATCCCCATTTCTTCTTTCATTCTCATAATTGTTAATATTTTTTCGTCTGTCTCCATTCCTCCTGTTTATTTCCATTCGTTTTGCCGGAAAGAAAACAGGTCCTGGCGAAGTGGCTTTAATGAGAAGACCTATTATCAAAAACAATGGAGAACAAAGTACTAAAAAAATTAATGAGATGACAAAATCAAATATTCGTTTTGCTAACATGACGAATTCCTCGTTTTCAATTTCAATTGCTACCTCATTTGTACTTCGAGCGTTTCTTCCGTATGAACGATGCTCTTTTCAAATTCATAAATCTCATCCATAAGACTTCTCAACTTATGTTCTTTAACATACCACTGATAATATCGTTTTATCCCTTCATCTAAGGTTGTCGTTATTTCAAACCCTAATCTCTTTTGCGCTTTTTCGATATCTGGCTGCCTGTTTATAATTTCCCTGCTTTCCACCCGAATGCCATCTCCGAATGTTTTATACTCGGGTGTTAAATCTTTATGAGACAACTTGATAATTCTCTCCGCTAAATCATTAAGCGTGCATTTTTGTGTATTACCAATATTAAAGATTTCACATTTATTCTGCGACAACGCTGCCGCTAAAATTGTCCCTATAATTGCATCCGAAATGAAAGTGTAGCTTCGTGATTGCTCTCCGTCCCCATAAATAACAGGCGGCAAATCCTGGCTTACCCTTGAAATAAAATTGGACATAACAAACTTCTCAACTTGCCTTGGACCATAAGCATTGAAATATCGAGGGATCACAACCTTCATATCATTGTTCAATGCGATTGATTTACAATATGCTTCACTGGCTAATTTACTCACTCCATAAACAGAGATTGGAGAAGGATCATCATCCTCAACTACGGGGATTCTACGTGGATTACCATATATTTCTGATGATGAAGCAAAGATAAATTTTTGAACCTTATTTTGGACTGCCGCATGTAATGCACTCCTCGTGCCCATCAGGTTTACTTCAAGAACATCTTCGGGGATGTCGATGATCTTCTCAACTCCCAGAATTGCTGCGTAATGGAAAACGATATCCATTCCCTGCATACTTCTACTGAGTTGTTCATAATTTTTGATATCTCCATAGATTACATTGTTTTTGCCGTTTCTGTTAAAATTGTCAAAAATTTTCACATCCGCGCCAAGCTTCTCAAGCCTGTCAACAAGATGTGAACCGATAAATCCGCTTCCACCAGTTACCAATACTTTTTTACCCCGAAAATACTCCTCGGTTTTGCGAAGATTTTCTTTCATACACATAACACCGACCTCATCGTTTATTTTGACTAAAATTATACACCACTTTTTTAATTGCTGCAGCGATGTCTTTGATTTCATTTTTTGTAATTGAAGGATACAATGGTAAAGTGACCAAAGAATTGCACACCGTTTCAGTTATCGGCAAATCGCCAGGAGCTGTGCCATATTTATTGCGAAAATAACTGAACAGATGAATAGGCAAATAGTACACGCCGACTTGAATTCCTTCTGCCAATAAACTTTCTAAAATTTGATCTCTTTTACCTGCTAATTTTTTATCCATTAATTTTATTGTATAAAGGTGAAAAATATGGTTGTTTTCCGCCCCGGGCAATTCAATTTCTTCCACTTCTTTTAATAAATTTGAAAGATAAACTGCCATCTCCTTTCTTTGTTGATTCATCTTATCTAATTTTTTCAACTGTTCAATTGCCACCGCAATATTTAAATTACTAAGATGAAAATTATACCCCAATTGTGAAACATCACACAGTCCTGAAACAGCCGGGCTGTTCAATGAAGCGGTAATGCCATGCGCTCTTGTAAGCCGTATCGAATCCGCCCATTTTTTGTTATTTGTAGTAATAATGCCTCCTTCACCTGCAGTCATGTTCTTTGTTGCAAATAAACTAAAGGCTGTTAAATCGCCAAAATTTCCAATTTTTGTTCCGTTGTGGTTTGCGCCGATTGCATGGGCTGCATCTTCAATTAAAAACAAATTGTGTTTTTGTGAAATTTCACGCAGCGCATCCAGGTTTACCGGCAGACCGGCATAATGAACAGGAATTATGGCTCGCGTTCGATCTGATATTTTTTGTTTCACATCTTCAACAGAAATATTAAATGTTGCCGGATCAATTTCAGCAAACACCGGTTTCAGTCCTGAATATTCTGCTGCAAACGCAGTTGCCACAAACGAAAGAGAAGGCACAATGACTTCATCATTCGGTTCGAGATTCAGTGCATTTACAGCGAGATGAAGCGCGGCTGTGCCTGAGTTCAGCACAATTGCATATTTCGCTTTTGTGTAATTGCAAAATTCGGCTTCGAGTTTTTCCCTGAAATTTCCCCGGGAAATGCTGCCACTTTCCAAAACATTTCTCACAGCTTGAAATTCGTTTTCACCTAATTCTAATTTAAAAATAGGCAACATCTGTTCTCTTACGGGAATTCCACCATCAATTGCTAATTTATTCATTGCTTTTGTCCTGTAATTGTTGATAAACCCCAACGCACTAAAGTGCAGGCGAAGGCGAAGGAAAAAAATCCTTAATCCTTTAATCTTTTCCCTTACTTCGCCTTTGCCTTCGCCTCAGCCTTTTCGTTGTCAGAGTTAATTGATCTGGATTATAAAAAGCTTTTGTGTAAAAAACGATTGATATCCTAACTATAAAGTTTCTGTTCCACCATCTTAACTAATAAAGGATCTTCGGGTGTCTCTAATTTTAACAAGGCAATTTCTCTGCTCAAATAACCTTCCCTTACTAATTTTGACAATTCGGACGCGTAAGGATGAAATCCGTAACGCTCTTTATGAATTACATTCCCCAGGGCGTTCAGCAAACAATTTGTCGAATTCGCACCCGTATCGCCAGGGCTCTGCCAACCCAACTCCTTAATTCTTTTATAAATAGTTGCTTCATCATATTCCAAAAATGCCAGCGGGCTGATGTTATATGGAAAATTATTATTGTTCTCAAAATCATTACGGTCCAAAAAATAGTTGTTAATTTTTTTACCCACAATGTTTTGAAGCGGTTTTTGAATGGACTCCTGCATCTGCTTTAGCATTGTTGGATTATTTTTGAAAATCGATGCGCTAAGTGGCGCTTGTCCCGGGGACCAGCCATAAGTGATAAATGGTATGTGCTTTTCAAGCGCGATCTTTAAAGAGATAAATTTCACCAATCCCACACAGGTTGTACAAATGGTGCTGGCGCGCGCTAAGGTCTTTTGGGAATACAGCCCATTATTACCGCTCTCGATAAATATTTTTTTAAGAATATCAAAGCGTGGTTTCATTATTATATGGTCAACATCTAAATTTTCCACCACTTTTCCAATATTCCTTAACGCGACAGGTGAGATAAAACCATTATCAAATGTTATAGCTAAAATGTTTAATCCGTATTTTTCTTTTAATACAGTCAATGTGAAAGTACTATCTTTGCCGCCGCTATAAGCCATCAAACAGTCATAACTGCTTTGATTTTTATATTCATTGACCAGGTCTTCAAATTTTTGTTCGTATCTCTGTTTTGTTTGTTGAAGATGTTCCTGCCCCTTAAAAGCCAAACAGGAATTACAAACGCCATCGTCATTAAAAGTTATGCCGGGGAAAGTTTCCGGTAAAACACAATTAGTGCATCTTTTCATTTTTATTTCCTAATTTATTGATCGTTTTTTTTCTTTTTTGGTTAACTTAATTCTGCTTTTTTAATTTTCCCGGAGGTGGTTTTAGGTAGTGATGATCGAAATTCCACCATTGATGGCACCATAAAATCTTCCAAATTTTTTGAACAATACTTTTTGATTTCTTTTTCCGAAAAAGCTCTGCCATTACTTGAAACAACAAAAGCTTTTATCGCTTGCCCCAATATTTCATCATCAGTTCCAATTACAGCCACTTCAGAGATGCCTCCCATTTTATAAATAACATTTTCCACTTCCTTTGGGCTGACTTTTTCTCCTTTCGTTTTAATGATATCATCCTTGCGTGAGATGAAATAAAGATATCCTTCTTCGTCCATTTTAAAAAGATCACCCGTGTAAAGCGCTTTTTCTCCCGGAAATAATCCAGGTTTTAACATCTCGTCTGTTTCTTTGGGGAGCCCCCAATATCCTTTCATAACATTAGAACCCCTGACAACCAATTCTCCAACTTCTCCGGCGCCAATCCGCTCACCCTTTTCATTCACCAGGTAAACCTCTTCGTTGGGCATGCCTTTTCCCACAGAATTTGGACGAACATCTATTTGGTCAGGAGGCAAGTAAGAAACCCGTTTACACTCTGTCAGTCCATACATACAATAAATTTTTGTTTTCGGAAAGATCTCCCGCAACTTTTTTATATGGATCGAGGGTAAATGAGCTGCGGTATTAGAAATATATCGCAAATGGCTGAAATCAAAATCTTTCAAACTCTCCAATTTCAGAAGAAGCGCTGCCATTGTTGGTACAATGGGAAAGCCGGTTACTTTTTCCTTTAATATTTTATCTATTATTGCAAAGGGGTAGAAAAAAGAATGCTCCAGGATAAGCGTCGCTCCCATTTTAAAAGCCATCAACACCTGGTATAATCCATAATCAAACGATAGCGGCAATGTATTGATAATAATATCATCGCATGTATTTTCCAGGTATTGTGTGATAGATGTGGCAGCAGATATAATGTTGCTATGGGTCATCATTACTCCTTTTGGAAGTCCTGTAGAGCCGGAGGTATAAATGAGCGCTGCCAGATCAACATCAATATTTTGGTTGTCCGGTTGTGTAGCCGGGTAATTGTCGAAAACATGTTTGAATGTAAAATGCTCAATTTCGTGTTTTTTTCCCAATGATGTATCATTTGAGATAACCATTTTGAGTGGAAGTGTTTTTTTAGATGAGAAAAGAATGTTATTCACAAAAGAGCTGCAAACAAAAGCTTTTGCACCACTATTATTCAAAATATATTTTAATTTATCAGTTTTTGTGCTGTGATTAATGACTATGAAGACACCACCTGCTTTTAACACGGCAAAAATTGATATAACCACTTCGACGGAATTAGGCATGTAAATGGCTACCCGGTCGCCTCGTTCAATTCCGGAATCAATTAAAGCATTTGCCAGTTGGTTAGCGTATTTATTGATTTCCTGGTATGTCAACCGCCTGTTTTTAAAGATAAGCGCTTCCTTTTTTGGAAATTTTTTTGCGCTATTTTGTAGAAAGTCATTGACTAACATAAGTTTTCAGCTTGTTTTTTTTGAATAAATGTAGTAAGGTTCGTTATTGAATCAAGATTATCCGGAATTATTTCTTCATCATTGACTCTGAAATTGAATTTTTCTTCAACAAAAGAAACTAATTCCAACACTCCTGTTGAATCGATAATGCCTTTTTCAATGAATGAATCATTGTTATTAAAGGTAACATTTGTATTTCCAAATAAAAAATTTTCGTTTACAAAATCCCGTACTTGAACATCTACTTTCATTTTGTTTCTCCCTC
>JADHVV010000238.1 GCA_016783825.1 Candidatus Zhuqueibacterota bacterium | reverse complement strand
AGAAGTAAACGATAAATTTTTATGCGCCGATCATGCTGAATATGAAATTTACCAGGGCATGGCGCGTGTTTTTGGGATCAGCGATGAATCACAGGCGCAATATATTGAAGGTTGTTTGAAAGATGGAGGTTTACATCCGTTTATTTTTTCCAGAAAAGCGGGCGGGTTCAGGTGACCACACTCTTTTTAGAGCATCTGGCGAATATGATGGACATATTGTCAACGAAATAAAAGTAATGGTGCCCTGCCAGGAGGTCATTCAGGCTGAAGATATTTTGAGAGATTTAGAAAAAAACCATGAACTATATGTAGTTCCTAAAAAGTGAAATCGTTAATAAATAGTTTTCATCATTTCCGCCAAAAAAAGACGGCGGACAGGCTGCTATAAATTATTTTGCGATATTAGTTTTTTTATCAAATGTTTGCTGTAATAAGCTAAATCATTAGTAACTGAACAGTTACGAAATTTGTTTAAAAAAATGTACAGATAATGATTATTCAACTATGAAAAACGAAACCCCCTTAAAAAAGTTGAAACATCTTTTTAATAATAACCAGGAATCCGCATTTCAAATCAACTCCATCCACCCAATTTCCAATTTTATATTTGATTTTGACGGTGTGCTGGTCAAAGAATGCGATATTATTGAAACCGCTTATGGTTGGATAATTCGTGCGGTGCGCGAGAAAAATTTTGATACGAAAGATTTATTCATCAATCAAAATGATCTGGAACAAGCTTTTTTCATCCGTCCGATAGTAAAAGCAAAAAGTCAGGCAGAGAAAATAACTATCTTGAACGAAAAATATGGTAATCTAAATTTAACAAAAGATCATATCGAAGAATTAATTATTTTGTGGACAAAGGAAGTTTTTACCAATCTTATCCTGAACCAATTTGGCGATAATCCCAAAGAATATTTGCTGGTTGGCGCAAAAAATTTTCTCGAAAAAACCAGCCAAATCGGAAAAGTATTTGGTTTGACTGCCAACATTCAACCGCAGGCAGAATTCCTGATGGAGTTTGTTGGATTAACAGAATATTTTTCGGAAATTGTCGGGTTTCCGGTTGAAATAAGTCAAAACATAAAGTTAAACAAAACGAAGATGCTCCAAAATTTAATGTTAAAACAAGGTTTGCATGTCAAAGAAACGTGTTACATTGGAGACAGTACACCTGATATCAGGGCAGGACAGGGCGCAGGTATTTTGACCATTGGAATAGCCAATAATTATTCAAACGGAGCAGAATTAATTGAGCAGGGTTGTGATATTATTGCGACATCGACGGCGGCGTATTCGGATGTTTTAACAATATTAAAGACAAAATGATTACTGACAAAATAATTAAAAATCATTTCCGCCAAAAAGACGGCGGACAGGTTGTCAGTAATTATTTTGTCGTACATTTCATTCACTAATAAATTCTTTTATTACAAAACCATGAAAGGAATCAGTATGAATCAAAAATTACGCTTCACATTCGGTTTCTGTTTAATTTTTATTTTTGCCTCGTTCTTCAGTATAACTTTTGCCCAAACCCGCCTAAAAATATCAGATGAATATTCCGACTGGGTGGAAGGTCGTCCTGACAAATGTACGACCATCACCGTCGGTAAAAAAGCATCAGCCGATGGCTGGGTGACAACCTCCCATACCTGCGACAGCCATCGCACCCGATCGTGGTTTGATATCGTTCCTGCAAAGAAATACAACAAGGGAATCCAAAAAACAATGCGCAAACGTAGCAACAATGATTCGCTGGCAATGCCAACTTACAAACATGTTCCTGTCGGGAAAATCCCGGAGGTGAAATCCACTTTCGGTTATATTAACACGGCTTACCCTTGCATGAATGACCAGCAGTTGGCAATCGGAGAATCAACTTTTGGCGGGCGTGCGACACTGCGATCTGACAAAGGATTAATAGATTGTCAGCAGATTGTAACGTTGATGATCGAGAGATGCGGTACTGCCCGGGAAGCAATTCAATTGTGCGGTGATTTGACAAAAAAATATGGTTACAACGATGCCGGTGAATGTTTGACCATCGCCGATACAAAAGAAGTCTGGCACCTGGAGATTGTCGGATCCGGCAAAGGAAATGTTGGCGCTGTCTGGGCTGCACAGCGGGTGCCGGATGATCAAGTTTCCGTGAATGGTAATGCCAGCCGAATTCGACAGATTGATTTGGATAATCCTGATTTTTACATGGCTTCTGAAAACATTTTTCAAGTTGCGCAAGACAGTGGCTGGTGGAGTCCAAAAAACGGGGCTTTTCAATTCAATTACGCTTATGATCCGGGTGGCAGAACATCGTTTGCTGCGCGCCGTCGTGAGTGGCGGGTGCTTGATCTGATAGCGCCATCCCTGGGATTAGATGCGAATGCAGAGAATTACCCATTTTCAGTGAAGCCGGATACGCTGGTAACAATGGCAAAATTGGTTTCCATTTTCAAAGATTATTATGAGGGAACTGACTACAATTTTGTGAAAAATATTACTTCAACGGACAAAGATGGAAAAACAGTCATTTCTCCACTGGCAAATCCATTTATGCCGTATGACATGAATCCCTTGTTTAAAATTAATGGCGGCTGGGGCTGGCGAGGAGAACGCACCATTGCCCGCTGGTACACCATGTACGCCACCATCACCCAATCCCGGGAAAATTTTCCAAATGAGATCGGTGGTGTTGTTTGGCTGGCTTTTGACAATGTCGCAACATCAATTTATGTGCCCATTTATTGCGGGAATACCGATATCCCAAAATCTTATAAAACACCGGGACGTGTAAACGGATTTACCAGGGAATCCGCCTGGTGGGCATTCAATCGCATGGGTACGCTCGCCGCACAACGTTGGGGTGATATGCGCAAAGATGTCGATAAAACCTGGAATCCGATACAAGCGGAATTGTTTGCCAATCAAAAACAAATTGAAAAAAAAGCACTTTCTATTTACAAGAAAAATCCTAAAAAAGCCAGAGCCTTTTTGACGAATTATAGTACCAAATGTGGAGAAGATGTTGTGAAGGAGTGCTGGAAATTGGGCGATTTTTTATGGACAAAATATGATGAGAAGTTTTGAAATTTAACTTGACTTTTTCGTAAATTTGATGTAAAGTAAATATAATTGTAACAGTTCAGGTAAACTTATTTTCTCCCACAGAAACGAACTCACACGGAAATGAATAAAAAGATTCTTTTTGTGACAGTTCTCCTTTGGCGAACCTGTCCGCCGTTTGTTTGGCGGATCAATCAATAGTGGAAATCTGCCGAAGCAAGATTCTAATTCTGTGGGAGACATTAATTTTGCATGAATATTGGTTTAGCTGAATGGTTACATATAATTTAAAACACCATTAAACTTAAGGAGTGAAAAAATATGTGGAAAAAAAATTTCCTGTTTCCTCTTATACTTCTATTCATATTTAATCTTAATTCCTTTGCCCAGGATCGCGCGGTTCTTATTCCAAAGTCTGTCGGAGCACCACTGGTTATAAACGATACCCAGGATCTTTTTGGCAAAGCCTGGCGTTTTTACCGGGATGGATTTACTGATCCGGCTGCAGACAGCCTTAAAAAATTAATCGCTGAATTTGGATACGAATTGAAGATGAATCACTATTACATCGTGGTCGCTAATTTTACACCCGAAGAAACACCAATAGGTTTGTTCCACGGCGATTCGCATTTCCATGATACGCGGCTTTACGGGCTTCAATCCGACTCACTTTTTTATATTTTTATTTCCCGCGAAAAAGAGGCTAAATCATATTTATCAACAGTGCTCACAAGTAAATCATCTTATTTTGAACAAGTGTTACCTTATTTTATTGGATTATTTCCTATCTTTTCACAGGCACAGGTTCAGGATATCGGCGAAAACAAGACCTGGATGGACATTCGGAAATTTGAGATTCCTAAAAAATTCCAGAAGAACTGTGACATTTCTGTGATTGTTAAAAAGAATTTTTCCGATGACAAGTTTCTTGCCCGTGAGGTTTTTGATAACACATCGTTGGAGAAATGGAGCTTTGGAATTGCCACTGCGATAACATCTGTGAATGATGTTGATTTCGCGCTGGAAAACGGAAGAATAGTGGTAAAGCCCAAACCCAAAGGAGACCTGGCAACTTTTGGTCTGGTCAATTATCATTTTAAACCTGTTGACACAAAAGGACGAACCATGGCGACATCCTTTCATATCTCGGCTGGCTTAAGAATTTCACAAACCATTGAACCGGTATTGGGCGTTGGCTTTGGCATCCCCATCGATGTGATCGATCTCCATTTGTTTGCCGGGTACAGCGTTGAATTTGCACAAGAGCCGGATGCTGAATATCAAATCAATGAGTTAATTGAACAAAATGTAAATCCGTTCAAATTAAAGATTCGCGGTAAGCCCAGGATTGGTATTGAAGTGAAATTTCCATAAATTTTAAATAAAGTTGAATCCAATTATATTAATGCAATTTATGAGTTTACTCAAAAAAAAATTGAACCACTAATTTCACGAATTTTCACTAATTGATTTTATTCTAATTAGTGAAAATAAATTTGTGTAATTAGTGCTTGAACGAAAACTATCGAAATTTAAAAAAGCGCCTGTCATTGCGAGGGACGAAGGAGCGAAGCAATCTCTTGATTATTAAGCGCTTATTGATAGGATTGCTTCGTTGCTTCGCTCCTCGCAATGATAGAAAATTACCAAAATTAGGGGATTTTCGTTCAGACACTAATTAGTGTAATTAGTGGTTTTTAGAGTGAACTCATTTATAGTTAAAGAATTATCATCACAACTAACATGGAGGATTTCAAATGAAGAAATTATTAATTACGTGTTTTTTGATCTTTAGTTTGTTAATGCCTTTAGCAGTTTACTCGGGAGATTTCCTCGGTCTTGGCCCGCGTGCAGGCTTTTACAAAGCTCAAGATGCTGAAGAAGGTCAGTGGTTTGGCGGGGCTGGATTAAGGTTAAAAATGGGAAGCATTGGTTTTGAGGGTTCGATTGATTATCGGGCGGAAAAATATGCTAATGGTAATCTGACGATTCGAAGTTGGCCAGTTATGGCATCTGTGATGCTTTATCCATTGCCCATTTTATATGGTGTAGCTGGCGCTGGTTGGTATAATACAACATTTGATTATGATCAGGACAAACTTATTTTTAAAAACGTGGAAGATAAAACAGACCAGGAAGTGGGCTGGCATTTTGGGGGCGGGATTGAGTTGCCGCTTGGTAGAAAATCAAAGTTGGGGGTTGATATCCGTTACGTTTTTCTTAATTATGATTTTTCAGAAGTTCCTGGTAGCGAAGAATTGGATTCGGATTTTTATGCCGTCACAATCACGCTGTTATTTGGATTATAGTTTAAATTTTACTGTTTTGAGTTTTACGAATTGGATGGAGAATGTTAGGAGTAATGGATTGTTGAAGTGATGAATTTATGAAATCAAAATTTCAACAATCCAGCTATCCAACACTCCAATACTCCTTTTCCGCAATGAAAGATCTATCTAATATTCGATATTCAATTTTCTTTCATCGAATCAGATCGTACAAATCTCTTGATACTCTCCTGGCGCAAAACAAAATCAACTGTCACAAGTGCTGCCATGCTCTCCACTACTGGTACAATTCTCGGAACGATCGTGGGATCGTGCCGTCCTTCAACCTTGATTTTTGTTTCTTCACAACTTTGCGTTAATGTATTTTGTTCAATTCCGATGGATGCCGGTGGTTTTATAGCAGCGCGCAAGATAAATTTTTCTCCGGTTGTAATACCACCTAAAACACCACCACAAAAATTTGTGCGCGTACCGACTTTCCCATTTTTCATTATAAATTCATCGTTGTTATCACTGCCCTTTGCGCT
>JADHVV010000237.1 GCA_016783825.1 Candidatus Zhuqueibacterota bacterium | reverse complement strand
CCTGTGCCCGAAGGGTGCTTTAATCTTTTTCCTTGCTTCGCCTTTGCCTTCGCCTCAGCCTTTTCGTTGTAAGAGTTAATTGCTCTGGGTAATAAAATTCTTTTGCACAAAAAACGAAGATTTGACTTGTAATACTATATGTAAGCCTTGACGATATTTTCTATAAAATAGGTAACTTAACTTCTGTTGGAGAGAATAACATCCCAACTAAGTTTACATGGAGCGAGGAAATCCCTTTGACAACGAATTTTACTTCAATTAGTTATGATGATTTCACGAGTATTTATCTTTATGATAGTGCCAAAGATTGTGTATGGGAAAACGGATTGGTTGGAGGAATCGTTTTTGTAACAGATAGTTGGACAGAATATGATATCTATTATTCCAAATTATCAGGTGTGTTGGGAAACGTTAATCCGCTTGAAAATACATTTATACCTTATGATGGAGGAGAGTTCTCATTTAAGGTATACTTTTTTGGTCCAGACATTTTAGACATTAATCTTGAAAATAGCCCATTTTGGGTTAAGTCCGACCAAGTAACAACAACCGGATATTATAATGTATATCATTATAATATTTTAAAAAATTATAGAGAAGAAAGGAGCGCTAAATTTTTAATTAATTATACAGGTGCAGATAATCCAATAAAAGAGATTAATATCAAACAACAAGGGACCGTCTACAAACCGATATTTTGGCCCTCTCCTGGGACTTATAATGATGTACAATCTGTTAAAATTCGTTGTGATACAGATGGGGCAGATATTTATTATACAACTGATGAGAGTGAACCAACACAATCAAGCATTTTATATACAGAATTAATCAGAGTAGATCATGATATGATTATAAAAGCAAGAGCCTATAAGGATGACTGGAATCCTAGTAATGTAGTAACAGGTGAATATTTTATAACTCAAACCGGTACTGTCGCCACGCCAACATTCAGCCCTCCACCTGGCACCTATGCCAGCGCCCAAAATGTGACAATCAGTTGTTCGACTTCAGGCGCAACAATCCGTTATACAACTAATGGCTCAAATCCCACAGATTCATCTCCGGTATATAGCAGTCCAATAAACATTTCAAGTACTACGACATTAAAAGCCAGGGCATATAAAAGCGGATGGGCAGCAAGCAGTATTGCCACAGGAAGTTATACTATAACCGGTACTATCACACTTACTGTTTCTTCAATAAATCCTGATAACGGAGTTACAATCATAGTTCCTCCAGATATTAATGGTCAAGGAAATGGAGTAACTCAATTTAATCGTAGGTACAATAAAGATGACAATATTTCTTTAGAAGCACCTGATATCGCGAATGGCAATAGTTTTAAACAATGGTCAAGAGATGGTTCATTTTATACAACGGATAGAACAATTTCTTCAATGAAAATGGATAAAGATTATGAAATGACTGCTATTTATGAGCATCCCAACCAGACCAATCCACCAACAACCGTAACTGCAACAAAGGGACAATATACACAATTTATCGGGATTAAATGGGATAGAGTTTCAGATGGATATTATTACAAATTATTCAGAAATGATGTTGATAATCCAGGTCAATCATCCGCGATTACAAATTGGCAATCATCAAATAGTTATATGGATAGAGAAAATGCGGAAGCTGGAAAACTTTATTATTATTGGGTAAAAGCAGCAATAAACTCAAATGGTGACAATGCAAGTGGATTTAGTAGACCAGATTCTGGTTTTCGAAAATTAGCTAAACCTAATTTAAACGAACCTGATGTCATATCCAGTTCACAAATTGATTTATCCTGGGATGATATTGAGGGAGAAACACATTACATGGTTTATTATAAAAAATCTTCAGAAAATGATTATATCCATGAAGAAATCGATCAAGTGTCTGCAAATAAAATAACCTTCTCCAAAACTGGTTTGGACCCAGGGACAAGCTATGATTTCAAAATAAGAGCCTTTAGTTCTTCAAGTAAATCATATTCAGAATATTCAAATATTGTATCAGAAACAACACATCCCAACCAGATCAGTCCACCAACCAATGTTATGTCGACCAAAGGTTTACATACTGACAAAATAGTAGTCACCTGGGATGCTAACAACAGTGCAACCTACTGTCAAGTTTTTCGAGGTGAAGAAAATAACACATCAAGCAGTTATAATATTAGTGATTGGCAAACTGAAAATGAATATCAAGATAAGAATGCAACACCCGGTACCAAATATTATTATTGGGTAAAAGCGGCAACAAATTCAAATGGTGATAATGAGAGTGGTTTTAGTAATTCTGATTATGGCTTTCGAAAATTAGCTACACCTCG
This sequence comes from Candidatus Zhuqueibacterota bacterium, assembly GCA_016783825.1. Classification (GTDB taxonomy): domain Bacteria; phylum Zhuqueibacterota; class Zhuqueibacteria; order Thermofontimicrobiales; family Thermofontimicrobiaceae; genus Nigeripontimicrobium. The sequence continues at coordinate 3,592 of JADHVV010000237.1, read as the reverse complement.
TTTAAACGAACCTGTTGTTATTTCCAGCTCTCAAATAGATTTATCATGGGATTATGTTGAAGGATCATCTTTCTATTTCATCCATTATAAAAAATCATCTGATAATATTTTTGATCATAATAATCATGATCAAATACCTGCAGGTAAAACAAATTTTCAAAAAACCGGGTTGGAACCGGGAACAAGCTATGATTTTAAAATACTAGCTTACAGTTTATCAAGTAACTCGTATTCTGAGTATTCTGATATTAGTTCAGAAACAACGCATTCCAACCAGATCAGTGCACCAAACAACATTACAGCGACAGAAGGAGTATATCCGGATAAAATTGTTATTTCATGGGATGCAAGTAATGATGCAACACACTATCAAGTTTTTAGGGGGGAAGAAAATAATACATTAAATGTCATCCCCATTACAGGTTGGCAAAACGACTTAACTTTTAGTGATAAGCCACCATTGCCTGGGAAAAATTATTATTATTGGGTAAAAGCGGCAAGCAACCAAAATGGTGAAAATGGTAGTGGATTAAGCCAGAATGGCACCGGATGGATGAAGCTGAAAGCACCTTCTGTAATATCAGTCAGTCAGGGTACCTTTGCAGATAAAATTGAAATATCATGGCAACCTGTTGTTGGTGCAAATTATTATAGAGTTTTTCGATCGAATAATCCAAATATTGAGTCAATGCAATTTAGAGATGATTGGAAAACGGAAACCAGTTACAATGATTATTCCGTAGTGAAGGGTACTAATTATTACTATACAATAAAATCATCTATAAACCAGGATGGTGATAGACCAAGTGATTTTAGTGAAATTTACTCAGGTTATTTATCAACTGACAGCCAAAACATTACCGGATATGTTTACGATGTTTTTGATAATGGTGTCGAGAATGCAACTATAACGATGAATGAACAAGATTCCACCTTGACAAATTCGCAAGGCTATTTTTCATTTATTAACAATTATAATGATGGCTTAGTCATTAAAGCAAAGAAGTATTTTGATGAGCTATATGCAAGAGCATATATTACGTCAAGTGATGCACTTGGTATTTTAAGGCATACTGCATTTATCAATAGACTTGAAAATTTATTTTTAACAGCAGCAGATGTTGATAAAGATCAATTAGTCAATAATGCTGACGCCATGAAAATATTAAGATTTTGTGCATATAAGGATGTTAATATAGGATTTGTTGGAAATTGGGAATTTATACCGCCCTATTATTATATTGCTCTTACCGATACATTTTCTACTCCATTTTTTGATGCTGTATTAATTGGTAATGTAATTCAAAATAGTCCTTCATTGTTAAAGAATGAAAATGGTGCCAGTTTTATAATTAAGGAAGAATCCACAAACAATAATTCAGTGAAAAATATAAGTATTTTGTTAAGCAATTCAATTGAAAATATCAATTCATTACAATTCATACTAAAGTATGATCAATCCGTACTTTCTCCGGTTAATATTAAAATGGATGAATCTATGCAGACTTGGATTCATATAGAACATATTAACAGTCAGGAAAGTCAGATTAACTTTGCATTATGCGGTCTTACAGCTGTTCAAATCAATAAATCTATTTACACAATAGAATTTAAAGTTATTTCAGAAGTTAGCAATTCTACTCTTCTCTTAAACAACATTATAATTGATGATAATAAAATTCCTGATTTTTCACTAAATATGAATTTTGATGAAGTAAATGAGGCTGATAATAATAATACAATTTTTAACATTTTCCCAAATCCTTTTAACGCTCATCTCACAATTAATTATCAAGTTCACAAATCAAATGAAAGAGAAAATGTTGTCATTGAAATTTATGATATTTTGGGTAGAAAGGTGAACACATTATTTACGGGTAAACAGAGTGCCGGCAGCTATTCAAAAACATGGGGTGGTAAAGATGAGTCGGGGCATAGTCTGGCAAGTGGTATCTTTTTTATTAATGTTAAAATAGGTAATAAAAACCATATTAAAAAAGTTGGATTATTAAGATAAAGTTTTATTCATTCAAAACATAATAAAATAAAACAAATATCGGAGGCGATAAAGTGAAAAAGTTAACTTTGATCATATTAATTCTATTCGTTGTTCCAATTTTAACTATCAATTTATATGCCCAACCCACCAGTGGTTTGTCTGCCTATTATCCGTTTAACGGAAATGCAAGCGATGCCAGTGGAAATGGCAATAATGGTTCGGTGAGTGGTGCAACATTGACCGCTGATCGATATGCTAATTCAAATAAAGCTTACAGTTTTGATGGTACTAATGATGGTATTACAATATCCACTACCTCAAATTTAAATAATACCTTTGCCGGTTCCCATACAATTTCAGTTTGGATAAAGTTAGATTCTGAACCAACAATATTAAAATTTGTTGTTGATGCTTGTAAACCAGGAGCTGGTGGAGAATTAGGAGATCAAAGGGGGATACGATTTACCAGCTATACGACAAGACCAACCTTTAAATGGGTTACCACATCAGCTTCGTATCAAGTACATTCTTCCCAAGGGCTCACAACTGGAAATTGGCATCATGTAGTTGGCGTCTTTAATGGATCATCAGGGAAAATATATGTTGATAATTCACTGAGAGGAAGCAGCTCATCCAGTGGATCCGGGACTCCAATTGATAGGATGAAAATTGGAACAATTTCCGCTGGCGGTTCTGATCCGGGTTGGTTCCCTGGTGATTTGGATGATATTAGAATTTATAACAGAGCACTGTCATCTTCTGAAATTGAAGAATTGTATTATGAAGGTGAAGCCGTCAATACCCCCAACACACCAACAGGATCTAGCTCCGGAAAAGTAGGACAGTCTATGAGCTTTTCAACAGGAGGTTCTTCATGTAATTTAGGTCACAGTGTGGAATACCAGTTTGACTGGGGCGATGGCAATTATTCATCCTGGGGATCTTCAAGTCAGAGTTATAAATACAATAATATTGGAACATACTCTATTAAAGCCAGGGCACGTTGTCAGTCCCACACGAGTGTTGTATCAGGTTGGTCCGGTGGAAAATCTATTACCATTTCAGGTCATTCACTGTCTATTTCCATCAGTCCTTCCGGAGCAGGAAATGTAACAAAAAATCCAGATAAAACAGGTTACAATCATAATGAGAATGTTCAGTTAACTGCAGAGGCCTCTCCCACATATGAATTTGATCATTGGGGTGGTGCGCTTTCAGGAGACACCAATCCAAAAACAATAAGATAAAAGTGTCACAGCCTATTTCACGGTAATCCCGGAGGTAGTAACTACTCCCAATACGCCGTCTGGATCTTCATCGGGTAAGGTAAATCAAAGTTTGTCTTTTAGCACTGGTGGTTCTTCCAGTAATTTAGGTCACAGTGTCCAATATCAGTTTGACTGGGGCGATGGCAATTATTCATCCTGGGGATCTTCAAGTCAGAGTTATAAATACAATAATGTTGGAACATACTCTATTAAAGCCAGGGCACGTTGTCAGTCCCACACGAGTGTTGTATCAGGTTGGTCCGGTGGAAAATCTATTACCATTTCAGGTCATTCACTGTCTATTTCCATCAGTCCTTCCGGAGCA
>JADHVV010000062.1 GCA_016783825.1 Candidatus Zhuqueibacterota bacterium | reverse complement strand
CCTGTGCCCGAAGGGTGCTTGAATCTTATACCTTGCTTCGCCTTTGCCTTCGCCTCAGCCTTTTCGGTATGAAAGTTAATTGATCTGGGTTAGAAATTCTTTTGCACAAAAAACGAAGATTTGACTTGTAATACTACAGGTTCCGAACCTGCGGGAGGTTAAAATACCAATACTAATTGCTAAAGGCATCTATGTGTCATTGAATATCTATGCTCTTTTAGATCAGAAAGAACACAGGGTGGCTGGTGATATACGAGCTGTACAGGTATTAACTCATGATATTTCAGTCAGGTGGATTAGCAAGTGGACTCTATTTCTGCCAGCTTTGAGCAGGTGATTTTGTTGAAAAAAAGCGGAGGTTATTTTTTAAATAACAAAAAAATTTACAGTCTCCCCCCTATTTCATATCAATCGATTCTGCTTCTTGATAGAGAAATAGTATACAATTACCTTTTTCTTATTTGAAAATGAAACTATTTCTTTTGCCAAAATGCATTTAATTGCAGCTATTATAATTACTCTAAAATATTGTACAATTTCACTATTGACATTATCCGAAAATTATATTACATTTATCCATTAAAGTTCAAATTATAAAAGGAAAACACAAAATGGGTAAATCAAAAACACTATATTTAATAGACAGCATGGCAATGGCATATCGCTCCTATTTTGCATTACAGCGAGCACCATTGATTACCTCAAAAGGGGAAAACGTAAGCGCGGTATTTGGGTTTCTGAAATCCGTGTTGAGAATTTTGGATGAACAAAAACCGGATTATTTTGCCGCGGTATTTGATACACCTCATCGGACATTCCGGCATGAGATGTATCCTGAATACAAAGCCACCCGCGAAAAGATGCCTGAGGAAATGAGCGACCAACTTCCGCGAATTAAGGAAATGTTAGAAATATTGAATATTCCCATAGTAGAAGTCCCGGGATTTGAAGCGGACGATGTAATGGGTGCTTTGGCAAAATTGGCTGAACCTGAAAAAATTGAAACCTACCTCGTCACCGGCGATAAAGATTTTATGCAGCTTGTTTCACCGTTGACGAGAATTTACAATCCCAAACGTATCAATGAAAACCCCGAAGTAATGGATGAACTTGGCGTGTTGAACAAAGTTGGTTTACCACCGGAAAAAATAATTGACTACCTGGGATTGATGGGAGACTCATCGGATAATGTACCGGGTGTTCCCGGAATAGGTCCCAAAGGCGCTTATACCCTGCTTTCCCAGTTCAAAAATATGGATGAAATTTATAAAAATTTAGACAAGGTTAAATCGGAGAGTACAAAGAACAAATTGGCACAAAACAAGGAACTTGCTTTTTTGTCTCGCAAATTGGTAACAATCGATACTGAAGTAAAAGTCCCGGTTGAAATAATAAATCTAACGACCAATCAACCGGACAAGCCGCGGGCTTTTGCTTTAATGAAAGAACTTGAATTTAATTCGTTGCTTAATCGGTTTGCTGAATCAAAAGAGACACAACAGGTGGAATATGTTACCATTAAGGATATGCCACAGTTGCAAAAGTTAGCAGCAAATCTAAATAATTGCAAACAGTTTACATTAGACCTGGAAACTACGGATGTTGATCCCATGAGAGCAGAAATTGTTGGTTTGTCATTTTCATGGAAAGAAGGGGAGGCTTTTTACGTTCCTGTTGATAGTGCCGCCGGCGCGGTCGCTGACGATTTATTCAGCAAAAAAGAATTTACAGGTCTGCCGGCGCAGAAAGTTTTGGACATTCTTAATCCAACCTTAATCGATCAAAATATCAAAAAGTGCGGACAAAATATAAAATATGATTTGATGATTTTATCACGCGTTGGCATAGAAGTGCAAGGTGTTGATTTCGATACGATGGTAGCCAGTTACCTGATCAATCCATCATTGCGCCAGCACAATCTTGATGCACTGGCTTTGCAATATTTTAATTATCAAAAAGTACCCACCAGCGACCTCATTGGCAAGGGCAAAAACCAGATCAGCATGGCAGATGTCCCGGTTGAGAAAGTCAGCTTTTACGCTTGCGAAGATGCTGATTATACGCAGCGGCTTCGTACAGAACTTGAAAAGGGATTAGCTGACAGGGATTTGAGAAAACTGTTTGATGATGTTGAGCTGCCTTTACTTCCTGTGCTGATGAAGATTGAAAAAAACGGCGTATCTTTGGATGTCCCTTTTCTTCATAAAATGTCCAAACAATTGGATTTGGGATTGAGCAAGAACCAGGAAAAAATTTTCAAGCTTGCGGGGCAGGAATTTAACATCAATTCGCCCAAGCAACTTTCGGAAATTATGTTTACAAAATTAGATCTGCCGGTGATCAAAAAAACAAAGACAGGACCTTCCACAGATGTCAGCGTGTTAGAAACATTGGCAAAAGATCACGAACTGCCCCAGGAAATTTTGGAATTTCGCCAGCTTTCAAAATTAAAATCCACCTATGTTGACGCCTTACCCAGGCTGATCAATCCAAAAACCGGCAGGGTTCACACATCCTATAATCAAACAGTTGCTGCCACTGGCAGACTTTCTTCCAGCAATCCCAACCTGCAAAACATTCCTATCCGAACAGAAATTGGCAGACAAATCAGGAAAGCTTTTGTGCCGATAGACAGCAATCATATTTTAATTGATGCTGATTATTCTCAAATTGAATTGCGCATCATGGCGCATCTGTCAAAGGATAAAGCATTGATCAAAGCATTTGAGCAAGGCGCTGATATCCATCGAAGCACTGCTGCCCGCGTTTTTAAGGTCGAACCGGAAGATGTTACGGATGACATGCGCCGCCGCGCCAAAGAAGTGAATTTCGGTATCATGTATGGCATGGGCGCCTTTGGATTATCCAACCGGTTGGACATTCCCCAGGATGAAGCGGAAATGTTTATCTATAATTATTTTTCTTATTATCCCGGGATCCAGGAATTTATGGAGGAATCCAAACAAATGGCGCGGGACAAGGGATATGTAACAACCCTGTTAAACCGGCGTCGTTATTTACCGGATATTAATAGCGACAATCGCAGAATGCGTGAATTTGCCGAACGTAACGCCATTAACACACCGATTCAAGGTACGGCTGCTGATTTGATAAAAGTAGCGATGATCAACATTTCTCAAAAATTGAAAGAAAAAAAGTTGAAAACGAAAATGATCATGCAGGTACACGATGAGTTGGTTTTTGAAACGCCAAACGTAGAATTGGATGATGCAATGGAATTAATCCGTTATGAAATGGAAAATGCTATAGAGCTCGATGTAGCGATTAAAGTTGATATTGATACGGGGATGAATTGGTTGGAGGCGCATTAGTTGGTTATCAGTTCAATTTTTGTTTTTTCAAAAGGTTAATAAGAAAAGTATCCTTTTGATTCGAAAGGCAAAAATATTTGGCAAAGGATATTTATGAATATTTCAGAATCAGAACACATAGAATTCAAAAAGTCGCTTACACAGCTTAAAAGTTCATTAAAATCAATAGCAGCTATTTTGAACAAACACAATAAAGGCGAACTCTTTTTTGGATTAAAAGATGACGGAATCCCAATAAAAAACACCTACTCTGAAAAAACACTCAGAGATATTTCTCAAACCATATCACATAAAATTGAACCAAAAATTTATCCCAACATAGCTTTTGTTGAATTTAATTCAATCAAAGTAATAAAAGTTACTTTTGAAGGCTTTGATGTACCATATTCAGCTGATGGCAGATATTATCTGAGAGTCGCCGATGAAGATAAATTGCTTTCTTCAGCCGAACTCAGAAAAATAGTTCTTGATAACCAGGATGTTACGCTGGGATAAACTTACAAACAGGAATGCTTCACTAAAAGACGTTGCTTCCATCAAAGTAAAAGAGTTTTGTAAACTATCCGGCACTTCATTTACAAATTTAAACGATATTTTTGAGTCAATGGGATTGTTATCAAAAAAAAATCTTTTAAATGCGGCGGTTATTCTGTTCGGCAAACAGCCTCAAAAATTTTATTCCAATGCAAAATTAATGTGTTCGGTTTTTGCGGCAGATAATACGGCACATATTATCGATCAAAAAGAGTTCGCTGGCGACCTATTTTTCCTCATTACAGAAGCTGAAAGTTATATTCTGAAAAACATACATATTGGAATGAACGTAAAGGGTTTGTTTAGGGAAGACATTCCAGAAATTAACAGGGAAGCGCTCAGGGAAGTTATTATTAATGCGTTTCTTCATCGTGATTATTTTGATCCGGATTTTATAAGTATCAATATTTTTAAAAATCGTCTTGAAATAAAAAATCCTGGAGGATTATTTGGCGGGCTCAAAATTGATGATATCCTACGTCGGAATATTTCAAAACGGAGAAACGAAGTAATTGCTGATATATTTAGCCGGGCTCGTTTTGTGGAGAGAAAAGGACGAGGTATTGCTTTGATTTTGGAAAAAGAACCTGACACTCATTTTGAACAGATAGGCGAAATTTTTATCACAACCATAAAGCGAAAAATTAAATTAATCCCCCAAGTTGATGGGGGATTAACTGGGGGATTAAAAAATGTATTTGAGTTAATAAAAACAAATCCCGGGCAAAATACAAAGTCAATTTCTGTTGAAATATCAAAACCTGAAAAGACGGTTGAAAAATGGATTAAGAAATTGCGGGAATTGAATTTAATTGAATTCAGGGGAAGTAAAAAAAGCGGTGGATATCACATGAAATAAACAAAAAGGACACCAAAATCCATAAAAATCAAATAAAAATTCCTAATTCATACAGAGTGCTGGTAACCGGAATTACATCGATACACGGCTGGCCGATATTCTCTAAATTGCAGAAACTGCTGCCGCAGGATCGTTTATTTGGAGTCGCACCACCAAAATCAAATTTTTTGGACGTAAACAATATTATATCGTTTTGTATTACAGACAAGGAAAATTTAGTCCAAATTAAAAATGAATTTCGACCAACCCATGTGATTCATTGCGCAGGTGTTTGTGACCTGGATGTATGTGAAGATCGTCCGCAGTGGGCTTACTCATTAAATGTGTCAGGCACAAAAGCGGTGGCGGATGTGTTTGGCGAAAATGCTTCAATTATTTATATGAGCACTGACCTGGTATTTTCCGGAAATAATCCACCGGCTGGCGGTTATTCTGAAGACCATGAACCTGATCCGGTAAGTGTTGCCGGAAAGACTTTTCTTGAGGCAGAACAGTGTCTTAAAAAAAACAAAAATTTTTGTATTATCAGGTTGGCGCTGCCGCTTGGCGATTCTGTAAATGGCGAGAAAGGGGCGATTGATTGGATTGATTGTCGGTTCAAACGAAACCTTCCTGTAACACTTTTCCATGATGAATATCGAAGCTGTATCACCTGCGAAGAAATAGGTGAGATGGCAATTTCAGTGATTAACTTAAATCTGAAAGGATTGTTTCATTTTGGCGGTGATAAGCCCTGGAGTCTTTACAACATTGGAGAGTATGTTTTAACCAAAGCTGGCTATTCGCCTGATCTGTTGAAGGGCATTTTGAGAAACCAGGAAAAAAATGGTCCGCCACGCATTGGTGATGTGTCGATGAATTCAAGTCGATTGAAAAATTTGATAACTTGATTCTGGATACTTGATTCTCGATACTGGATGGGTAGGGTGTATCCAGTAACGAGCAACCAGCATCAAGAATCTTTAGTCTCTAAAAAATTATTTTCTTGCACAATGTACAAAAAATTTATAGAACACGGATTTAACGGATCGAACGGATTTACACAGATTAATACGTTCATAAAAAAATCCGTGATGACCCGTCAAATCCGTTCGATCCGTGTTCTATTCTTTTTGATTCTGGCTTGTCCAGGTTGGGGAATTCAGAAACTCTCATAAAACGAAATTTTATCTTTAAACAAAAGAATTATGCCCATTTACTCTACAGCCTGTCCGCTTTCTTTTTTGGCGGAAATAATTCTGCTATTAATTATTCTGCTACCATTATTGCAAACTTAAAACAAATAGTTTTTTTAACAACTGATCATTAAATATTGAGATGATACTTTTTTCTTGACTATTTGTTATAACTGTTTTATATTGTCAATCAATAAATTTTGTAACTATTCAGCCATCGGTTGTATCAATGTCATTCTGAACGAGGGATGGGGGTAGTGATGATGGGAAGTGAAGAATCTCTTATTATTTTAACAAAAGTTTGAATATTGGGGAGATTCTTCGGTCGCAAGCTCCCTCAGAATGACTTTTGTAATTACGCTGAATAGTTACTAAATTTTTAATAATTTTCAAACTAATTACTCATATTTCAGAAAGGGAAATGTTTAATGGAAAAGAAAAATAGTTTTTTGATCTATCTTTTGGTAACTGTATTTTTGTTGGTTAGCGTTCAACTTTTTTCTTCTGAGCAAGAAGACCTAATTAAAATACAGCAGGCAATTCAGGCAAAAGGCGCCAAATGGACTGCCGGCTCAAACTGGGTGACCAAACTTTCTCGTGAAGAACAAAAAAGACTTTGCGGTGCAATAATGGAAAAACCTGATCCATCTGAGGCTAAATTACTCACTTTACCTCAAATAGAAAATCTGCCTGCAAAACTTGACTGGCGGGATAATAATGGTAATTGGGTGACGCCAGTAACTAACCAGGGAGCATGTGGCAGTTGCTGGGATTTTTCTGCTGTGGCACAGATTGAAGCATGGTGGAAAATAAAAAACGCAAATCTCGACTCAATGCCCGATCTATCCGAGCAATTTGTTCTTTCCTGCAGTGATGGAGGTTGTGATGGTTGGTCTGTTGCCGGCGCCCTGGATTTTGTGAAGGCAAATGGTATCCCAACCGAGGCATGTTTTGGTTATTTAGCGGATGATACTGTACCCTGCGATAATGTTTGTCCTGAGTGGCAGAATGAAGCCATTACAATCCCCGGATGGGGTTTTGTCACATTAGAAGAAGCAATAGTTGATAATATAAAAAATGCTGTCTTCCGCCATCCTGTTTCCGTGAGCTATATTGTTTATCAAGATTTTATGGCATACTCCGGCGGCGTTTATGAGCATGTTTGGGGGGAAGTTGAAGCAGGTCATGCAGTGTTGATCGTTGGCTGGGATGATGAACTTGAGTGTTGGATCGTCAAGAATAGTTGGGGACCCAACTGGGGAGAAAGTGGATATTTTCGAATCAAATGGGGCGATAGCGGGATGGGGTCTTATTCTCCATTTATTTGGGATGAAATTATTACAGAACCTTCACTTGCCTTATCAACAAATGAGGTGGGTTTTTCTTTAACAGTGGGTGATTCTGCTGTTGAATATGTTACTGTATATAACACTGGATCAAAATTGCTGCATTATTCATCTGCTGATTACAAATTAACTGGTAAATTTCATTCGGATGATTTTAATTCCTTTGATGGTCATTCCTGGTGGTGCGGTGATCCTGAACTGGGAGGATATATTGATCACTGCTTGCATTATCTTCAAACACCGGCAATAGATTTAAGCACGACAACTTCCCCTAAACTTAATTTTATGGTTAATTGGTCAATGGAAGATTCAGCCGGTGCTGATCCTCCATGGGACGGTTGGGATGGTTGCAATGTCTGGGTGTCGGTTGACAGTGGTGAAACATTTGATGTTATTAATCCAACGACTCCGGAATATACCTGTCAGAGTATGTGGAGTTTTGGGCATCCTGAACAGGGCTGGGACTTTGGCGAAGGTATTCCAGGGTGGGCAGGTATAAGTGGAGGATGGCTGCCCGCTGAATTTGATCTAACGCCTTATATATCGGATAATGTTGTTATTTGCTTCGCGCTTGCATCTGATCTTGCTTATTGTACAATCGACGATCCCAAACTAAAAGGTTTTTTTGTGGATGAAATCAAAGTGACAGAAGGATACTCAATTCTTTTTGAAAATAACGGCGAAGACAACGGTGATATGCATGTTGAAGGTATTGCTGGTGAATCAATTACTGATTGGCTTAACACTTCAAACGGAGCGGGTGTGATTGAGCCAAATGGATCTAAAGAAATGGAAATTATTATTAACACAAGAGAACTAATACCTGGTAAGTATTTTGGAAATATAAAAATTATGTGTAATGATACGTCCTTATTGTCTTCTGCAGAGATCGATGTAAACCTGGAGCTTGTTGCCCCTCAATACGACCTTGCCATCAAAGATGTCTGGCTCCCCGGTGAAAGTATTCCCATCCTTTTCCCTGTCGAGTTAGGTGCAACAGTTGTCAATATGGGACAAAATGATCACAGCAACTTTGATGTTCTCATTATGGCGACAAACAAGGGACAGCCTTTTTATAGCGACACAACACATGTTGATATTTTGCTTGTTGATGAAACAAAAATGATCAAATTCGATCCCCTGTTAGTAACTGAACCAGGTGAATTGGATTTTTCCATTTCATTAATGAACCTTACGGATGACTACAATGACTATAATAACACTGCTGTTTCCATCAGTCAGGTCAGCAATTTGATTGATGGATTTGAAGTTCCCACGAACTTTTGGGATTTTCAAGGTGGTTGGGGGCTTAGTGACATGGGCGGTTCAAGTGGCAATTCTTGTGTTCATGTAAATGGCGGAAAACTTCCCTATGCACATAATATGAATGCAATTATGACTTTCATTCCCGGGTTGGATGTCAGCGCGATTGATAAACTCACGCTCAAGTTCTGGGCAAGGTATTTAACTGAGGAAGATAAGGATGTCTGCTATGTTGAGGCAAGTGGCGATCAAGCGAATTGGACGCAATTGTACTCATTATCAGGAAATGGCTTTAAGTGGTGGTCGCAGCATGAAGTTGGTTTAAGGAGCTTTATTGAAGCCGGCTATGAAAAAGTCTGGTTCCGTTTTCGTTTTGTTTCCGATGGAGAAAAATCTTTTGTGGGTGTATTGATCGATGATATTGAAGTTTACATCACAAATCCGACAGATGTAAAATCTCAACCCGAAACCACAACAATTCCAACGGAATGGAAATTATTTCAAAATTACCCGAATCCATTTAATATGGATACAAATTTTTCATACAGCTTGAAAGAAACAGGTGATGTTAAATTAACTATTTTTAATGTCAATGGAAAGGTTGTTCGTAATTTGGTTAATTTGCGCCAGTCTGCCGGATCTCATACAATTAGCTGGGATGGAAGAGATAATTCAGGAAATGTTGTGGGAAGTGGTGTTTATTTGTACCAGTTGAAAGTTAGAGATAAATTTTTTGATACCAGGAAAATGATATTGTTGAAATAATTGTGTACATTCAACAAGTGTCAACGAAGATAAGGCTGAATAATTCCAACGGATGAGCAGCCAACGGATATGAATTAAAGCTTTTAATGAGCCTAAAACTAAATAAACCGGCAGCCAAAATCCGTTGGGAAGAATTTTTTTTTTCAACTGCGCGTTCTCATATATTCTTTATCTACCAGGTGAACGGTTACAAATATGTCAAAGATATAATGATAAGAATAAAATTTTTCGGATATAAGAGTAATGGATAAAATTAAAACCATAGGAAAACGGAAAAAGAGTCCGGGTGGATTAGTAAACACAAACAACCTGTTGAAGTTAGTTATTGAACTTCGGGGAAATAAACCATTTTATCCCAAAGGACTCTATCGTTTTAAAAGCTTTGAGGAAAAGGAAGAATGGGAAAAAAAAATGAGGAGTCGTTAGAATCAAGACCTCCCACTGTTGAGGACTTGCTGGAGTTATGTAAAAATTTAAACCAGAATAATGTCGCCTATATTGTAATTGGTGGAATGGCAGTAATCCACCATGGATTTGTGAGAGCGACAGAAGATATTGATTTATTAGTCGAAACTTCTGAAAATAATGAAAAGAAATTAAGACAAGCTCTCTTGTATCTTCCTGATAAAGCTGTAAATGAATTAAGAGATAATGATATTGAAAATTACACAGTTGTTCGAGTCGCTGATGAAATAGTTATAGACCTTATGAAAAGCGCATGCGGAATTGAGTATAAAGAAGCTTCAAAATCTATTATACATGTTGATATAAGCGGAGTTATTATTCCATTTGCGAGCATTGAACTGCTATTGCGGATGAAACAGACTTTAAGAGAGAAGGATTCATTGGATAGAATGTTTCTGATAGAAAAAATAAAAAAGAGTGAATAAAAACAAATTGCTTTCTTTCCCAATAATCTGAAAATGAATAAAACATTAAACTGGCTACTCGATGGCGATCCCTCCATTCGCTGGCAAACATTACGGGATTTAAGTGAAACACCGGTCGATGAATATGAAAAGGTACGAGCAGAAATAGCGGTACAAGGTTGGGGCGCTGAACTGCTTTCCAAACAAGACCCATCCGGTACCTGGGCTGGCGGACTTTACTCACCAAAATGGATATCCACAACTTATTCCATGCTTTTGTTAAGAAGATTGGGATTACAACCTGAACATCCACAAGCGCTAAAAGGTTGTGCTTTATTAATAGATAAAGGCTTCTACCAGGATGGCGGTATTGCTTTCTCTAAATCCTGGGGAAGAGGGGAAACCTGTGTTACCGGCATGGTGCTATCCATTCTTTCCTATTTTCATTATCAGGATGAACGAATCAGCCGGTTAGTTGAACATCTGCTAGAACATCAAATGGAAGACGGTGGGTGGAACTGTCAATCTTACAAAGGGGCAACTCACAGTTCATTTCATACGACGATTTCTGTGCTGGAAGGTCTGCGGGAATTTGAGAAGACCTTTAATGAAATAACAGCAGAAGTTCAGAAAGCACAACAGACAGGAAGAGAATTCCTGCTGCAACATCGTTTGTTCCGATCCAGCAGAACCGGGGAGATTGTCAAACCTGTATTCACGCGTTTTTCCTTCCCACCTCGCTGGCATTATGATATTTTGAGAGTTTTGGATTATTTTCAGGAATGTAACGCTGAACGAGACAATCGTTTGATCGATGCCATAGAAATTGTTCATAAGAAGCGCAAAAAAGATGGCAGATGGTTGCTGCAAAGCCATCATCCTGGGAAAGTATTTTTTGATATGGAAAAGGTAAGCGAGCCAAGCCGCTGGAATACGTTACGCGCGCTGCGAGTACTGAAATGGTGGAATAAAGAATGATCAGTTTCTTGAAGCAGAATCGCTGGACTTTGTTATCACTCATATTAATTATTCCGATTGGATTTTACAGTAAATTTTATAAGGGACCTGTTCATGTCTGGGTAAATGATTCATTGGGCGGCGCGTTTTATGAAATTTTCTGGTGCTTGCTGATATTTTTATTCTTAAACAACGTTGCTCCCTGGAAAATTGCTATTGCTGTTTTTTCCATTACCTGCGGATTGGAATTTCTGCAGCTGTGGCACCCTCCTTTTTTAGAATTGATTCGCAGTAATTTTATCGGTAGAACAATTATCGGGACTTCGTTTGTGCCGTCAGATTTTATTTATTATGTTGTTGGTAGTTTGATCGGATGGATTTGGTTGGTATTGTTAAAAAAACATCGTAGATGTTTTATTATTGTAAAATAAATCACCTCCAAAAGTTAACATCCTCGTAGAGGATGAATAAAAGAATAAAATATTGTTAAAAATAATTTTGATATTTTGTGGAAATGGATAACCACCCATGAAGGTGTTTTTGAGTGTATCCCACCGGTCGCAGGCGCTATTACACTATTAAGGCACACTTTAAATATGAGTTCAAATGACTTTGTTGTTAAACTACGGGATGAAAAGGATGTACTAATTGTTCCCGGGGAGCAGTTTTTCATGGATGGTTATCTGCGGATTGGTTTTGGTTGTGCGGCTGATCAATTAACAGAGGCTTTGACCAGGGTGAGCGATTTGATGAAAACAATACCTGTTGATAATTTTTCCCTGAAATAGTTTTAAATGGAGTGATGGAGCTTTGGAGTATTGGGAAACCAATTGCTCCAATAATCCATCACTCCAGTACTCCATTATACCAAATATAGACAATGGAAATATCGACAAAATTTTGTCTATGTTTGTAACCTTTTAGTGCCTACCTCGGCGTATGATCCAAATACTGGTCCAAAGGATTAGCAGCAGAAGTATTCAACGACTTGATCCAATCAATCGTTGGCTGCCGGTAAAGGATTGATGTATAATATGGATCCGTGTCATATAAAGAAAAATTATTATCGGACCTGGCATAAAGATAATCAGTTGTGAGTACGCGGTAGGTTTTATTATCTTCCAAAGGTGTCCCGTCATCAAGTTTGAAGCCATTTTTTGTCATCCCGCCAACAATCAAATCATGCATATCATCCGTAACATCTTTAATCTCTGTCCCGGTTAATTCCAACTCGATGATATTATTTTCAAAAGGAAGCACGCCGACAATTGTCCCTAATGTTATGTCACCGGCTGGAATGGATTGCCTTATGCCGCCTGCATTGGTACATGAAATATCTGCTGCCGGATAAGCGAATAGCCATGAATCGGTCACCATGTTGTGCATACCATTTGAATGTCTGTTTATTTCAGCTTTCGCATACCCGATAACTTCTGATAGTGTGGCATTTGTCTGGCCCTGCCAATAAGTTACAATTGTTGATATTTCAGGGTCCGGGCTGCCGCCAATGTTTTCTACGACATCCTGTTTTTTGCTGACAACTGTGTCACCGGCAGTGTCAAAAACCAATTCAACTTTTGCATAACCTTGCATGTATGAACCGGATTCGATAATGGCTATTCCATTTAAACTGTCATTAACTACTCTATGACAGTGTCCACCCCCGATCACTGAAATCCCTAATTCTTTTGCAATTGGAATCAAAGCCCGGATCTCTCCGGCACATATATGCCCGGTTATGACCAATAGTTCTGCTCCATCTTGCTTGGCTTTGGGGACAACTTCCTGCAGCGCGTCAGCATAATTGATAAAATCAAAATCTTTTACATGATCGGGGAAGGTGCTTAGCGGCGTTGTGGTTGTCGTCAACCCGATGATGCCGATTTTTATGTCATTAACTTCTTTGATAAGATAAGGCATTGCGAAATCCGGAATTTCACCGGTCGTTTTGCTCTTAATATTAGCCGAAAGAAAGGGAAATTCGGATTGCTCCAATCGTTCCATCAAGCCCTCAACTTTAAAATCAAACTCGTGGTTGCCGATAGCTGCTGCGCTGTAATCCATGGCATTCATTACTTGTGCCATTGCCTCACCATGTGTCCAGGTGGAAATTGCCGGCCCAGTCCACATATCACCACCGCTTAATATCAAATAAGGTCCACTTTCTGTGTAGCCCTCTTTTTCTTTCCAGAGTCCCACCATCCCGGCAGCGCCGCCATGAGTGGTTGTTGCTTCCATCCAGCCGTGTTCATCATTTGTATAAAGTATGGTCAAGTTGCGGAAATTTTTTGAGGGATCGGGCGGATTAAGCGGAATGTTTTTTTTACAAGAAATGGTAAAGAAAATTAAGAAAAAAAGGAAGTTTAGCTTGGTTACTCTTTTAATAGTTTTGCTCTTCATTGATTTAATACCTCATTATTATTTTTAGTATATGTTAAAAGCTGGCATTTTCAACATTATCAAATTTAAAAACAACACATAAAAGGAAATACAGACTATGCTTCGGTCGCAAGCTCCCTCAGAATGACATTTGTAACCATACTGAATAGTTACAAAATGTATAAGAATAATGTTATTATTGAAGATATCGATTCGGATGGTAAAAAAGATATTTTATTCGGCAGCTATGAAGATGATGACGCAGATTTTAGTGGCAACGTCTGGCGGTTTGACAACAAAGGAAATGTTGTTTGGAAAAGGCATGTCGGACACAAAGTTTATTTTGGTGGGAAACTTCATCAAAATCATTTTCGTGTCTGGCAAATATGTGTTGTTGATTTGGACCAAAACGGACAAAATGAAATCATTCAAATTGCTTTTCATTTTCCTGAAGAACCAGTATGTATTCACATTTCAGATGTTTATGGTAAATTGATAGCAGAATACTGGCATGTAGGACAATTCAATGTAGTAGATTTTTTAGATATAAATAATGATGGCGTTGATGAGATATTGCTCGGAGGGCAAAACAACGAATATAGAAATGCTGTTTTGGCTATACTGGATTATCGTTTACTCCAGGGCTGTTCACCGCAAACACCAACAAGTGAATTTTATCCGGACAGTTTAGCGTCGGGTACAGAAATGTTTTATTTAAGGTTCCCAAAAACGAAATTTCAAAAACCTGGACCAACCTATAGAGATAAAATCTTAACAATTAAAAAAAGGAAAAATGGTATCACTGCCGTTGTTACAAATCAGTATCCAAATAAAAATTGGTCATATCCTGTTACTGCCGGTCTTATTTGTTATGATTTGAATAAAAAGATGGAATTAATTTCTGATCCCTGGTTCGGCGATACTTATAAGTCTCTTTTGATAGACCATTTTGGCTTTGAACCAGAACCAGATGACTATCAGAGAATTTTGTATTGGGATGGAAATAATTGGATAGATAAGCCTACTGTTAATAGAAGGTGGAAAAAATTGAAGGAAAAATAACATACAAAAATAGAGCTAATTTATTAAAAAGCCAAATTTCTTTTTGAAGTTTGGCTTTTTTTTTCTGATGGCATTATTGGTGTCGCTATAATTAAATTGAGATTGATAAATATTTAATAAAGGACATCTTTTGCCTAATGCGTGATCCACCTTAAAAATAAAAACCAATAGATTTTTAAATCGAAAATGAATTTCTAAATTCTAACTTCAAAACTTGTAATATCAAATTTAACCTATGCACAAATCAACTTTCAGAAACACATTATTAATGATAATTTTCAAGGTCGATCAATACATGTTGTTGATCTTGACCAGGATGGGGATATGGATGTTTTAGGATCTGCTAATATGTGGAATGTCATTACAACAGCCTGGTGGGAGAATGATGGTAACCAGACATTTGAGAGACACATCATTGACAACCATTTTCGCCAGCCATTGTATGTTTGTGCCGTCGATATAAATAGTGATGGGGAAATGGATGTACTTAGTGTTTCAAAAACTGGCAATGCTGTTGCTTGGTGGATGAACGATGGTGATCAGAATTTCACAAAATATATCATAGATGAAAATTTTATCAACGCTAATAAAGCATATCCAGTGGATCTTGATTCTGACGGTGATATAGATATCCTTGGAGCTTCATTTGGTAATGAATCAATCTATGAGACTGGGCTTGTAGCATGGTGGGAAAATGATGGAAATGAGAATTTTACCAAACAAATTATTGATGGCGAGTTTTACAAAGCCCGTTTTATCACAGCAGCAGATTTGGATGGAGATGGCGACTTAGATGTTCTAAGTACAGCCGATTATGGGACAGATGCTGTGGTTTGGTATGAAAATTTGAGTCCTAACGAACCACCAGAAATTACGGTGTCTGTAAATCCGACTATGCTTTGGCCACCAAATCATAAGATGGCTGACATTAACACAACTGTAATTGTAACAGATGACATTGATCCGAATCCATCATGGCAGTTGGTTTCAATAACAAGCAATGAACCTGAAGAAGGACCGGGCAAAAAAAATTCACCCGATATTTTAGGTCATGATTGCGGAACTCAAGATACTGAATTTCAACTCAGGGCAGAAAGATTTGGAGAAGGAACAGGGCGTATTTATACAATAACTTACAAAGCGACTGATGCATCAGGTAATAGCTCATTTGCAGAGGCTACTGTTGTTGTTCCCCATAATTTAGGGAAACGAGTTGCTGATTCTGATGAGTATTTTATACCTGAATCAATTCAATTTTTCCAAAACTACCCCAATCCCTTTAATCCTACTACAAATATTTACTTCCAAATTCCGGAACCAACTAATGTTATCATATCGATTTATAATACTGTTGGACAACAGATACGAATTCTGTCAGACGGAATTCATGAAGCAGGAAGTCATGAAATACAATGGGATGGAAAAGATTGGAAAGGGAGCTTGCTTCCAACCGGACTTTATTTCGCCCGAATCGAAGCAGGCAATCAAATACAAACAATTAAAATGATGTTAGCTAAATAGAATGTAATAATCTGCCATTTTCCTTGTCATTAAGCACCTTCTTCCCTCGGTACTGAACCGAAAAAATTAATGGCAAAACAAAAAAGCCCCGGCTCGAATGAGTTGGGGCTTTTTATAATTACAAAAAATTTTAAAGCAGTTTCAAACCAGTAGAAATTATTTCTCTCACAAATGGATTATCTTCTGTAAAATCTTCCGGTCTAAACGGGTGGGGTTTCATCATTCTATTTTTCTCTTATCACCCAACCGGATTCTCTCTTCAAAAGTTCCATCATAAAGTTTTTAATTTCGCGGATGTCTTCCTGCATAACAGTTAACCGCTGATTCATGTCGCTGCGGAGATCGTCAATTCGTCGGTTGTTGTAAAAAATGCCAACAATCATAACAAGTACGACTGGCATAACAATAGCAAGAATATTTAACCATTCCATGCGCTTATCCTTTTCAAATTATTCGTATTTATAAAAATACGATATTTTCCCTGAAATGTCAACAAAAAAATAAACCAATATGATCCAAAAAAATTGAATCGCTTT
The DNA here is from genome assembly GCA_016783825.1 of Candidatus Zhuqueibacterota bacterium. Classification (GTDB taxonomy): domain Bacteria; phylum Zhuqueibacterota; class Zhuqueibacteria; order Thermofontimicrobiales; family Thermofontimicrobiaceae; genus Nigeripontimicrobium. The sequence continues at coordinate 8,025 of JADHVV010000062.1, read as the reverse complement.
TCGTATTAGGATTGGTTGCTTTTTGAGTAACGGCATCAGCTATGCAACCAAATATTTATTTATGCGCCCCATTTCCTTACGCATCTCATTATGTCTTTGGCTCATATAATCGCGCAGGTCACTTATTCTGTGATTCATATCGTCAATCCTGCGGTTGCAAAAGTAAAATCCAACGTTTACAGGCAATAAAACCATAACAAAAATATATAAAATTTCTTCCCAATTCATTTTACAATCCTCGGTTTTTATGATTTATTAATTTTCTGCTATTGCTACAGACTGTATTGATGTAATAGGAGTAGTATCAACAAATGAAGGCGTATAGCTTGATAAATGTAGAATTCTGTTTACCGGTGGGTGTAATAATATTTCAAGCACAATTTCTTTTAGTTCCCCAGATAATTGATCAAAACCAGTGAGAGGAAAACTACGCGGTCCAAACTCAGCTTTTTGAGCTAATATTGAGTAATCTAAGAAAGTTAATCCAATTGCCTTCCGTTTCTTTTTATTGATTCGCAGTAATATATGCTCATTCAACTCAATACCTGTCGCTTTTTCTCCTGGATTAAATGAAACATAAAGCGTATCGCTTATTTCATCATAATTAAAATTTGGCTCGTTCATTTCTTCACCTAATTTCTTTCTGATATGCTGTTAGAATATAGTTGTTTGAGATTATGTAACCTTTACTATCTTTCTTATACCTGAACAACACAAATACAACAATTTGATTATTATCTTCAAATAGATTTTTAAAATTTTTATAATATAAAAATTTCTGGGGGTTTAATGAATCCTGTTTGCGTTGTCCTTTAGAAATTGTTTCTTTTAATTGTTGTTCATATTCTAACATTTCAGGATGATTAGATTTTTCTACAATGTGTTCCCAACGTTCTTGAGTCAGATAAATACTGTTCCCGTAACTATCGCTGACCATCCATTTTTTACCAGAGAACATAAAAATTCCTTTTCTCTGAATCACCTTAGGGTAAAATACAAATAAAAATTTTAAGTGAAGAAATTTAATGAACAGATAATAAAAAATTCACTATTTATCTCTTATCACCCAACCGGATTCTCTCTTCAAAAATTCCATCATAAAATTTTTGATTTCACTGATATCTCCCTGCATAGCAGTTAACCGCTGATTCATATCGCTGCGGAGATCATCGATCCTGTGATGCACCTCGTCAAACCTTTTGTTTACATCGTCAAATCTTTTATTCACATCATCAAATCTGCTGTTCACACTTCGGTTTGTTTCATCAAATCTGCTGTTGACATCGTTTAATCTGCTGTTGTTATAAAAGAAGCCAATTACCAACGCAAGAAGTACAGGCAATACAGTTGCTAAAACATGTAACCATTCCATAGGTTTTTCCTTTATTTTTGATGACTTTTCTATAATACAATATTTTTTTTACAATGTCAAGTAAAAATGAGTGGCAACCATCTTCAAATAATGAAAGGAGAATTGACTTGATTTTAAAAAGGAAATTCTCTAAATTCCTTAGCGTGTAACATTCTGTCATCTAAAATCGTTCTTTAAATAGAACAATGAAAAAAACTAAATATAAAATATACATCTCCCAATACAAAGATTTAATTTTTTGCCAGGCATATTATTTCACAAAATGTACAGAAGATGCCCAGGATATAACCCAGGATGTGCTCATAAAATTGTGGCACAACCTGGATAGTGTACCGCGCAAATCAGCAAAAGCCTGGTTGCTGAGAGTCACTAAAAATCTTTGTATTGACCACAGCCGGCGGAAAAGAGAATTGGTTGCTTCGGCGGTAGCAGTGAATTCGGATGGGGATGAATTTCAATTGGAACTGGAAGATTGCGGATTGAATCCTGAACAGGAAACAATAAATCTTGATTCAAAAGAACGGATCATGGATGCAATTCACCAATTACCGGATAAGATCAAAAATGTTGTGATCATGCGAGAGATACAGGATTTGAAATATGATGACATTGCCGCGGCTTTGGAGATGCCGATCAATTCTGTCAAAGTATATTTGTTTCGGGGGAGAAAACTTTTATTTGAACAGCTAAAACCATTCTACGGTACATCAGTTTTTGAATAATAAATGATCCCAAATTAACGGATAAGCCAAAAGAAGATACTGAAGTCAAACAAAACATCCCCCTTAATCCCCCTTCAAAAGGGGGACTTTTAGCGATTTCCCCCTTTTGAAGGGGATGTAAAAGGTATGAAAACAAAAAATAACTTCAAATTTTAAAAGGTAGGACAATGGACTGCACAATTTGTAATAATTTGATGGATGACTATTTTGATGGACATCTGTCGCATAAAAAACGAAAACAGGTTACCGGGCACCTTACAACCTGTCAGGGATGTTCGGAATTTTTTCGGAAATATGAAAACATGCTTAAATCAATCCGGAATGTTGAAATAAAAAAATGTCCCGATGAAGTTGTGGATTCTGTTTTTGACATCATCAATATTGATGACAAATTTTCGCGTCGCAAATCCGTTTTTGATCGCATCAATGAATTTCTTTTTTTGTATTCACGTCAGTTGGGAATAGCAGGCGCTGCAGTTACCGTATTCCTTTTTGTATTTTTGATAACATCGCAATTTGATAAAACGACTCATGTCCAACAACAATACACCACACAGGATGTGGAACAGGCAACTGACCAAGTGAAATTAGCGCTGGCTTATTTTAATCAAGTTACCAGTCGAACTGAAGAAATTATCGAAAAAGAAATACTGCATCAGCAGGTAGTCAGACCGATGAAATCTTCAATAAGAACAGCGTTAAAACCTTTGATAAACGGAGGATAAAAGTGAAAAGATATATCATAGTTTTATTATTTGTTTTGGTTTTGCCATTTTCCGCTTCTGCACAGGAAAATTACAGCAAATATCAAGGTTACGTGGATTTAAGCGATATTGAGGAATTTAAAGATTCCGATGAGACAGTGGAAATATTTATCACCAAGCCTTTGCTGTCATTAGTGGCAGCAGCTACTTCCTCGGGAGAAGATCCATCGTTCTCAAATCTGCTCAAAAATCTTGCTTTGATTCGTGTTGAAACATTTAATGTTAAAGAAAAGGAAACTACAAAGGTAAAGAAGATCATTCAAAAAGTTTCAAAAAAATTAACAAAGGAAAAATGGTCACGGATTGTCAGGGTGAAGGAGAAAGATGAACGTGTGGAAATTTTTATCAAACCGGACGGAGAAAAAATTGCCGGATTATTAATTATGTCCTTAAAGCCGGATAAAGAAGCCGTGTTTGTGAATATTGTTGGCAATATTGATATGGAGCAATTGGGAAAATTGAGCCGGAAGTTTGATATTCCGCAGTTGGATTCGTTAGAGGTGAAAAAGAAAAGTAAAAAGTGAAAAGTTAGAAATGAAAAGTAAAAAGCGAATAATTTTAACTTACAGCATCAATACAATTTTCCTTTTTCGTATAAAAGAACTACCATCTGCCTTTATAATAAAGGAAAATTGAGTAACTTCAAAAAGCCCACCTGTTTTTTTTCATTAATTTTATTTTTCTCTTGATTGTTTGATAAATATTTATAAATTTGAACTATTAAATATCGAGGTTGAAAACAAGCAATTCAACCATCATAAAAATAATATCAAGTTCTAAAGTAATTTAATTGTCAATTGATAATTGAGAATTGTTAATTGTGAATGACCTACTCAATATTACTTTTATACTGACGGCAATGGTATTTACCATCACGTCTCCATAACACCCAGCGCAGTGAACTGCAATTAGAAATTGTAAATTTATGTAATGAACAGACTCTAATTATAATTTGAAGCGATGCTGGATACTTGATGTTGGATGGGGTGGGTGTATCCAGTAACCAGGATCAAGCATCCAGAATCGCTGTGTGTCATCAAATTTTAGACGTATTCATATATTTTTGCGATAAAAATTAAAACTTTACATGTAATACTATAAAAAGGGATACATTTACATGGCAATAGACCGGCAGCAGAAGAAAAAGAAAAAGCGTGAGCAACGGCGCAAGGATCGCCGCATTCGGACAGAACGGGTGCAGCGCCATGAAAAAGCAGAATTTTTTTCATATAATGCTAATGAAGCATATCATAATGGGGATTATATTTCAGCACATATATTGTCGTTAAAATCGCTTAAACTTGATCCGTCAGATGATTATATTAGAGAGATTGCGATGAAATGCGCTGCCTTTTTAAAGGAGGAAATGTCTCTGTATCCCATTTTGCTTCAATGTTATCGCCGGGGTTCCCTGGTGGTAAAAGAAGAGTATTTGCTGTTAGGAGATTTGGCTTTTGCACGTAAAGAGTATGGATTGGCTCGGGAAATTTTTAAAGGTCTATTATCAGAAACTTTCATTGTCGAGCGACCACTTACAAAGACCCAGATAAAGAAAGTGGAACGAGCGCTAAACGACTCTGATATTATGGAACAAGCAGAAGAGATAATCAAAAAGCAGCATCTTCCTTCAACATTTCACCAACCAAAAGAAAAAACCAAACAATCTGCAGAAGTTTCATCTATACAAACTTCAACTATAAAAAAGGAAAAAGAGCAGGACACAGCAGAAGATATCCGTCTTGAACCAAAAATCACTTACGAACTAAAACCGGAGCCGGTTCTAAAAGCTATTAAGGAAATTCACCGGTCAAATATTTCCAGCCTGGAAATTACACTGCAGGCTTACAAACTTTCCTTTCGCACTTCTTATGAGCAACTGCTCTGCCTGCCCACGCTTCGTAATGTCCAATCTCTCTGGTACCAGGAAGAAACAGCCCGTAAAGTATTAAAGAATTTTCGCGGGCGGGCGATCCTGTCGGATGAGGTTGGACTGGGAAAAACCATTGAAGCGTGTATCTGTTTGAAAGAATATATAATGCGGGGATTGGTTAAGACGGTTCTTATACTCACACCGAGCAATCTTGTCCGTCAGTGGCAGGAAGAAATGTTAGAAAAATTCCAGCTTTCCTTTATTTCTTCCAACGATACGCTTTTCCGCCAGCAGCCGCAAAAATTCTGGAATTCCACTTTTGTTCTATCTTCTATTAACACAGCAAAAAGCAAGCATAATTTTGAAATGGTCACTTCGCGCAATTACGACATGGTAATTGTTGACGAGGCGCATCATCTGAAAAATCGAAGCACCCTCAACTGGAAATTAATAAACACTATTCACAAAACTTATTTGTTGCTGCTCACCGCAACACCGGTACAAAATAACCTGGAAGAACTTTACAACCTGGTTACCCTGCTGCGTCCCGGGCATCTTAAAACACGCAAAGCATTTAAACAGGAATTTATCACCCGCGGCAATCCCACTGACCCGCAAAACCGTGAAAAGTTAAGAGGCTTGCTTCAGGAAGTTATGCTTCGCAATACCCGCTCAATTACTCAACTTCGTCTGCCGCCGCGCTTTGCCACAACAGTGAAGGTCTCACCTACCCAGGCTGAAGAAAAATTTTACCAGGCGGTCAGTGATTTTGTCGCTGAACAGGCTGACTCTGAAACCAAGGGAATCACCAGACTGGGTCTGCAAAAATTATTGGAAGCAGCCGGTTCGTCGCACATCTCGGCTTTACGCATGTTACAAAACATCGCTGATAAAAATGAAAATGGAGTCAGCCGGCAGGTGCGAAAAATACTTGGGATCGGTAAAAAAATTCAGGTGGCAGCCAAAACAGAACGCGTGGTGGAACTTCTCCAGGCTTTGCCCGATCAGAAAATAATCTTTGTCAATTATGTGGCTACGCTGGAATATCTCAAAGGTGTACTGGACAAGCAGAACATCCCTTATGTCATTTTTCAGGGCGCCATGACTAGCGCGCAAAAGCAGGCAGCAATAGACCGGTTCCGCGACGGTTGCCCCGTGTTCCTGGCTACCGGAACCGGCGGCGAGGGGCATAACCTGCAATTTTGCCACACCATGATCAATTACGACCTGCCCTGGAATCCCATGGAGATTGAACAGCGTATCGGCAGGATCCACCGCATTGGTCAGGAAAATGAAGTGCAGGTTTACAATTTTTGCGCTGCCGGCAGCATTGAAGACCACATTCTTGAAGTGCTGGATCGCAAAATTAATATGTTTGAATTGGTGGTGGGAGAAATTGACATGATCCTGGGACATCTGAAAGATGAACAGGAATTTGGCGATATGGTCTATAATATCTGGATCAAAAACCGTGATGAAAAGAAACGCAAGAATGCTTTCAGCGCGTTGTCATCTAAATTAAAGCGCGCCAGAAATGCTTATTCAAAAAGTAAAGAATTGGATGAAAAACTGTTTCAGGAGGACTTTGGCGTATGACACAGGATCAGGAATTATTATCTTTTACTGCTCAAATTTTGGAACAGAATGGCGGCGCAGTGGAGCAGCATGAGAGTTTTTTAATGGCGCTGTTGCCGGATAAACTATCACACCTTTTAAAAATGCCAGAAGAAGTTCGAATCGGTGAAAATGGCACGCCGCTTCTTTACGGCAGTCCATTATTAGATAATCTCGTTCAGTTCGCTACACAGGAAGCGCCTGTTGTTTACGGTGAACTAAAAGTTGACTATTTAAAGAAAGCCGGTTTTGAACAACTCATAAACCAGAAATTATCTTTTGGCAAAGTGCCAACACGATTTGTAAAAAAACTAGTAACTGTTTCGACCTATATGGTATTAATATGCCGTTACCTGGCAATGAGCGATGAACGTAAAGAAGGACTGATTGAAGTAGCTTTACATGAAGAAAATGGAGCAATAATTTCCGGTCTCGCAGGACAATGGCAAAATTATCATCCCGGTTTCTTTTCTCAAACAGAGCTGCCGTCACATTTTCCAACCCATGTTGATGATATCATCCGCGCTGCCATGATAAGCGCCCAGGTGGACACAAAAGCCGAATTAGCCGGTTTTTTTAAAGGCATACGCCGGCATCTTAATCGTGATGTAAAAAATACCAGGGAATACTACCAGGCTTTACAAAGAGAAATGGAAGCGAACCTGGAAAATCCCAAACTGAGCGAAGAACAGCGCAACCAGCGAAAAGAAAAAATCAACGACCTGCCCGCTGAAATGGATCGCAAAATCACGGACCTGGAACAAAAATACCAGGTAAAAATAAACATTACTACCTGCGCCGCTTTGCGTTTTTTGATCCCCGTTGTTCGTTTGACAATTGAAATTAAATATCGTAAACTTGTTCGGGAAATACACGTTAATTACAATCCAATTTCCCATTCGTTGGATCCGCTGGTTTGTGAGCGGTGCGGGGAGACTACCTGGCGTGTAAATCCGTTTGATAAGGATTCCGGGTTTTTGTTGGTCTGCTCAAGATGTAATGGAAAAAATTGATTGTAAAAATAGTGATGTAGCTTAATTTGGTAAATTGAAGCAAAAGTTTGATATTCCACAGTTGGATTCGTTGGGAACAGCGAAGCATGGGAAGAAATAGGGTAAATGTGTAACCAGGTAAACAGGTGATTGGGTAATAGGGTAATAAAATCATTTTCAAACCACTAATTACCCATTCACCCAATTACCTAACCTGAACAAGCCAGAACCAAAAAGGTAACTGGGTAATTAGTTCACTGGGTAATTGTGATTTTTTCATACTGACAACTTTTTTAGTAACCGATCACAGGGTGTAAATTCGCATTAAAAATTAGCCCACAGAAATGGAATCTTCGGCAGATTTTTATTATAGATCGAAGATGCGCCGTTTTTTTGGAGCATTGATTCGCTGAAGGAGAACACGTCACAGAAAAGAGATTTTTATGGTTTTTTTCCGTGGGAGAAAATCTAACATATTTTTTGTACCTTGTGATTGGTTACCTTTTTTATAATCGAATTACCTTATTACCAAATTACCTGTCAAGTGCACTTTATAGTATTGTCAGTCAAGTTTTCGTTTTTTTTGCAAAAGTTTAAAATAAATTCTCACGCAAAGGCGCAAAGGTTACGCAAAATTTTTAAGAAAAATTTTCTTTGCGTTTTCTCTGCGTCTTTGCGACTTTGCGTGCAA
>JADHVV010000061.1 GCA_016783825.1 Candidatus Zhuqueibacterota bacterium | reverse complement strand
AATCCTTAATCCTTTTATCTTCTACCTTACTCTGCCTTAGCCTTCGCCTCAGCCTTTTCGTTGTAAGAGTTAATTGCTCTGGGTAATAAAATTCTTTTGCACAAAAAACAAAGACTTTACTTGTAATACTATAAAGTGTAGACAAAGAAGAAAAATTTGTAAGTAAGAAAAGAATAAAAAAATTACGTATGATGATATTGCGCAGATATTCAAAGATCAAAAAATTGGAAAACGAAAGCAAATATTACTTTGAGGCTTTAAAATGGCTATACCAGATTATCAAACTATAATGCTTCCACTTTTAAAACATTTAAGTGACGAACAAGAAAAATCAACAAGAGAAACTTTAGAATCCCTGGCTGACGAGTTCAATTTAATTGAGGAAGAGAAAAATGAGCTTCTCTCAAGTGGACAACAATCTGTTTTCATGAATAGAATCGCATGGGCAAAAGTTTATCTAAAAAAAGCAGAACTAATTGAGTCGAATAATAGAGGATATTTTAAAATTACCAGAAGAGGTCTTAAAACAATAGAAAAAAATCCGGATAAGATTGATAACAAATATCTTACACAGTTTATGGAATTTCGTGATTTTCTCAAAAACAAAAGTAAGAAAAAGTCTGGAGCAAAAGATAAAAATTCTGAAACAGAAGAATTGGAGATGAAGAAAACTCCCGAAGAATATTTAGAATTTGGTTATCAAAAATTGCGAGATGAATTATAAAACTCATTGTTGATGAGAATAAAAAAATGTTCTCCATGGTTTTTTGAAAAGTTAGTTGTCGAATTATTGCTCAACATGGGGTATGGTAGTTCACGGAAAGATGCAGGGAAGACTGTTGGTAAAAGCAGTGACGGAGGAATAGATGGTATAATCAATGAAGACAAGCTGGGTTTAGATGTCATTTATATTCAGGCAAAACGATGGGAAGGAACTGTTGGAAGACCTGAAATTCAAAAGTTCGCCGGAGCCCTACAGGGACAACGAGCAAAGAAAGGAATATTTTTAACCACTTCTGCTTTTTCAAAGGAGGCGGAAGAGTATGCTTCATCGATAGAAAATAAAATAGTTTTAATCGATGGTGAACGACTTACAAATTTAATGATAGATTTTGATATCGGTGTAAGTAAAATTGTTAATTATGTTATTTAACGTGTGGATACGGATTATTTTCCCTCTGAATGTTATTTGTAAAAATTATCAGAATGTTAATAATATAATCTAATCGGCTATTAAAATAGAGGACTAAATGAAACCAAATCCAAAAAACTTTCGAGTTGATGCTGCTGAAAAACTTCATGGCAAGACCCAATACATTCGCGATGAAAAAATTGAAGGATTGTGGTACGGTGCGACAATCCGCAGTCCTTATCCCCGTGCGCGGATAAAAGATATCCAATTCAACCCGGATTTTGATTGGGATACAGTTACTGTCGTTACTGCAAAAGACATCCTGAACAATTATGTTTCCATGCTGGAAAATGACATGCCTTTTTTGGCTGATAAGATAACCAATTATTACGGTGAAGCAATTGTTATATTAGCAGGACCCAAAAAAGACAATTTAGATGAAGCCAAAAAGCACATAAAAATTCAGTTTGAAGAATTACCTGCTATTTTAGATATGTTGGAATCGGAAACAAGCGATGTGAAAATTTTTGGTACCAATAATCTTTTCAAAGATATTTTGATCAAAAATGGAGATTTGGAAGTTGCAAAGAAAGAAGCCGATGAAATTGTCCACATCGAAGTGCGAACCGGATTCCAGGAGCAGATGTACATGGAGCCGCAGGGAATTGTTGCGCTGCCGGAAAAGGATCGGGTTGTGATTCGTGGTTCAATTCAATGCCCATATTACGTAAAAGGTGCACTGGATACAATGTTTGATGGTAAGAAAGAAATTACTGTAATTCACGTGCCAACCGGCGGCGCATTTGGAGGAAAAGAAGATTACCCCTCAATCATTGCCGGACATGCGGCGCTGTTAGCAGTGAAATCCGGGCATCCTGTAGCGTTTTTTTTCGACAGAGAAGAAGATATTCAGTTTACAACCAAACGACATCCATCATATCATAATGATACTGCTTATGTTACGAAGGACGGTAAGATTTTGGGGCTGGATATTCAAATGGTTCTCGATAGCGGCGCTTACTGTACTTTGTCCCAAGTTGTGCTTGCCAGGGCAGCATTAACAGCCTCTAATTGCTATTATATCCCAAATATCAGAATTCGGGCAAAAGCAGTTGCCACCAATATTGTACCACCGGGAGCTTTTCGCGGCTTTGGTGGTCCGCAGGCGGTTTTTGCGATTGAGATGTTGATTGAAAAAATTGCCAACCAGTTGGATTTATCACCAGTCGATGTAAGACGAAAAAATTTGATCGGATTAGGGCAGCAAACGCCAACCGGACAAATTTTAAAATACAGCGTTTCAGGAAAAGAAACTTTTGAAGATGTGTTGGAGCGAAGCGATTTCGAGATAAAATATTTGGATTTTAAAAAGAATAATATTCCAATTCTTGAGAAGTTGAGCAAAGGAGAATATCCCAAACAAAAGCGCAGTGATGTTTTGAGAGGAATCGGAATTGCGCCATCACAGCACGGCGCTGGCTTCACTGGCACTGGTGAAAATGTAATTAAGGGAAAAATTCGCGTAGAAATAAATAAAAATGGACAACCGGTAATTTATTCAGCGCAAACGGAAATGGGACAGGGGGAGGTTACAGCTTTTCAAATAATTCTATCAGAAGCGCTGCAAATCAGAAGGGATGATGTTATTGTTGCAGAAGTGAATACTGATTTTGTCCCTAATTCAGGTCCGACAGTTGCATCGAGATCAACAATGGTAGTGGGGAGTTTGTTAGTGGATGCTGCTAATGAAATTATAAGAGAATTTCAAAATCGGCTGAAAGAAAATGGGAAGATTGATTTTGAATATCGGCAGGGATATTTTTACAGTGGAGAAAAGATCATTTCATTCAAAGAAACAGCAAAAATGTATTCAGACCTTAAAGTTGAGAAGCAGTACGAGCATCCTCCCATTATCCAATTTGATGACGTTAAATGGAAAGGCGATGCTTATCCGACATATTCCTGGGCTGCTGCAGTTGCTGAAGTTGAAGTTGATCCGGTTACTTTTGAAATTAAGGTGACAAAATTTTATACTACTCATGAAATTGGAAAAGCGATCAATTATGACCAGGCAGTCGCACAAATTCAGGGAGGATCGCTGCAGGGAATCGGGTATGCCCTCTATGAAAATATCCGAGCCGAAAATGGTAAATTTAATGTTCAGGGATTTTCCGATTACATCATTCCCACAACAACTGAAATGCCAGACTTTGAAGTGAGCATTTTGGAGAATCCCTATCCGTTTGGACCATTTGGCGCAAAGGGATTGGGGGAGTTGCCTTTGGTTGGAGCGGCGCCGGCAGTAGTTTCAGCGTTGTGGATGATATTTGGGAGGGAGTTTAATGAGATTCCGGTTTTGCCAGAAGATGTTTTTAGTTTGTTTTACTAATGTTTAAAGTTTTTGTGAAATATGAAAGCACCAAATAACAAAATCCTAATTCCAAATAAGCTCCAAATTAAAAAACCCAAACTCCAAACTATTATGTTTTGGTCATTGGAATTTGGAATTTATTTGAAATTTGGTGCTTGATTTTTGGAATTTAAGAAAAGAAGGATTTAATATGAAAATTGTACTCATCGTTAACAGGAAACCATACAAAATAAATGTAGAACCAAAGAGACGTCTATTAGACATCCTCCGCGATGACTTAAATTTTATCGGTACAAAAGAAGGTTGCGGAAAAGGAGAATGCGGTGCGTGTACCGTTTTGTTAAATGGGAGGCGTGTTAATTCATGTCTCGTGCCGGCGTTTCAGCTTGAAGGGAGCACGGTGATCACGGTTGAAGGTTTGAGGAATTGGAAAGTTTTCAAACCGATTGAAAGAGCATTCATCGAAAATGGTGCAGTTCAGTGTGGATTTTGTTTTCCGGGATTTGTCATTTCAACAGTCTCATTTTTAAAGGAAAAATCTTCACCGGTGACATTAGATAAAATTAAAACTGCTTTTGGTGGAAATATCTGTCGCTGCACCGGCTATACAAAAATATTAGCAGCAATACAAGAGTTAGCAGATCAAAAAGATATTATTGATCAAATTCAAGAGGATTGGAAAAATGAGTTTAATGCAAGAAAATGAGATAAAATTTTATTGTCCCCAAAACATAAACGAGTTGGATCAAATTATTAAAACCAGCAAGGAAAAATTAACTTTTGTCGCTGGTACAACTGATTTGATGGCACTGGAACATGAGTGGAAAAAAATAAACAATTTAGTTGATTTAAACTGTGTCAAAGAATTATCTCAAAAAATTGAAATCCAATCTGACGGCATTTTAATCGGCGCGGCAGTACCAATGTCCGGCATAATAAATCATTCCCTGATCAAAGACAAATTTACCATCCTTGTTGAAGCGCTTCAGCAAGTTGGATCAGAACAAATTCAGAACAGGGCGACTTTAGGAGGCAACATTATCAATGCCTCACCTGCGGGCGATAGTCTACCGGTTTTAAATGTTCTCAATGCCCAATTGTGGATTGGACCGCAAAAAAATGGTGAGTTTGAAAAGATTCAAGTCAGTGAGATAATGAGTGGACCTGATGAAACCACACTCAAAACAAATAAATATATCGCGTATGTTCTTTTTCCTTTTCCTGAAGGAGAAAATTTATTTTGGTATTTCAGGAAAGTCGGGCAAAGAGAAGCGCTTGCCATTAGCAAACTTTCATTGGCTGTTTTGGGTTGGTTCAAAAATGGTAAAATTGAAAACATTCGTATTTCAGCCGGGGCTGTAACAGCGCAGGTTAAGCGCGCAATTAAAACTGAATCTGCATTGATAAACAAAGAATTAAATGAAAAATTAATTGATGAAGCCAGAAAGTCATTGGAAGATGAGATTGCTCCCATTACCGACATTCGGTCGAATGTTGAGTATCGTAAACAAATTTGCGGCGAATTATTGCGTGATGCTTTATTCCAAGTAAAATTGGAGAATTAGAAATGAGAAGATTAGTTATTATTTGTATGCTGAATCTTGCCTTGATTATTTGTGCAAACTCGCTGTATGCGGACGACAGTGGTCAGTCGTTTAAATCATTTACCCAATTTACAAATTCGTTAGATTCCCAGGCGAATATTGAAGATAATGCTATTAGAGAAAATTCACTCAAAACCTTTTGGGATAGGTTGATAATGCATCAACAGGTTCCTTTCGTGATTGGTGACTCTGTCGCTTTTCTTTACAACGGGAAAGCGAAATCAGTTTTCTGGCACGGTGATTTTGATGGCTGGAATCCGAAGTCAAATGAATACAGGGGAAGAAAAATTGGCCTGAGTGATATTTGGATCTGTATTACATCATTTCCGAAAGACGCCCGATTGGATTATAAAATTGTTGTTGATGAAAAATGGATTTTAGATGCGGCTAATCAACATCAACAATGGAGCGGCTGGGGACCAAATTCCGAATTGAGAATGGGGGATTGGAAATACCCTAAAGAAACAATCCGTAGATCAGAAGTTCCCCGTGGAGATTTTTCGAACGATAGGAAAATTGTCAGTACAAATTTGGGATATTCAGTCAATTATCGTGTTTACACACCGGCAGGCTATGATTCTTTATCCAACATGCCTGTAATTTATGTTACAGATGGACATGAGTATTCTGATGAGCGTTTGGGTAGTATGATAACCGTGCTAAATAATTTGATTTTTGATAAAAAGATAAAGCCAATCATTGCAGTATTCATCGATCCGAGAAATCCGGACAATAAAGAAAAAAATAGACGTGGAGATGAATATACCATAAATGATAAATTCGCGAAATTCGTGGCTGACGAAGTCGTTCTACAAATTGATAAAGATTGCAAAACAGATCCTTCACCGGAAAATAGAGCAATTCTGGGAACTTCGCTGGGAGGAATAAATTCTGCCTATTTTGGAATTTCCCGATCCGATGTATTTAGATTGATTGCGATCAATTCTCCTGCCTTCAAACACAAATCCGAAATTTATTCAATGTACCAAAAATCACCAAAACTACCATTGAAAATATTTATGAGTACAGGAATCGTTTTTGACACAGAAACTGCCGCCCGCCAAATGAAGAAAATTCTTGAAAATAAAAATTATCCATTAAAGTACATTGAAGTTAATGAAGGACATTCCTGGGGAAACTGGCGTGGCTTGTTGGATGATATGCTTGTATATTTTTTTGGAATGTAGGACATGATGCCATCTTGTCCTATAATTGATTGAAAGGATATTATGTACGAATACCAAAAAACACGTAAATATTTTGCCCAAATATCAACGGGCATGGAAAAACTTGGCGCTGACGAATTAAGTGAACTTGGTGCCAATAATATTAATCCTGCATACAGGGGAATTTATTTTGAAGCAAATCACGAAATCCTGTACCGCATTAATTACCAGTCTCGGCTGATAAGCAGAATAGTAGCGCCGCTGAACAAATTTATTTGCCATCAGACACGTTATCTTTATAAAAAAGCACAGGAAATTGACTGGTCAGAATTTATTTCTGTCAATCAAACATTTGCAATTTTTGCCAATGTTTCCAACAGCAAAATTAATCATTCCAAATATGCAGCTCTAATTTTGAAAGATGCTATTGTCGATCAATTCAGGGAGAAGACAGGGAAAAGACCAAATATTGAAACGGTCAATCCTGATCTTTGGATAAGTTTACATATTGAAAGTGATTTCGCGACAATCAGTCTGGATGTATCGGGTGGTTCACTTCATCGACGCGGCTATCGGTCAGAATCTGTTGAAGCGCCAATGCAGGAAACATTGGCAGCAGCAATTATCAGGTTGAGTAAATGGGATGGCAGTTTGCCAATTTATGATCCGTTTTGTGGATCAGGAACGCTGTTAAGTGAAGCTTTGATGCAACATTGCAAGATACCTGCCGGATTTCTTCGCAAACGATTTGGTTTTGAATTCCTTCCGGATTTTGAAAGGAGTGTTTGGGACAAAATAAAAAAGGACGCTCAAAAACAAATGACTAATCTTAAAGATAGTATAATTTCAGGAAGTGATATTTCTTATGAAGCAATAAATGCAGCCCAAAAAAATATTAGTAATTTGCCTAATGGTGGAAATATTAAATTGAAGAAAACTGATTTTCAAAAAATTGAAAAATTGGAAAATAAAATTATTGTTTGTAATCCACCCTATGGAATTCGAAGTGGCGACAAGAATAAAATTGGCGGATTGTATAAATCATTTGGAGATTTTTTAAAGCACAAATGCCAGGGATCAACGGCTTATGTTTATTTTGGGGATAGAAAACTAATTCCAAAAATCGGTTTAAAACCGTCCTGGCGTAAACCTTTGAGAAACGGAGGACTGGACGGCAGGTTGGCGAAATTTAAACTTTACTAAACCTTAAAGGTTTAGTAAAGTTGCTTTATTTTGTCTGTACCATTTGCCTTGTAGTTAAAACCTCACCAAATTTCAAGGAATAAACATAAACACCACTGGCGACTTTAATTCCACTAAAATCCGTACCATCCCAATGGACAGAATAATGCCCAATATTTTTTACCTCGTTCACAAGTGTTCTTACTTTTCTTCCCTGTATATCAAACACGGTTAAATTAATAGAGCCTTTTTTCTCGATTGAAAAATTAATATTTGTACCCTGGTTAAACGGATTGGGATAATTCTGAAAAAGCTGAAATGTAGTTTTCTGAATAGTGTGATTTTCATGCACCGAAGTCACTAATGGCGCAAGTTTTTCTTCCTCCATTGCTGCTAATTTATTTTTAAGGCGGTTACGCTGCAAAACGATATTTGGCTCGTTATAACGCGGGTGGGAAGGATGCGCTAAATTTTCCATTTCCTGCGCATCATTTACCAAGTCATACATTTCGAATTCAGGAGCGACATTGCCATCCAAATCAAAATACCGGGCATACTTCCAGTCTTTCTCCCGGATGCAGCGAATCCGGTTTGGCGGGGCAACTAATTGATCCACTTTTTCCATTCCCGCTTTTATATCATCAAAAGTGAAAAGGATTTCATCCTGTACTGATTCAACAGATGGATCGTTTATTATGTCGGAAAAATCAGTACCTTTGAATAGCCAATTTTCACGTTGCGGAAGGTTACTTAAAGTCGCCACAGTAGGCATTATGTCAACAAGCGAAACAAGAGCATCTGAAGTAATCGGATTTGGGAAAAGCACAGGGTTGGAAATTATCATTGGAATCCTAATTGCTTCTTCGTAAGTGACAAACATTTTTTGACGCAAACCACCGTGCGATAATCCCATTTCACCGTGATCTGCAAAACGGAATACAATTGTGTTATTGGCAACAGGCTCCTGACCATCCCTGGAAGAATACAAAACATCTAAAACTTTGCCGATTTCCTGGTCAACGTGTTTGACGAGATTGCCATAAAAATTAACATTTCGTTTTTTATGCAGAACAGTTGGCAACGCCCCAATCCCTGTTTTTAATTTTTTTAACAACTCGGCATGGGCTTTGGGTTTGTAATTATTCTCCAGGTTTTCATCAATTGTTGGGGGGAGTTCAATTTCTCCTGTTAGCATGGATTGGTCATAATCCTGATCAAATTTATCGGGATAGGCAGTGACATCGTGAGGATTTACCAGTGAAACGAATAAAGCAAATGGTTGGCTGGTATTTATATTTTGTAATAAAGTGGATGCATCCTCAGCAATTCGCCCATCATGATTTGCTCTACCACCGCCATAATTTTCAGGATCAAGGTCTTCTCCTGCATCAGGCGGTTGCCAACTATCAAAACCAAAAGCAGTTAAGTCTTCAGATGTCCATTCATTTCCCCCTGGTTTGGTGACGTGCCATTTTCCTTTGTAATGTACATTATAGCCGGCGGTTTTTAACATCTGAGCCATATTAGGAAGATCGGGATTCAATTCGATTTCAGCTTGAGTATTCGGTTCACCCTCTGCTTCAGGCAGCGTGTCAGTCACTAAATGTTGAGCAGGATAGAGTCCTGTTAAAAATGTTGACCGGCTGGGTGAACACATACAGGAGTTACAGAATGCATTATTAAAAGTTAATCCATTGTTTTTTAATCGTGTTAAATTTGGCAGGTTTGTTTCTTCCCATCCATCGGGGAAGTATTGTGTGTGTCTTTCCTGGTCTGTTAAAATAAAAAGTAAGTTTGGTTTGTCAGGTAGTGATGATGGATTCCAACTTTTTTTAAACGGCGCAAATTGCAAACCTGCAAAAGCAAATCCACTAGTTTTTGCAATTTGTTTTATAAAATTTCTTCGTGATAAATATTTTCTTTTCAAATCTATCCTCTTAATTTTGATTTTCATATCATGAAATACAAATAATAAATTTGTTTGTCAAGTTTATATTTTAGACATTGCGAGTTTCGGGATTAAAAAAAGCTTTGACAGAAGGAATGTCCGAAGTTTTGGCATCCTTGAATTTCCCCTGGAACAAGATCTTTCCCTCATCAAGAAAAATAATCCGGTCTGCAATTCGCTGAATACTGGATAATTCATGGGTGACTATCACCATGGTCATGTTTAGAATATCGCGTAACTTTAAAAGCAAATCATCCAGAGAAGATGCTGTAACCGGATCGAGTCCGGCACTGGGTTCATCTGCAAAAAGAATTTGAGGATCAAGCGCAATGGCTCTTGCTAAAGCAGCGCGCTTGCGCATACCGCCGGATAATTGGGATGGGACAAGATCGTAAGCATGACCTAATTCAACCAGATTGAGTTTGTTTCGTATCAACCGATTAATGATAGGACGAGGGAGATCTGTGTGCTGCTCCAACGGGATAGAAATATTTTCAGCGATTGTTATTGAATTCAAAAGGGCGCCATTTTGGAAAAGAACGCCAATTTTTTTTAATATTGTATTGAATTCATTTTCTTCCATCAAGGTGACGTCTTTCCCAAAAATTTCAACAGTACCGGATGATGGCTGATAAAGACGGATAATATTTTTTAACAACGTTGTTTTGCCACAGCCGCTTTTACCAAGGATTACGGTTATTTCATTGGGAAAAATATCAACATTAATTTCTTCTAAAATCGTCTTGTCCTCATATTTTGCAGTGAGATTTTTTACTTTGATTATTGGTTGCATTGAAGTGGATTCTTATTCTTTGTTGTCAAGTATATCTGTCTTTTTGCAATTAA
The DNA here is from genome assembly GCA_016783825.1 of Candidatus Zhuqueibacterota bacterium. Taxonomy (GTDB): domain Bacteria; phylum Zhuqueibacterota; class Zhuqueibacteria; order Thermofontimicrobiales; family Thermofontimicrobiaceae; genus Nigeripontimicrobium. The sequence continues at coordinate 14,407 of JADHVV010000061.1, read as the reverse complement.
TTCAATAGCTAGTCCCAAACATAGTAAATTAGGTAATTGGGTAATAAGTTGATTGGGTAATTGATAAAAATGGAGAATCCATGCATTTCCTTATTTCCCTATTACCTTATTACCCGATTACCTTTCCACCAACTCCATTTTCCCCTCCAGCATTTTTAACCGTTCTTCCGCTGTTTTACAATATTCCTCTGAAATATCAATTCCCAAAAACTTTCTTCCAAATTTTTTGGCAACTAAACATGTCGTGCCAACACCGTTAAATGGATCAAGGACAATATCACCCTTAAAACTAAATAACTTCAACACTCTTTCAACAAGATTTTCAGGGAACATTGCCGGGTGACCGTACTTTTTCATTTTTCTTTCAGGCGCTATCGACCACTTGGCAACAACCCATTGTTTAAATTCATCTGCGGAAATGTCAATGTTGTTTTTGTCACCATCTTTTTTTAAGGCTCCTTTTGAGAAAATTTCTAAAAACTCCCAGGTATATTTTAAGTATGGACTGCTTGGACTTTTCCAACTACCCCAGGCGGTGTATTTACAATTATAGTTATTTTTTTCCCACAGTATCTCACCTTTCCAGATTAGTTTTTTCTTTATAAAATAATTACTGATCATGTGGTGGCTGGGAATATAGTCAGAGAAAAGCGGTTGAATATTCACAATGATCCTTCCGCCATATTTCAGCACCCGAATGCATTGGTCGAAGATTTTAAAAAGTTTGGAAAAATAATTTTCCCAATAATGGTCGTCTTCATTTTTATTGTAATCGAGGCCAAAATTATAAGGTGGCGAAGTGAAAACCAGGTCAATTGTATTATCGGGAATATTTTTTAAAACTTTTTCACTATCGTCACAAATTATTTTATTTTCATATTGTTTGTCTATCTCATTTGAGCCTTTGGTAAAATTATTATCTTGAGCATAAAAAAATTGACCTCGTTTTTTTTCTTTCTGGTTTCTATTTTTGACTTTTCTTTCTTTGTTATAATCAATATAATTTCTTTTTTTTCCCTGAATGCCATAACTTTTAATTTTTTCAATCGAAAAAACAATATCAGAAAATAACGGTTTTTCCGCATAACTTGATAACCGGTTAGCTGTTTCCTTTAAAGTGGTTATGTCTATTTTTCTTAAAAGGACAATTACTCTGTTTTGATCAAAATCGAGTTTTATCTCATCATCCTTAAATGATTCATTAAATAAATTTAATGCAGTAATTTCTTTTGCATTTAAAGCCTTGTCATAACTTAACACTATTTCTTTATACATATTTTTTACCTAACGTGGACAAGTCAGAGTTCTAATAAAAATAAATTATGGGTTTATGTGTGATCTATTTTGTCTCCAAAAAAGATCAATACCCTTCGGGTACAGGTGTCGAGATCAAGAAAAAAATCATTTTCAGAACTAATGTTGATAGTAGATATTTAAAAATATCAAGGATAAGACACAACTCACCATTCACTACTCAAAAATTACCAATCACCATTCACCATTCACAACTAACCACTCACCAATAGCCAATCAATAAATCGGTTTGCCAAAATAAAAGATCAGACCCAAAATAGAATCAGCGATAATGACAAAAAATATTGAAGCGACAACCGAAGCTGTTGTGGCTTTCCCAACACCTTCGGCTCCCCCTTTTACCTGCATTCCGAAATAACATCCCACAATAACAATTATCCAGGCGAAAACAACACTTTTTGCCAGACCGGTAAATACATCCCTGAGAATGAGCACAGTCATTAATTCATTATAAAACGCTGCCGGGCTCAATTGCAGGTAGGTAATGCCAATGATGAATCCTCCAAAAATACCGATCAAATCTGATAAAATAGTTAGCAATGGCATGGTAACTGTGATTGCATGAAATTTTGGGACAATGATATAGCGAATGGGATTTAATGCCATGGTTTTCAGTGCGTCAATTTCCTCGGTGACAACCATTGTGGCAACTTCCGACGCGATAGCGGATCCACTTCGTCCGGCAACAACAATTGCTGTCATTATAGGTCCCATCTCTTTGAACATGGCAATTCCAATTAAATCAGCAATAAAAATGTTGGCACCGAACTGTCTTAATTGAGCAGCGGACTGGAGAGCTAATATAAACCCGATGAGAAAAGAAATCAATCCAACGATAAGCAGGGCATCCACACCGATGAGCAGACTTTGTTGAATGAATGATCCTTCTCGTTGTCCCTTGCGTCGAAAAAGTCCAACAACACTCCAGTAAAAAATATCAGTAGTCAGGTACAATACTTTTATAAATTTTTCTAATGAGCGATAAAATTTTTCTCCCATCCATTCAAATAGAATTGGTTTGGAAATAGTTTCTTTTATTGGAGTAGTTTGAGAAGAAAAACTTTGTATTGCTTTTTCAACATTAGTCGGAATATTGATGATTTGAATTTTATCCGGGTTGGAAATTTTTATTTCATCAAGAAAAGCAATTCCAGCGCTGTCGATGCTTCTAACTTCAGAAAGGTCAAACAGAACCGTATCTTGCTTGTTTGCTTTTAAAAAATTGTTTACTTTTTCAAAGGCAATTTTGATGGATTTAACTTTGAGATCACCTGAGAAAAAAAGAGTATTTTCTGAAATTGTTATTTCAAGCATAAATATTTTAAAATAAAATAAACGAATACCGTAACAGCAGAATTTGTTCTGTCTGGATATATGATATGATTGATGGATCTTTTTTAATACGAATGGTGTAATCGATGGAAATATTTTTTGAAAGCCTCAAATTTAAATTATTTTCCCAATCATACACTAACTGGTTGTTTGTTCCTGAAGGAACGAGAACATCCAATTCCGAAGTAATCATCATATTTCTTAATATTCTTAAATTGCCTAACAGAGAAGCCTCAGGTCCACGCAGATAAACGGAATTTTTTTCAAAAAAAGCAGTATCCGATTCTGCATCTTTTGAATAAAGTTTCCAATTGATGTTTTGCCGGTATCCAAATCCAACACGAACATTAAAATTAGCGCGCAGCGACCTGATAAGAGAATAGTTGATGCCCAATCCCTCTTTCAATTCAAGCGGAGAAAAGTTCGGCGCAACAATTACTTTATCGACATTAAATTTTTTCTCTTTTAAATTGCCTTTTTTATCAAAAAGGGTGACAGTTTTCGGTTCATCATAATAATAGGTCGATCTAAACATATTTGTTTCCAGAAAGAATCGACCATAGAGTCCGAGTCCGGAAAGAAAATAAAAAATATAAGTATTCTTTAATCGAATATTATCAAGGTAACTTCTGAAACTGCTTTGTTTAGCCTGCATATTCCACCCCTCCTCAATTAATCCGCGGGAGAGAAAAAAATGTCGATTGGTACTGTATTTGATGTTATAATCTAATTGTGCCACAAACGCCATGCTGGTCTGTTCTTCTGATGATGTTAAATTGTTTGCCCGGTTTAACGTGAAACTGCCGTATAAAGCGCTATAAGTTGTCCAGTTAGTTGCGCTACGTTTTTCGATTTCAGATTCTAAAATTCCAGCCCCGGTAAATTTTTTTGTATCGCTATCCATTACAATGGTGTATTGCGTTAAATCCCCGGGGAGCAAACGAACTGTGGCAAAATTTATATAAGTATTTACATGTTCACCTGATTTTACGATTTTATACAACCCGGGTTTTAAAATCCATGTTTGGAGATTTTCCCCTAATTGTTCGTCAGCGCCATAGCCTATCCCAAATGCTTCACCAGCAGGCAAACAATAAATTTCATACGGCTCTTTCAACCAATTGCGTGTTTCATCAATAATACGAATTGTCAGACCGCACCAATCCGGTTCAATTATTCGCGTTTCTTCGGCTTGAATTTGAATATTCTTTTTCATCATCTGGTTCAAAGTCCCTGAACCAAATTTAATTGAATATTTACCCGGGCGAAGAAATACACTTTTGCCCATTCTTTGAGTTTTTAAAATAGTATCATTTTGAAATATCGTATAAACCGGCTCAAAGTCAGAATTGGTCATGGCAGGCAGAAAAAGACGTCCCAATCCTTTGATGTCGTCCATTGCTTCCTGGTCTAACTGGTACTTTGGAGGCGGAGCGATCCAGTTGTATTGTTTGGATTGTTGGGCGAGACCTGTTCCTAATGTGATGTAAAAATAACACCAAAGTATTGTGGTAAGCCGAGCATTTTTTGTGTAACAATTAATCATTTTTATCTGCTACTTTTAAAGATTGGTTCGATTGATTTGTCTTTGAATAAGGTTGTCCTTTTTTAAATTTTTTCCATAAAGGACTTTGTTGTGCTTCTTCCCGAATAATATCAAGTATTTCGTCTATGGATTTATCTTTGTGTTTTTCATAGAATTCGTCTCTTATGTCTCGAACCATTTTTACGCAATCAAATTTTTTGGTCTTACTCATTGATTGTCACCTCCCTTGGTGTATAAATTTCTAAAGCATGATATCCATATTTGATATTTACAGCGTTAATTGAATGTATTTTATTTATGTTAACGATGTGCTTAAAATTCCATGATACTAATAAATCAACTTGAGATACAACCGCAGCGGCGATATGAGTGGCATCTTCAATATTCTTAATTGTCATGACACCTTCATTGATATAAAGCTTTGCTAACGCACGTATTTCATCATCAATAGGCACTTGAATCAATATATCACTATCAATTTTTGTAATTTCGGTAACTTCAGTTGGAGCACGTTTAAGTTCTCTTATTGTAACGTCTGATATTACTGGGATAAATTTTCCTGTTTGAAATTGATTGAAGAGTAAATTTGAAAACTCTTTAAATTCATCATCAAAACACCCACCAATAACAGAAGTGTCAACATATATTTTTAATTTTTTCATCTTGATTCCATTGTTTCTGATTCATTTTGGACATGAAAATGCGCGATTATTTCCCCAATAAAAACATCAACCTCCTCCCGAAGAATATCACTCAACTTTTTAGCAAACAACTCCATCCTAAAAACAGGCATTTCTTCTTCCCTGTCAAATTCGTGGCTTAATATATTTTCATAACTATCGTACGTGCGCAGGTACAGTTTCATTGCCAGGTGAGCTGCGGTATAAGCTTTGTTATCAAATTTCTCTATGGCATCGATGACACCAATAATTTCAAAATCAGGTCGTTCTTCCAAAAATTCCCGTTGGCATGATTGAAATACATTGTAATTTGAGATGTGCCGCGCAATGAGATCGGATACAATAATTTGTGGTCGAATTGCCCATAATTGATAGCGATAATAATCCAGTTGATGCGTTGAATATCGGACCACAATGCCAACACGATCAAAGGTTCTGGGGATTTTCATGGTTCGAACCTGAACTTTATAGGGCAGCGGCTCTTCAACTTTTAGTGAACTGTCCTGGAGAACTGGTCGATAGTCTAAAATAAAGTATTGTCGATATACTGATTTAGTAGAACAACTGAGCCACAAAAAAGTGCAAAGAATTAAAACTAAATAAAATAATTTTATGTATAAACGCATTTTGATCATCGCTCCCGAATTTCTTGTTGTGGTGAACTTCGTAATAATAATGAGGGATTTTCACTGATCAGTCGGGTGAACTCGTTGAAATATTCAAGGCTTTCTTTGAGTAACTCTGTCGAACTCAAAATGTCGTGTCGGCTTTTCATAATGGTCAAATCCAAATGTGTAAACGTACGATTTGTTTGATCTATTGCGAGTGCCATTTTGTTTATTACATCACCCAAATTTGCTTCAGCTAAATCGGCAGAGATTTTTTCCAAATTTCCAACTGTATTTTCCAGTTTATTTGATTGGGTCACTCTCATGATATCGGTTAAGGTATGATTTGAATTAACCATAAATGTATCTAACTGGCTGGTAAAGTTTTCAAGGTTGCTTATTATATTATTCAGATGAGTTTGATTTGTGTCAAGCAATGTGCGGAAACTTCCCAATGTTTCACTGGTGTTGTCAACCAGTCGGAAGAATTGATCTCGTCTTCCAGGTTCGGTAAATGTCGCTAGATTATTAAGGATCATCTCCAATTTTTGAGCAATTACTTCTGCTTTACCTGTAATTGACTCCACAATTGAAAAGCCGGCTTTGATGTAATTTTCTGGCTGCAATTTTGCAGACTCATTTGTACCACCCTGAAGTTCAATCATTTTAAGACCGGTGATCCCGATCAATGTAACAATCGCTTCTGTATCTTCTTTTATGGGTACTTTGGGATCAACGGTTATTTCTACAATGATGGAAGTAATGTCTTCCTCATCAATGTAGATGTCTTCAATCCTGCCAATTCGTATTCCCCGATATTTTACTGCTGACCCAAGCTCAAGACCGGTGAGAGAAATATCTTGGTAGCGGATGTAATAGGTCGCTTTCTGTTTTAACAATTGGCTGCCGGTTATTAAAGCGATGGATAACAACAATAGAAAAATTGCAACACTTAAGAAAATACCTAATCTAACTTTCTGCGAACGGGAGATCATAATTTACCTTAATTTCATATTTTATTTTGAAAAAAAGAATATTTGAATGCTTCATTTTGTTGCTGGTTTTTGCAAAAATTCCAATTTCCAAAACCCAAATTCCAAAACTTATCCCGATTCTTTTTCATCGGGATAAATTCCAAATCCTAAAACCCAGTGTTTGGAATTTGAGATTTCGGAATTGGAATTTATTTGGAATTTGGTATTTGTTTTTTGGAATTTTTCATGTTAATAAAATATTTTCGTATATGCAAACTATTCAATGACTTATAAGATATTACTTGTTTATCCACAAAGCAATCCACTGATGCACTGTTTTCCACCAGAGCCGTGCATTTTGCGGCTTACGAACGAAATGATCTTCATCTGGGAAATAAAGCAGTTTTGAAGGAGCGCCATTTCGTTGCAATGCTGTGAACATTTGAAATCCCTGGGAAACAGGAACTCTAAAATCATTTTCACCATGAATGACTAATGTAGGTGTTTTGAAATTTTTTGCGTAATTGGATGGTGACCACTTTTCAAATAATTCCCGGTTGTGATAAGGTGTTCCGTTAAATTCCCATTCAGGAAACCAAAGTTCCTCGGTTGCGCCGTACATGGAACGTTGGTCATAAACGCCGTCATGGGAAACCAACGCTTTGAATGGATTTTTTTGACCACAAATCCAGTTGATCATAAATCCACCGTAAGAAGCGCCCGCGGCAGCTAATTTTTCTGCATCGATGAAATCGTAAGACTTGAGCAAATAGTCAACACCTGCCATTAAATCTTTATATGGTCCGCCACCCCAATTTTTGCTAACGGCATCACAAAAATCCTGTCCGTATCCTTTCGATCCACGGAAATTTACCATCGCCACAACATAACCGGGCGCTGCAAACATTTGAGCATTCCAGCGGTAGTGAAAATTATCTGACCACATTCCCTGGGGACCGCCATGAATCAAGTAGATCAAAGGATATTTTTTAGTTGCATCAAATTTTGGTGGTTTTACGAGTAAGCCGTGAACTTGTTTCCCGTCAAAACTATCAAACCAAAAATCTTCCAACGCATTCATTTCCAATTGATCAACAAGTTCTTTGTTTGTATGAGTTAGCTGAACAATGGCTTTTCCGTTACTCTTGCAGCGAAAAATTTCAGTTGGTTGGTTTATTGATTCCTGTGAGAAGTAGAGATATTTGTTGTCATAAGAAATACAAAAATCCCGAATGTAGTGTGCATCCGTAATTTGTTCAACATTCCCACCGCTCACAGGAACACGATAAATGCAGTTCCTTCCCTGGTTTTGGGCAGTGAAGTAAATATGTAAGCCATTCGGAGCAAAATTAATATTCCCTACTGTGCGATCGAACAAAGGTGTAAGATTTATAGTGGCGCCGGTTTTTCTACTCAATAACATTAAATCGTATTGATCCGCTTCAAAACCGGGACGTTCCATTGCCCTGTAAGCTAAATAACGACCATCCGGTGAATAAACAGGTTGGTTATCATTTGCCCGGTTGTCAGTAATTTTTTTAATGTTACCATCCTCAACCGGGACTGTAAACACATCATTATTTGTTGAAATGGCAACCATCGCATCCATGTTTCGCACAAAAGCAATCTCCTTGCTGTCCGGTGAAAAGCAGTAATCGTGTCCGCTTCCTAAATCCAAAGGAGGAGAATCATAATCTCCGGGGGTAACATCCCAGGCTTCGCCACCAGTGCTTTTCATAACAAAAACATGGCTGCGTTTTTCATCTGTCCAGTGATTCCAATGTCGAAAGAAAAGCCTTTCTATTACTTTTGCTTTGACTAAAGAATTTTCTTTTTCTTTATCCCTGGCTTTATTTTCTTTATCTGTTTTTAAATCGGGGTAAACTTCTGAAGAGAAAGCAATATTTTCTCCATCCGGAGACCATGCTATTCCACTGGCGCCCGTAGAAATGTTACTCAATTGTTTTGCCTCGCCACCGTTCATTGCGATTGAAAATATTTGGGGAGCGCCATTCCTGATTGAAACAAAAGCAATGGATCTGCCATTAGGATTCCATTGTGCGCCAAAATCAGATTTTGGATTTGTTGTGAGTTGTTTTGCTGTACCACCTTTGGTTGGGATTAGCCAGATATCGCTATTGTTTTTATTCGTTTCCATATCATAATATCGAACGGAGTAACTAATCCATTTTCCATCAGGTGAAACCTGGGGATCGGAGACTCGTCCAAATGAAAAGAGATTTTCAACGGTAATTGGATTTTTAGATCCGGCAAACAAAAATAATGAAGAAAAAATCAAGATTAGTAATGTAATTGTAATTCGTCGCATTTGAGTATTCCTTTTGGTTTAATATTAATGTTGAGTTTGCTTGGTAATTTTATTGAATATACTAACTTTATTAAAAAATGTCAAGTGATTGTGATACTATTTAAGATTTAAAATAATGAATGTTTCTTTTTTACCTCACTTCAGATTATCAAAAATAATATTAGGCTACAAGATACAAAACAATAATATTATTATTTAATTTGGCTATTATTCAAAATAAATTAAAAAAAACTTCAAATATAAAGCTTGACAAAGACAAATCTTTTAATTATATTTGCAATTATTTTTACTCAAGATTGCACCTTTGTTTCTATTTATCGTTGTTGATTTGAAAATAAAATACAATATAAGTATTACAATCAAGATAATTATTAACTAAATGATTTGAGGAGGTAAATCGGAGTTATGGATTTTAATTTAGAATCATTAGAGTATCATAGTCGAGGTCGAAAAGGAAAAATTGAAGTTGTAGCTACAAAACCTTGCGCTACACAACGCGACTTGTCGCTGGCTTACACCCCAGGCGTAGCAGAACCGTGTCGAAGAATTGAAAAAAATCCTGAAGACGCATTCCAATATACAGCTAAGGGAAATTTAGTTGCTGTCGTTTCAAATGGAACTGCTGTACTTGGATTAGGAAACATTGGTGCGTTAGCTGGAAAACCGGTTATGGAAGGAAAAGGAGTTCTTTTTAAAAGATTTGCAGATATCGATGTATTCGATATTGAATTAAAAACTGAAGACCCTGATGAAATAATTAGAACAGTTCAGTTAATGGAACCGACATTCGGCGGCATAAATTTGGAAGATATCAAAGCGCCCGAATGTTTTTACATTGAAGAGACGCTAAAGAAAACTTGTGACATTCCAATTTTCCATGATGATCAACACGGAACAGCAATTATCTCAGGCGCTGCTCTTGTAAACGCCTGCGAGTTGACGAACAAAAAAATTGGTGAGGTTATAATTGTTGTCAATGGCGCCGGAGCTGCCGGTATTGCTTGTGCTGACCTTTATGTTTTATTGGGTGCAAAGAAAGAAAATATCATTATGTGCGATTCAAAAGGAGTTATTTATAAAGGCAGAACCGCTGGTATGAATCCATATAAAGAGAAATATGCCAGCGATACTAAAGCCCGCACACTCAAAGAGGCAATGAAGGGAGCGGATGTATTTTGTGGTGTGTCTGTTAAGGATTGTGTCACTCAGGATATGGTTCGTTCCATGGCAAAGGATCCAATTATTTTTGCTATGTCAAACCCGGATCCTGAAATTACTTACGATGCTGCCATCGAGGCGCGACCCGATGCTATTATGGCAACCGGACGATCAGATTATCCGAACCAGGTGAATAACGTACTCGGATTTCCTTTCATTTTCCGCGGCGCACTGGATGTCAGGGCAAAAGCGATCAATGATGAAATGAAAATTGCTGCCTCACAAGCTTTGGCAAATTTGGCAAAAGAAGATGTGCCGGATTCTGTTTGTAAAGCTTATGGTGTAGAGCGAATTTCTTTTGGAAAAGAGTATATCATCCCAAAACCGTTTGATCCGCGAGTCCTATTATGGGAAGCCCCAGCAGTGGCAAAAGCAGCAATGGATACCGGTGTTGCTAAAATTGAGTTAGATATGGACTTGTACAAAGAAGAATTAGAAGCTCGGTTGGGCAGATCACAGGAGATGATGCGAAATGTCATCAACAAAGCTGTTAGAGAACCCAAGAGAGTTGTTTATCCCGAAGGTGAACATGATAAGATACTACGGGCAGCATATATTGTGGTTCAGGAAAAAATTGCCACTCCAATATTGCTCGGACGTCCTGACGTCATAAAAAAACGGATCCAAGAACTCCAACTTGATTTAAATAATGTTGAAATCATCGATCCGGAAAATTGTGAAAAATTTGCAGCATATTGTGAAGAATTTTATAAAATGCGCCAGCGTAAAGGCGATACAATGGTTGATGTAAAAAAAGTAATGGCACAGAGACGCTTTTTTGCACCAATGATGGTCAATATGGGAGATGCTGACGGATTGATAGCCGGACTAACCCTGCACTATCCTGATACTATTCGACCGGCATTACGAATTATTAAAAAGCGACCTGAAGTAGCCAAAGTTGCTGGTATGTATATGCTGTTATTCAAAAATAAAATAATTTGCTGTGCAGATACGACAGTTTGTATAAATCCCACTGCTGAAGATTTAGCAGATATTGCAATTTTGACAGCAGAAACAGCAAAAAGATTTGATATAGAACCAAGGATTGCCATGTTGTCTTTTTCAAATTTTGGCAGTGTTGAACATGAGTTGTCACTCAAAGTTAAGAAAGCCACAGAACTTGTGAAGCAGAAAGATCCCAACCTGGTAGTCGATGGAGAAATGCAAGCTGATACTGCTGTTGTTCCTGAAATTATCGAAGAAGACTTTCCATTTTCTACTTTGAAAAATGGCGCAAATGTATTGATTTTTCCAGACCTGGCATCAGGGAATATTGCCTATAAATTGTTAATGCGATTGGGCGGCGCCGAAGCGATTGGGCCAATTCTGATGGGTCTTCAAAAATCAGTTCACATTTTGCAGCGCGGTTGTGAAGTGAATGACATTGTGAATATGACGGCGATTGGTGTTGTTGAGGCTCAGGAGAATAATAAATAAAAAAGTTTCACATCAAATTTAGACGCCGATTCCGCTGTTATTCATTGTGGAATCGGTATTTTTTTTTAGGAACGAACAAATTGGCATTTTATTTCATTATTATTGAAATGAACTAAACATGGATTTTTCAATAAAAAAACACAATTACGGTTTTGCGGTCATTTTTGATATGGACGGCGTTATTGTTGACAGCAATCCTGTTCATAAAAAAGCACTCAAACAATTTTGCAAGAGCCACGGTTTTGATTTAACTGATTCCGAATTGAGAAACAAAATTTATGGGAGGGCAAATAAAGACTGGCTGCCAGAGTTATTTCAGAATAATTTGCCTGCGGAAGAATATGAAAAATTAGCAAAAGAAAAAGAAGCGCTATTCCGAAAATTGTATAGCCCTGTCATTAAACCGCTAACCGGATTAATTAATTTTTTGGAAGAACTCGTTTTGAATAACATTCCACGTGCAGTTGCCACATCTGCGCCTCCGGAAAATGTAGAATTTGCTTTGGAGAAAACCGGAACTCGAAAATACTTTGAAATAATTGTTCATGAAAAGATGATAAAAAAAGGCAAACCAGATCCTGAAGTATTTTTGAAAACGATTTCCAAACTAAACTTCGCCCCGGAAAAATGTGTTATTATTGAAGATTCGATAGCAGGAATTCAAGCAGCGAAAAAAGCCGGGACAAAAGTTGTCGCAGTAACAACAACGCTCTCTAGGAATGAACTATTTGATTATGATTTGGCTATCAATAATTTTGATGAATTAAAAGTTGAACATTTGAAAGTTTTAACAGCAGATATAAACTAATTATGCATTAAGTGCGATAGATTATGCAAAAAAATAAAATAAGTGATTGTTACTTTTCACCAAAAGTAAGCAGCGTAATTATTATAACTTGCTTTTTTCATTTTTTATTAATATTTTGTAGAAAGAAAATAAAATTAATCACAAGATAGCGAGGCAATTATGAGAAAAATACAAATTAGGATTTTTGTTATTTTATTGTTAATCTGTGCGACTCTTATTCAAACAACAAATCTAACTGCCCAGTACAACGAAGATAAAGCTTTCACTTTTTTAAAAGAAATGTTTGACCGGCATGACAAAAAATTACATGATTTTTTGGTAACTGAATTAACACATTTCATTAACACCTTCCCGGACAAAGCACACTCCGAAGATGTTCGATACATGTTAGGAAAAGCCTATGAAGAAAAAGGCAAGAATCACGAAGCGCTTGCCTCATATTTAATGATGGTCTATCTTTATCCCGGCAGCGCTCAAAAAAGCGAGTGGGCTGATTTAGTGAGAAATATTGTGGCAAATGAGAAGAAGTACGATAATAAAAAATCTGAAATTCTCAACGTCATTGATTTGCAGATGACTGACAGGACTACAACAGACAGGTATTTTGATTACCTGCTTTTATTGAAAATATTGGATCAGCCGAAATTGTATGATTGGTTTTTATCTTCCTGCCGCGAATTTACCAGGTTGTACCCGGACGATAAAAGGAATGACCAAGTGACAATCTGGATTGCTGAAATATATTCAAAAAAGAAAAAAGATGAGCAAGCTGAAGCCAGCTATTTAAAATTCAATTTGCTCTATGCAGACAGCCCGTTAGTGCCCCAGGCAATGTTCAAAAGAGGGACTTTGCTTTATGAAAAATTAAAAAAGAGTGACCTGGCAGTTGAAGAGTTAAACCGGGTGGTGGCTGAGTATCCTGAAAGTTCTTATGCGGCGGAAGCTTTATTTATGCTGGGCACAATAAAAGAAAAAAAATTAAAAGAATACCAGGCAGCCATGGCAGATTACCGAAAATTAGCCGGGTTATACCCGAATAGTCCAAAAGCTTACGATGCGCTTTTTCAGGTTGCAGAACTGTACACTAAAAAATTGAAAGATTATCCGTCTGCTGTTACTTCATATAATGAGATCGTAACTAAAGATTCTACTGGCGCTTTTGGTCCCTTAGCGTTAGAAGAAATAGCAACCATCTATAAGAGAAATTTAAAAGATCAGTCCAAAGCAGCCGAATCTTACAAACAGATTGCTGATAAATATCCGAATTATGAAAAAGCTGCAGACAGACTTTACGAAGCCGGGTTAATTTATGAGCGAAAATTAAAGGATACACAAAAGGCTATTGAGTATTACCAACTGTTAGTTGAAAAATACCCGACTCATAAAAAAGCAAGGGATGCGAAGAAAAAGTTGAGTAAGATGCAGTAGAATTTTCTCAAAAAAATAATTAAGTTCAAATAGGAAAAGGCGACATAATTTAATTTAGTCGCCTTATATTGCACTATGCTGTTTGACAGCAATTACGAATTAATACATCTCTCCATTTCTCCAACACTCCATTCATCCGAAGATTTAATAGAATTTAGTAAAGCCCCAGTTAAAAAATCATTTCAATCTCCACAAATAATCCTTCTTAACATGCCTCAATGACTTAAAAATATTTTCCTTCACTTTTGGATTTTCTTTTTCTAATTGGCGCAGCCAATTTTTTATGAAAGTCCGTTTTGAATTACCATCCGAAGGACATGAATTTGTGAAAATGGGAAAATCAAACTGCTGCGCATATTGTTTAATTTTTCTCTCCCAGAGATAAACAAGCGGTCGGATAATGTGGAATTTTCCTTTAAATAGTTCCTGGTTGGGCATCATTGTGCTGATCTCTCTGCTGAAAAAAATATTCAAGAGCAGCGTTTCAACAACATCATCCTTATGGTGCCCAAGCGCGATTTTGTTGCAGTTGAATTCATCAGCTAATTCGATCATCCGTTTTCTTCTCCAGCGGGAACAGAGAAAGCAGGGATTCTTTCGGTTTTTTTCACTGTGGGCATAAGTGCCGATGGTGGTATGCTCTATATGGTATTCGTGAGAATTGGATTTCAGATAGGCTTCCATTTTTTCGAAATGCGATTTATCATTTCCGGTAAAACCCAGATCAATA
>JADHVV010000060.1 GCA_016783825.1 Candidatus Zhuqueibacterota bacterium | reverse complement strand
GGGGTAAACTTTCATATATCCGTGTTTACTCCGGCAAAGCGGATGCTGGCTCTTATGTTTACAATTCAACTATTGGAAAAAAACAGCGCATCGGAAGGATTTTTCAAATTCATGCCAACAAAATTGAAAACAGGGAAACAATTTACACAGGTGAAATTGGAGCAATTGTGGGATTAGCTGATTCATCAACCGGTGATACAATTTGCAATGAAGACCATCCAATTTTGTTGGAAGCGATTGAATTTCCCCAGCCGGTAGTTTCAGTTTCTGTTAAGCCAAACAGCCGTCAGGATCGGGATAAACTTTCTCTCAGCCTGATAAAATTATCAGAAGAAGATCCTACATTTCTCGTTAAAACTGATGATGAAACAGGAGAAATAATTCTTTCGGGCATGGGAGAATTGCACCTGGAAATTTTGCTTGACCGGTTGAAACGGGAATTCAAAGTTGATACTGAGACAGGAGTGCCGCAGGTCTCCTACAGGGAAACAATATATAACCAAGTTGAAGAAAATACTAAATATGTTAAACAGACAGGCGGACATGGTCAATATGCTCATGTTGTACTTAAAATTGAACCTCAGGAAGAACATAAAGGATTTGAGTTTGTCGATAAAATTGTTGGCGGAAATATTCCGCGGGAATATATTCCTTCGGTGGAAAAAGGAATCATCGATGCTATGGAAGAAGGTCCTTATGCCGGATACCCGGTAGTGAATATTCGCTGTACTTTAGTGGATGGTTCATTTCATGCTGTTGATTCATCTGAAATGGCGTTTCGAACAGCAGCAAGAATGTCTTTTCGTTCTGCCTTCCCCAAAGCAAGCCCTAAATTATTAGAACCGGTTATGAGTGTTGAAGTGACAACGCCTGAGGAATTCATGGGCGCCGTAACCGGAAGTATTGTTTCCAAGCGCGGAAAAATCCTCAGCATGGATGCCAAAAATGGCACGCGAATTGTAAAAGCCACAGTGCCATTGGCAGAAATGTTTGGTTATACCAATGAATTAAGAAATTTCAGTTCCGGAAGAGCCAGCGCTTCCATGCACTTTGACCATTACGAAGTTGTGCCGTTTTCTATTGCTGAGGAGATTGTTGAAAAAAGGAGGAAAGAAAAAGCTGGTAGGTGAGTGGGGAATAGGTAATTTGGTAATAAGGTAATTGGGTAAAAAAAAGTTGTCTGATGAGAAATTCCTAATTACCCCGTAAACTAATTACCCAGTTACCTTTTTGTTTTTTTCTGGGATCCAAAAATTTTTTACTCGTTGGGCAAGAATTTAACTTTTTAGATACTATTCTTTAAAATCTTCATCCAGACATTTTGTAAAAGCAGCATCTTAAATGCAGGCGCTGCTTTTTTTATTTCCGTATAACTTTATTAACCGAACTTTGAAACAATATTAATAATCTTTCGTTCAAGGTCTTAATTGCATTATAATATTACGCATTTAAAGAATAAATGTAACTATTCAGCTTGGCTGTAAATGTCATTCTGAGGGAGCTTGCGACCGAAGAATCTCTCAAATATTCACACCGTTGTCTAAAATATACGAGATTCTTCACTTCTCAACATCACCATCCCTCGTTCAGAATGACATTGATACAAATAGTAGCTGAACAGTTACGAATAAATAATAAAAAACTAAATCATTATCCCTCATGCATTTTCCTTGACTTTGATAATTTTCTTTTTTATAATTAACTTATTATTAAATAATTTTATCTTAATTTTAACTAACCGGGAGGATTAATTATGAATCCTAAAAAATTCAAAACACTATTAGTCATTTTAACCTGTTTGCTCGTGGTCAGCAGCATAAGTTGGGCACAAAATTTTGACGCCATGAAAAACCAGGTTAAAGAACACACACTCAAAAATGGCATGAAATTCATCGTGCTGGAAAGACACGATGCACCGGTGGTTTCATTTCATGTTTATGCAGACGTCGGTTCTGCCAATGAGAATTACGGGATTACCGGAATTTCCCATTTATTAGAACACATGGCATTCAAAGGATCTAAGGTCGTTGGCACAAACGATTATGAGGCGGAAGCAGTCATTTTTGATCAGATAGACAAATTATACGCCAATATCAAAAATGAAAAAGGGAAAGCAGAACCAGACACAGCAAAACTTTCAGAACTTGAAGCCAAGTTCGAAGAGCTCCGTAAACAAGCAAAAGAAAAGGTCATCAATAATGAATATTTTGACATGATGATGCAGCAGGGCGATGCCGGCGTAAATGCTTACACCAGTAATGATGCCACACAATACATCAACAGCCTGCCTTCCAACAAGCTGGAATTCTGGATGTCGATGACATCAGACCGGTTTATGAATCCTGTTATCAGGGAATTTTACAAAGAAAAAGATGTGGTAATGGAAGAACGAAGATTAAGATCAGAAACCCAACCCATCGGTAAATTGTTTGAAGACTTTATGGCAACATCATTCAAAGCGCATCCATACCATCATTCAGTAGTCGGGCACATGTCCGATTTAGAAAGGATCACTCGCCAGGATGTCAGAGATTATTTTAAGAAATATTATCAACCGAGCAACTTGACAGCCGCAATTGTTGGTGACGTGAAAGCAAAAAAAGTTTTCAAAATGGCTGAACTCTATTTCGGCAGAATTCCCAGCGGCGCAAAACCGGAACCGGTTCGCACTATTGAACCGGAACAATGGGGCGAAAGGCATGTTGCAGTAGTTGCTAAATCCCAACCCATTTTATTATTGGGTTACCACAGACCTGCTGAAACGCACGAAGACGATGCCGCTTTAGAAGCATTAGCAAATATCATCGGTCAGGGACGTTCCTCCCGCTTGTGGGAACTGTTAGTAAAGAATGAAAAAGTTGCCATCCAGGCAGGTAGTATGAATGGCTGGCCCGGCAGTAAATTCCCGAATTTGATAGCATTTTATGGTGTGTCAGCAAAAGATCATACATCTGCTGAATGTTTGGAATTAATTGATACGCAAATTGAAAAAATTAAGAGTGGGGATATAAGTGAAGAAGAGCTCACCAAATTCAAACGAAGCCAGAAAAAAGGAATAATAAATGGAATGAAATCAAATTCCAGAATGGCGGGAATACTCACCCATTATGATGTCATTCACGGAGACTGGAGAAAGACATTCGATCAACTCAAAGGAATCGAAGGGATCACTGCCGAAGATATCAAACGGGTTGCCAACAAATACCTGAAAAAGAAGAATCGTACTGTTGGGGAAATAATCCCGGAAGAGGAAGCGGACTGATTCTTTGCGCATAGGGCATGGCGCAGAGAGTATAGCGAATTAATTATGCTATGCTTTATCCATTATAGTTACCAAATACTATTAAACCACAAAAAGGAATAGAATATGAAACAAAATAGATTTTTTCAAATAGTGGGATTGATGTTAATCCTTGCTTTTTTTATGAGCGGATTAACCTTCGCCCAAAAAAGTCCTAAAGACAAATTTGATTTTCCTAAATTAAATGATATCAAAATGCCGAAAATTGAAGAGAAAACCTTAAAAAACGGCATGAAATTATTCCTGGTTGAAGACCAAAACTACCCAACGATAAACATGCGGGCTATGGTCAGAACCGGATCGGTTTATGAACCTGCTGAAAAAATCGGGTTAGCTGCTATTACCGGTAGTGTTCTTCGTACTGGCGGCAGCAAATCAATGACCGGCGATGAAATTGATAAAAAATTGGAAACAATGGCTGCATCAATTGAGGGAGGAATTGGGTCCGGTTCCGGCTTCCTTTCTGTTTCCATGTTAAATGAAAATCTTGACGAAGTGTTATCAATTTTTGCTGATATTGTGATGAACCCGGTTTTTGATAAAGAAAAAATCGAATTGGAAAAAGTACAGCATCGTTCCGGAATATCACGCCGAAATGACGAAATCGGACAGATCACGCGCAGGGAATTTTTTAAACTTATTTACGGCGCAAACAGTCCTTATGCACGACATGCAGAATACGCTACAATAGATGCTATTACTCGTGATGATATCATTGCTTACTACAAAAAATTTCTTCATCCCAATAATATTATGATGACGGTTTGGGGCGATTTTAAAACTAAAAATATCGTAAATAAATTAGAACAAGCCTTTGCGGATTGGAAAACAAAAAAACTGGATATTCCGCCTATGCCTGAGGTCAACTACAAATTTGAATATACGGTCAATTTTATTGACAAACCAGACGTAGATCAGTCAAACATTATGTTAGGTCATATTGGCGGATTAAAAAGTAACCCTGATTATGCTGCACTGTCAGTAATGAACCGCATTTTATCATTCGACCGCATGTTTAAAACGATTCGTACAGATGAAGGATTAGCATATAGTGTTTGGGGCAGCTATGGCACTGGTTACAAAGTGCCAGGTGTCTTTAGCGCTGGCGCTCAAACAAAATCTCAATCCACAGTTTATGCCATTGAATTGATGATCAAAGAAATGGAACGTATGATGGCTGAAGAAGTTACTGATGAAGAATTGAATCGCGCTAAAGATAAGTATTTGAATACTTTTGTATTTCAATTTGACAGCAAAGCAAAAATTGTAAACAGGATGATGACTCTGTCATATTATGGTTACCCGCTGGATTTTAATGATAAATTCATCAAACAAATTGAAAATGTAACCAAAACTGATATTCTTCAGGTCGCTAAAAAATATCTCCAGCCGGATAAAGTACAAATTTTAGTGGTCGGCAAAAAAGAAGATTTTGACAAACCGCTTTCTTCTTTGGGCAAAGTGAATGTCATTGACATTACTATTCCTGAACCAAAAGTTGAAGTTCCTGAAGCCACCGCTGAAACGCTGGAAAAAGGCAAAAAAGTTTTTGAGAAAACAATTGCTACATTGGGCGGAACTGATAAAATCAGCAAAATTAAAAACTTCTCTACTACAATGAGTTTGACTCAGGTAACTCCGATGGGTGAAATGGCAATGGACGGCAATATGACTATCCAACATCCTGACAAAATGTACATGAAACTAAATACGCCCGGTGGTGAAATTCTCATGGTGATCAATGGTGATAAAGGCACAATGCAACATCCTGGTGGGAAAATGCCACTACCGGCTCAGCAGAGAAAAGATATGATGGATAATAGTAAACGCGATCCAATTTACATTGCCCAGCATTTGAACGATTACAAAATCCAATTCATCGGAAAGACAAAGTTTGGCGAGGCTGATGCAATTGACATCTTACTCATAGAAACGGATTTGACTTTCCACATGTACCTGAATACTGAAACCATGCTGCCGCTGGGTACATCGCACCAGGGAACTACGCAACAAGGCCCGGCAACGATAGAACAATTCGATTCCGATTACAAAGTAGTTGACGGTATCAAGGTGCCTCACAAATCAATCGGTTTCGCAGATGGAAAGAAGCAGTCTGAAGTTGTTATTAAAGAAATGAAATTTAATGTGGAGTTGGAAGAGGGTTTGTTTAAAGTAGAATAAATTTTAGAATTTTATTATCCAAAGATGGAGCCCACTTTGAAAACCAATTTTCTTAGCTTTAATCAAATTATTTAAGTGGGCTCCATCTTTTCATTCTACCTGTTAATGAGGTTTTTCATTCGTACTCCGAAAAGCTTTGATTTTTCTACTTTTTTCTGTGGGAGTTCATTTCTGTGGAAGACTGTTTTTTTTATAATTTTCCGGTTGAATAACTGAAAATATGTCTTAAATAGAAATTATTGCCTATGAATTTCAAACTTAAAATCCGGAGAGAAAAGAATTCGGCATCAAAAGGGAAGTTTATCAGGGAAGGGGATTGAAATAAAATGAAATCTTCCATTTCTTAAAATATCACATTTGCATTTTACTTGAAATCAATATAAAAATTGTTTATATTAGAATATAAATATTATTAGTTGTTTGTTTTGAGGTGTATTATGGATGCTTATAAATTCGAAACAACAGTTCAAAAGGATGGAATAATTAAAATTCCTGAAATAAGGAACCTTATTAACCAACGAGTTGAAGTATTTATTGTGGAAAAGAAGAACCATCAAAACAATACTATACCAGCCGAATTTTCTTTTGAAGAATTCTCTCGAAAATGGAGAGGCTTTTTAAAAGGCGCTAAAATCGAAAAATACAAAAATGATCATATAAAGTATCTTCAGGAAAAATATCAATGAAAAAAGTTTTATTAGACACTAATATAATTCTTGACTTTGCTCTTGAAAGAAAGTATTATTTTTCAGATGCTGAAAAAATATTAAAACTTGCTTTTGAAGGAAAAATTACCACATATATCACAGCTACAACAGTAACAGATATATATTATATTTCGAGAAAAGAAAAAGGCAAAGACCAGACAATAGGTTTTTTGAGAAATCTTATGGAGTTTGTCGAAGTAGCGAATGTTAATAAAAATGTTATTTTAGAAGCTTTTGCATTAGATTTAGATTTTAACGATTTCGAAGATGCTATTCAGGAAAGCGCCGCGCAACATTCTAATATTTCAAAAATTGTAACACGAAATGAAAAAGATTTTAAAAATTCAAGTTTGGAGATATTCACTCCAAAGGATTTCTTGGCTCGAAATATAACTTAGCAGATTCTCACTAATCATATCGAGCGAGAGGGGACTAACAGCTTCTCTATACGTAATTTAAAAAGCGTCTGTTATTGAAAAATAGATAAGTTGGTAGTAAATCTCAAATGCTGTATCGGAAAAAAAAGACTGGGATTGAAATATTCCATGGACTGAAGAAAATAAGAATTCGTTTTTTGTTTGGTACTGGTTTATCCCTGTTTGGTTTGAGAAAACTATTCTACTTCAACTAACTTTACTTCTTCATTTATATTTCTAAAATCTGAAATATTATTCACATTCATTTCTTAATTCTCTCTGCCATACGCTTGGGTTTTCAATATTTTTAAAAATATCTTTTGTCCTAATTTCCTGTAGGAGTTTTTTAATCTTTAATTTTTTCCGATTATCAGTTTGTTTTTTCTCCTGCACTAATCTTATTTTTAAAAAAGCATTACTTATGTATTTGTATTTCTGTGGGATTTTAATAATCCCATTTTTTGCCTGAGCTTGAAATTCAATTTTTTCCATAGTCACACCAAAGAATATTATTTTAACATTAATATAATTTTAATTTAACAATTCTTAATGGAAATGTCAATAAGAATTTTATCTGTAAAAGGCGCCATTTTAACTTTTGGTGCTTTTTTTAATGTATCGAAAAACTTCTTGTTTTTGTGTTTAACATATTGTATATTGGAATAACAATAATAATATTGTAGCACTAAATGGAGAAAATGTGATGTTTACATCAACCGTATCACCAAAAGGCGCCATTGTTATCCCAAAAGAAATACGTAAGAAATATGGGATAAAGCCGGGTTGTAAGGTGCAGATTTTGGAAATTGATGGCAACTTGCAATTGTTTATTCTACCCGAAAATATTATTGAATATGCTTGTGGGATTTTAAAAGACGGCTCAAAATCAGCCATGGAAATGCTCCGCGAAGGCAGGGAAGAAGATGAAAAGCATGAAAAATTCTTGCTTGACACTTTTGGCAAAAAGGAGTAAATATAGATGACAAACAAAATTATTGTATTTGATAGTTATGCTCTTTTATGCTTTTTTAAAAAGGAAACTGGATACGAGCAAGTAAAAAAAATACTCGAACAAGCTGAAAAAAAAGAAATTGAAATACTTTTCAGTACGGTAAATTTAACAGAAGTTTATTATAGTATTTTGAGGGAGTTTGGAGAAAATCGAGCGAATGAAGTACTTACGCTTATCGATAGCCTTTGTATCACAATTATTGATGTGGGCAGAGAATTATCAATAGTAGCTGCAAGAATAAAATCCATCCATGCTATTGCTTTAGGTGACTGCTTCGCCATTGGATTAGCAAAGTTAAATAATGCAAAAGTTATTACCGGTGATCCTGAATTTAAAAAATTACAGGATGAGGTAGAAATAATTTGGCTGCCACCAAATAAATAGCGTAGCGCAAGATGCCATCTTGCGCTACATACTACATTATTAAAGAGATTACATCTTTCCCGGATATGAAGTTCCTTCCATTTCAGCGATAAATTTTTCCGCTTCCATGGCTGCTGCTGCGCCGGCGCCGGCTGAGGTAACTGCCTGGCGGTAAATATTATCCTGCACATCTCCGGCAGCAAAAACGCCGGGAACATTTGTTTTTTGCCTGCTGTCAGTTACGATAATACCTGATTCATCAAAGTCTATTTTATCTTTGAAAATTTCCGTATTGGGAATGTGACCGATAAAAATAAAAATGCCGTCTGTTTTAATTACGCTTTCTTCTTCGGTTTTTACATTCTTCAGTTTAACGCCATTTACACCGGTCGTCTCATCTGCCAAAACTTCTGTTACAACCGAATTCCAAACAAAATCAATTTTTTCATTTTCTTCTGCTCTTGATTGCAAATGAGCGCCAGCGCGTAACCTGTCCCTGCGATGGATAATACTGACCTTTGAGGCAAATTTAGTTAAAAACAATGCTTCTTCCACTGCACTGTCTCCGCCGCCAACGACCACAACTTCTTTATCCCGGAAAAAGAAACCATCGCAAGTGGCACAGTAAGAAACACCTTTGCCAACATTTTCAGTTTCACCCGGCACATTTAATTTTCTGGGGTCCGAGCCGGTGGAAATGATCACAGTTTTTGTTTCGTACTCTCCGGTTCTCGTCTTAACCGTTAATGGCTGTTTTGAAAAATCAACGGATATGGCTGTTTCCGAAACCAACTTTGCGCCAAACCGCTCAGCTTGTTTTTTTAAATTTTGAAAAAGCTCAAAACCGGATATTCCATCAGGGAATCCCGGGAAATTATCAAGCGTTTCGGTAATTGTTACCTGTCCGCCAGGTGTGTCACCGGTTAAAACGATGGGTTCTAATTCTGCCCGTGCTGCGTAAATAGCTGCTGTCAATCCAGCGGGGCCTGTTCCAATAATAACTACGTTTTTCATAATACCTTCCTCATAATTCAATAAAGCGCGTGGCACTTTTATTATCTTAAATATCATTAAAAAATGCGAGTGTTAAAAACAAACTCGCATTAATTATTTTTGTGAATTCATACTTTTAGATGCAACTAAATCAAAAAAGTTTCTGAATATTTAATGAAATTGCACCTGTTTTATGATTAGTTTGAATATTTATCGAAACTTGTTTTTTAGAATTTTGATTTAATTTTTTATTGTGTCTGTGGGTTTGCCAGACAGCATCAATCGCGCTGAGCAAATGGTTAGCAAAAATTCCTCCCAACACAAACACTGACCGGTTAATTGCCTGATCGCTGGCGATTCTCATATTTTCAAATTTCTGGCGACTCTGGCTATTTTCCCACTGCCAGTAATAATCATCACTGGAATAGACCTTTTCAAACTGGCGCATTCTTTGTTTGGCATCGTTGTATTCATTTACATCAGCATAGTTACCGATGTCCACAAAAAACTGGAACGGCTTGCTTTCTGTTTTTGCACCGGAATGTGTGGCGGCAAAAGCATAAGCATCTTCCCGTATCCATTTACCATATTCGGTAAAAGCAACATAACCAACCCAGAGTGTGATTTCTGTTATTAGAAAAGCTTTTGCCAGTGTTTTTTTACCAAGGTAACGCTCTCCCGAACCAGGTAAAATCAGCGACCGGATAAATGCTTTCCCGCGATTTTTAAACTTTGCATCGGCTTGATTATTACTTTTCACCGAATCGACCAACTGTGGAAAATGAAAAACAGCCTGCTCTTGACTGGTTTTAAGATCGCACATCATTTGCGTCTTTGCAACAGATATAGGAGAAGGCGCCAGGTAACTGTGGACAGCGCTGTGTTTTTCTTCTGCGTAACCTTTAACAACTGTTGTCAGCAAAAGCACATAGATTAAATTTTTTAACTTCATAAATATTACCAATTAAACTTTAGTGACAAAACAGGCAAAACGTGATTTACGTAGTGTTTCTGCTCTATCCTCATGGAAGTTTTCAACAAGCGGTTGTTCGTAATTTTTGCTGTCCATGCTGCATCTATGGCACTGAGCAAATGATTGATCATAGCCACGGTAATTCCGGTCCGGGCAAGTGAAAACAGGTCATTGCTTTCGGCTCTCATGTCCATATAATCATCAGCGATCTGGACTTTATCCTGTCGGTAACCCATCAATTCACCGAATGTCAAGTCGTTGCGCGTGCCTTCCCAGCCGGTAACAAATTCAGCATATTTGCCAATCATTTCATAATACTGCTGCGTCTTTCTTCCTTCATCAAGCAACTCTAACATGTGCGTGGTATGAGTAAATGATTCCTGGGTACTTGGATCGAGCCCATCATACCAGCTTTTCCATTTTTCCGGGTTCCACTTTTCATCAGCGTAAGCCTCATACTCAACTTCTTTTTCATTACCTTTTTTCGTATATATGCCATAAAATGTCCAAGCGCCCACCTCAACCAAAAAGAAAGTGGCAGCTTTAAAATAAGATTTCACATAAAGCTCACCAGCGCCAGGCATTAAAGCTGAAAGAAGCAACGCTTTTTTAGGCAGCTTATAACCGGGCAGCATGGATAATTGATGTTCTCTTGACAATACATCTGCGGTATCCTGGTATGAATAAGATAACGGGTTAAAATAAGCTGAAACCAACTGCGTTCTTTTCGCTGGCTCAAGTAATGCATTACTAATGGTTTTCCTGTCAAATAAATCCCCACTGTAGCTATTCGTCCCAATGACGAAAAACAAAAAACAAATGCTGAGAATAAATAGCTTCTTCATTTTATAACTCCCTTTGTTGGTTTATTCTTTTAAATCAATTTTATTTTTTTCAAAATACCCGAATCCGTGATCCTGGTTGCTTGTTTCTGGATTCTGGTTACTTGTTTCTGGTTACTTGATGCTGGATACTGGATGGGTTGGGGGGTATCCAGCAACCAGTATCAGGAATCCTTGTCGTGAAATATAATTTGCCAAAAAAATCACCACCTCACGACCAACAACCAATAACAGCATTAATCCAGGTATCCAAAAGTAACGCCGACATAATAGCGCCACTCTTTCCCATAATTTAATTTTACGTTGTTATATTTTTCGGTTTTTGTATAATTATCAAATCCATAAGCGGCATTAAAAAATATTCTGGTTGGAAAATTATAAAAAGAGAACATATCCAATCTTAATTCAACGCCTGCGTCTCCCTTAAAATCGGAAAATTGAATTTTATCCTCATCGAACGCATTTCCGTAATCATAAAAAACACCGGCATACAATTTGTCAAAATAAAAATGGAGCAGACGTTTATCCAGGTGTTTAAATATTGGGAAGCGATAGGTTGTTTTACCTATCAGCAGCTTACGTCCTTCAATGGAGTAAAACGGATAACCCCGCAACCCGATGAGTCCGCCGGCAAAAAAGTTGAAAAACTCGTGAACCGGTCGATCAATCCAGCCACCCTGAAATCGCAAACTCAGCGCATGATCTCCGGAACGCCAGACTTGAAAATGCTCTTTCCAGTCTAATTCAAATTTCGCATAATTGAATTTGTCAAATGACTCAGCCCATGTTCCAAATTTTGTTAATTTAAAATCTTTGATGAATTTATTAAATTCCTGGTTATAACGAACAGATATGGCTCGTCCGATTGCCGGGTTAATTTCTGAGGTACGGCTCGGTGCAACACCACCATAGTTCCAAACCAATTGAAAGGCTCTTCCGATTTGATAGTTATAACTTGTCGAAGGAAACTCAAAACCCTGGTATTTATAGTCAGGTTTCGTTGTTGCGCGATATTGGCTGTAAATAAAAGCTGTTCTCAAGGAGTGATCCTTGCCTGTCTTTAAATCAAATCCAACATCCACTTCACTTAACTGGTAGCGGTAATTAAACTTTGTATAAACAGTGTCGGTTGGTGTTAACGCCCAATCATCATAATCCGAATGGTGCCTTGTTTGATGATAAATTTCCAGAAAAATGGTCGGGCGAAAAACCCGATAGTTGATAAACGTGAACAGGTCATAATCCATATCCCTGTTTATTGCAAATCCGCCGAAAATATTATACTTGTCCAGCACATCACCGGAATAAAAATAGGTGCCAAATTTTGTAGTCCCATAATCAAACATAATTCTTGGCAAAAAACTGATTTTGCCATAAGTCAGGTTGTAGGGTTTGGCAGCGTATTCGGGAACGATTTTGTCATTGTAGTTAATTGATTTTTCGGAAATTGACTGTTCGTAAACCGCTGGACTAACATTATTACCTGAAGCAAGCAGCACATTATTTTCACTAACAAGATAATCTGTTTGTGATTCTTTCACGGGCAACGGCTGTTTGATTAAGGCAATGCGATATCCTTCTGAGTTGAAATCACAAAACAGCAACTGTCCTTTTTTATTAATTGAAGGCATAAAAGCGCCGCCAAGAACATTCGTCCATTGTGCTGTTTTTTGTGTGGAAAGATTTATGGAATAGATATTAAAAATTCCACTGCGATCCCAGCTAAAGTAGATTTCATATCCGTCCGGAGCAAATACAGGATCACGGGCATCAAAACCATCATCAATTAGGACACTATTTGATTTTCCGTCAGAAGTGAGAATTCCCAATTTTCTTCCTTCACCTTCCGAATAACAATAGACAATTTTACCTCCATCAGGCGACCATTGAGGTTGAAAAATCTGTTCGCCATTTTTCAATTGAAGCAAAATATTCTGTTCTTTTGTCTCTAAATTAAAAGTGACAATGTTATGATTTCCATCTTTTGCCGTTACAAAAACAATTTTCTTTTCATCAGGCGATAAATTCGGGTAGCGCGCCCGGACATTTTTTGTCAACCGTTTTTGTTTTTTCTTCTTTAAATCATAAACATAAATATCATTATAAAAAGAACCGTTTTTATTCGGTTTTGAGCGTTTTACATAATAGAGTTTTTCGCCATTCGCTCCCCAGGAGGAAATAGAACTTACACCGCTCTTCGCCTTTTTTGTTTTGCCTGTTTTGATATCATGAAAATACAGGGAAGATAATGAGAGATAATCGTAGCCCCGGTTAGAAACAAAGGCAAATTTTTCACCATCAGACGACCAGGCAGGAAAAAGATTTGCAATGCCCTTACTTTCAACAATTTTTCCAGATTGAAGGTTGTCCTGTATTGTTTTTATCCTGAAGGAGTACATCTCTTCGAGATAATTTTTCCATTCTTTATAAAGCTCTTTTTCGGATTTGCCGGTTACTTTTTTCGATGCGCCATTAACAGTCATTCTCCAAGGTTTATGCATTTCCCGGAAAAGCTGACCCAACGCTTCCCTGCCATATTTATTAGCAATATACTGAACAAGGGCAAATCCGTGATTGTAGAGCTTTTCATTGCCAAGGCTTGTCTTTCCAAAAACGCCCATTTCTTTGAAAGAAAGCATATTTTCTTCCAAAACCGAAGTCCGGAGAATCATGTCCCTGTGTGTGTCCCAATTATCGTAATTTAACGGAGGAAGCTGGTATTGGGCAACGCCTTCTGCCAGCCAGTTGGGCATAACGGTCATTGCTAAAGGGTAGGATAAAATTCTGTTGGGGAATCCATAAAGTACATAAGGATTTTTTTCCGGCTCATAACCCATGTACTGCACATACAACGCCGGGATTTTTCGGGTTACCTTTCTCGCAGCACCCAGGGATATCATGTGAACAAATTCATGGGTGATTACATTGCGCAGCCAGTTATGATTTCCACGAAGAACAAAATCCATTGGCGACGCCCAAATCTCGACTTTATTGTCATAATAAAAAGTAATACCATTGGAAAAGTCATCATGATCCCTGATGATAAAATGAATTTTTCCATCCGGCTCATATTGATAAAGCGCAACTACCGGATGATATATTTCTTCGATAATTTTGGCTGTCAATCGGGCTGTGCGTTCAGTGCCTTCATGGTAATGCACCTGGAAATGTTCCGTGTCAATGGTGTGCCAATTCAATTCAGGGTGATTGTATTCTATGAATTGTGCATTTAGATTTACGGTGAACGAAATATTCGCCAAAAGAAGTAAAATATATATATTTGCTTTTTTCAATATGTGAGCCTTATTATTATTTTTTTTATGATACTACTTTATAATTCCCCCAACGGATAGAAACAACCCAACGGATAAAAAATTGGTACTACTCAGATCAGATAAAGCTATTTTAAAATATAAGCCTGGTGATGTTTTAATTACTGATTAAATTTTCTATTGATACGATGTATTAAACATTTTTTTATTTCTTTTGCTTCAAAATAAATGGTTTTGCCCCAAATAGTTTTGCCTTTCCATTGGATATTAATGAGTGCGTTGATTTAGTCTATGCCGTCACCAGTAAAGCACGATATATTGGCAATCATGAGAACTGCACTACTATATATTGACATCAAAATTTGTAAAATGCATTAAATCAACACAATCATTAATAAAACCAAATATTTTAAAAATTTCATCCGTTGGGTTGTTTCTATCCGTTGGATTATTATTTCACAACAGCAATCTTAATAATCGCTGCATTCGATTCGACATCTGAGTCGGCTTTGACTCTTGCCAAATATACGCCGCTTTCAACATTTGTGATGTCCCAAACAACCTCGTTATCTAATTCCGCGAATCCGCTTCCAGACATTTCATCAACCAGTTCACCAGCCATATCATATATTTTTATAGACACGTTTGCTTCTTCTCTCAAATAATACCGGATCGTTGTTGTGTTTCCTTCGGTTGGATTTGGATAATTGTAAACTGTTTTTACGGGCATTAGTTTACCCTGAGTTGCCGGCTTTGAAATTTCGCCTAAAAATAAACCGGTATGTTGAGCGTTCAGCAAAAACTCGCCCCAAAAAAGTTGATCTTCAGAATAGTCAAAATCTAACTGCCAGGCATAACAAAAATCATCGTTGGATCGTGCAAACAGATTAAACTTATTGTTCCCTGTCAGATCAGCAATTCCAATATTTGCGACAAGCGAGCCGGAAACAGAAACCGGGAAGCCGAGATATTTTTTACCCTGACTATCATAAGCTAACAATTGATTTTTCTTTGAACTCAAAATAATTTCAGAAAATCCATCACCATCAATATCAGCAAGAACAGGATCCGGGTAATCAGAAAATCCACCACCATCAATATCAGCAACAACAGCATCCAAGTAAGATGTGTCTGTCTCATTTTTTTCATATTCAATTGGGAAATTTGTTAGGGGAATTCCATTATAATTAAAGGCAAAAACTTCCCCCCCACCGTTGACGACAACATCCAAATAGCCATTTTTATCGACATCTGCCAATGTTGGATTTGATAAGCGACTGTTCAGAGAAATCTGTCTAAAACCTTCCGGCTCATTTCCATCTTTGTCTAAAATTATTAGATCGCCGGATTTTGAAGTTAATACGATTTCTAAATTTCCATCTCTGTTTAAATCTGCCACAGCCGGGTAGTTGAAGTTTGTGATATGGGAATAATCACGGCTCCATTTTATTTCTGAACCTTCTTCAAGCAAATGAATAGAACCGTTGTCGCATACGACAACCAATCCCTTAAAACCGTTTTCTGAAAATACCGCAAGCGAGAGAATGGAAGAAGGAAATGTAACATTTCTAATTATTCCTTCAATAGAGCCTTGTTGTTCATTTTGTGTCAGGATATATAATTGTCCTGCTGAAGATCCAATGGCAACTTGATTGTAATTTTGTTCCGAAATAAAATCACCAACAACCGGAACAGTGGTTAACAAATTCTCACCTATATTAAATTCCATGAACAAATCAGCGCGACCGTCTTTGTCAGAGTCAATTGATTTCCACACAAGTAAACGACCACCTTGCGAGCCGGCAATGATTTCCATCTTTCCATCTTTATCTAAATCAGCGAGTGATGGTGAAAAAATAAATTTATCATTTTCGATTTCTGCAATAACCGGCAGTGGCACAATTGTGGTATCACGATTAACATTAATTTGAAAAGCCACATCATTATTGTCGATGAATTTTTCGCCATTTGCCCGCCAGGCAAGTATTTGTCCGTTTTCTGTGGCTGCAACCAGCTCACGTGTACCATCTCCATCCAGATCCCCACTAACTGCTGGGCTTGATCCTGAATTATTACCCAGGTAAATTGGGAATCCTTGCTGGTACTTTTTAACTTCCAGGGAAAAATACATCACCGAATCGCTTTTGCTGAAATTTGTTAAATGGATACCGGTATTGGCACCGGCGTAGGAATTTGAAGCCGGCATTGTGTTGGGAGTGAAAGTGACCGTTTCTGAAGAATTTGCGTATTTGAAATCACCGTTATCATTCCACCACATGTCCCATGCGCTGCCCGCGTCATACCCGGTAATGCCAAAGAAGTTGAAGAAATACCCAATGTCCTGTGCGCCGTCAGCTTCCACTAAATCCACGCCGCGGTGGTACATATCTGCATTAACCCGGTTTTCCTTGTAATGCTGTTCAATGACACTTTCATCGATGTGCCAGACAAGAATTCCGGAACCGGGTAAGCCAAAATCATATTCATCAACTTCCACAATGACGCCAATTTTGTTTTGTCCGGCAGGGAGATTAATTTCACCATTATTATTAAATTCTATCCGAACACCATTTTCATCATAACCAATTGCGACATCCCGATTTTTGAGAACGGCTTTTTGCCGGTTTTCAATTAAAAAATATTCTTTTGCATTTATGGGTATTTGATAAATCTTATTGGGATCAGTTGCCAGACTTGCAGCCACAGAAAGTTGTTCACCCGTTGTTATTGTGATGGGCTCTTCCCAGCCTAAAAAAATCTTACTCCAGGCACAGGGATGAACCGGAATAAGCCCGGAAAAGCTGCCCGATCCCTGGTCCATTATGCCGAATCGTCCAATCCCGGGGCGACCGGTATCCGAATCATAAAGGTTGGGCAATCCCAGTTGATGACCAAACATGATAACCGCAGTACCCAAAATCCCAAATTCGTAGCCGCCCTGGTTTTCAGTTTCAGGAAGGATGATGCCTTCTTTTACAAAAAAGTTTCCTTCATTTACTTCAATCCCCTGAAAATTTTGATCATTAATTCCAATTGTATTTTTTAAGTCATTAAAATTCAAAAAAACTGATGGAATGTCATTAGGTGTTGTATCAAAATCCTGGGAGAATTCAGCGCCAACTCCGGCATGAAATACAACATAGGCGTCAAATTCGGAAAAATTGATGGCGCTGTTTTTTTCGGCAATCTCAATGGCATCGCGGAACAGCTCAGCTAATCGTTGATCTAATTCTTCATCTGTTGTATTAGGATTGTAATAGGACATTGGTTGAGAAAGCGTCCAAACACTGTCTGCTTCCCGGGGATAAACAGTGAAGTTACCATCGCTGTTTGTTATATCTAAAATCAGCTTGCCCTGGGATACCTTTTCATAATAATCTTTCAGCGCTTTTAGCTGGTTGGCAAAATACAATTGATTGTGCGGCGGTGGATTTAAGATCGCAGAATCTGTTTCAGCAAGATCAAACCATCCATTACCGGTTGTCCCGCGGTCGTTATCACGCTGAAATTGTACGCGTATCGCCAAAATTTTTAATGTGTCCGGCAGATCAGCAAAAAAAACAGGTTTCGTAGTACCTGAATTATCTGAAGAAACAAAGCGGTTAGAAATGCTGCTTTTATGATAGATTGGGGATTTTGTTTTTTCGGCAGCTAAGCTAATCGTATTAATTAGAATACAGATGAATATTAAAAGTAGATTTTTTTTATAGAACATCACTAATTTTTCAAAATTGGTTATTTATTAAAATCCGCAAGTGTGGGGGCTTGCGGATTTGTAAAATTAAAGGATTAATCTGGTCTAATATTTCGTTTGACAAGGAGACAAGGAGAATTTATTTCTCCCACTCTCCATGTCACCCCATCACTTTTTCAATGTTTTATATTTCAAATGATTCCAGAGACAGAGCTTTAGAATCCAAAACTCAAAGAAAATCTCATCGTATTCGCAAGCGGGTGTCCTTCAGACGCCGACACATAACCAAAATCAAAACTATATAAATGATACTTAATGCCCGCTCCAAAAGTCAGGTATTTCACCTTCCCTTCTTTATCATGATAATAACCACCCCGCAAACCAATGAGGTTATTGTAAACATATTCTAATCCAATACTCTGGGTTATTTTGTCCATTTCCCTGTCAAAAGGTTCATCATACCATGAGGTAATGAGCGCCTGGTAAAACGGATCGGCTGGCTTATCACCATGAGGTGTGACCAACAATTTATTGATATCTGCTGCAATTGTGAGCTTATTATATTTCTGATTAATCAGCCTGAAAGCAAAACCTGCCTTTAAATTTGTTGGCAAAGGATCTGCTTGTGCCGCATCGATATAAGCAATTTTGGGACCCATATTAGAAATATTCATTCCAAAAGTTAATTTTTCCCGTAAAAAAGGAAACTTGTATAACAAACCAATATCAAATGCAAAAGCGCTTGCTTGACCGCTTCCCTTTTCAGCGCCTGCGCCAGATTGGGAAAGATTACTTCTTATATATCGCAATGACACGCCCATGGCAAGGTTATCTGTTACTGTGGCGCCATAGCTTGCTGAAATGGCATATTCGTTACTACTGAATTTTGTTGTCTCGTTGCCCTGCTCATCCATGCCTTGCTGCTCGCCAAGGTCAAGAAATATGACATTAAAACCTATAGTGCCTACGCCTTCAATACTCATGCGATAAGCCAGAAATTCATAAAACAGATCGTCTGTCAAGCCGGATAACCAGTTCACATGCATAAATGTAATTTCACGCTTTTGCTGATAAGCCAATCCTGCCGGGTTCCAGTAAACGGCTGACGCATCATCAGCAACCGCGACAAAAGCCTCGCCCATTCCTGCTGCTCGTGCCCCGGGTGAGATCATTAAAAAGAGCACTGCTGCCTCACTCACTGCAAATGCCTGCTGCGACATCATTACTACTAACAAAAGCAGGGAAATGATAATGATATACTTTTTCATGACAACTCCTTTAAAATTGTTTGCAACAAAAAAAAACCGAATGTAAAAGGTTAAACCTCTTTTAATTCCCAAAGGAACACCTCAAGCATTCGGAACTTTACCTATTTAGGAAAATTCAGATAAAGGTGTAAAGAAATACTGAAATATTTGTAACCTGAATTATTCATGGACAAAAATCAAAACGAGATTAATTTTATTAATAATTCAGGTTATCCCGCTGCATTTAAAAATATAAAAAACAAAGCGGGGTGAACCTATTTCCATGTTTTTTTAACTATGTATCCCATTTACCTTTAATACTGTATCAATTTTCCTAATAGACTTCCTCAACAAAATTTATTTTATTTTCAATCCCGCTGCCTTTAAAACTATTATGAAAAAAGCAGGATAAATTGAAATTAATATTAACTCTAATAGAATCAATTCAATTTTTCAAATAATACAATTATAAAACTACTGTTGATTTTAAAAGTTCCTTTTTTTATTTTGTTTTGTAGCTATTCAAGTAAGAAAAATTGCCACAGAGACACCGAGTACACAGAGAAAATGTTCCTTTTTAAAAACTCACCTTTTTTGCTCTGTGTCTCCGAGTCTCTGTGGCAAAAAAGTTACTCTGCTAAATTAATATTTGCAAGCAACTCAACGAACCTATCCATTTCATCTTTAGTCCGTTTTTCAGTAACAGCTACTAACATTTCGTTTTTAAAACCATAATCAAAACTTGAAAGATCAATTCCGGCAAAAATATTTTTTTCAGACAAAGCATCAATAATTTGTTTTGCCGGCAGCGGGGTTGTTACGACAAATTCTTTGAAAAATGGGGAAGTAAAGCGAAGCTCATAGCCGTCAAGCAGTCCAATATTATCCGCCAGGTAGTGACTGTTTTGTAAACAGAGCGATGCAACTTCCTGAATCCCTTTTTCACCCATCAGCGCCATATAAATGGTTGCGGCTAACGCGTTGAGCGCTTGATTTGTACAGATATTTGAGGTCGCTTTTGCCCGACGGATGTGCTGTTCCCGCGCCTGGAAGGTTAAAACAAATCCCCGGCGTCCTTGGCTGTCCGTTGTTGCGCCGGCTATCCTACCGGGCATTTTTCTCACATATTTTTGTTTTGCAGCAAATATTCCCAAATAAGGTCCACCATAATTCAACGGGTTGCCCAGGCATTGTCCTTCGCCGGTTGCTATGTCAATGTCGTATTCCCCGGGAGGTTCAATCGCGCCCAATGAAATGGGATCATTGGAAGTAATGAGCAATGCTTTGTTTTCATGAACCAGGCTGCTGATCTCGAATACTTCTTCCAAATAGCCAAGAAAATTTGGATGCTCAATTATAACTGCGGCAACATTATTATCAATGCTTGACTTCAGACTTGCCAAACTTGTTATGCCCTGGTCTAATTCTATTAACTCAATCTCGATTCCCTGCCCGTGGCAATAGGTTTTAACAACCTGGCGATAATAGGGGTGAACGCTTTTTGAGATCAAAATCTTTTTTTTTCTTGTTTCCGAAACTGCCATTAGCGCAGCCTCGGCGAGTGCAGAACCGCCATCATACATCGAGGCATTTGCCACTTCCATTCCCATTAATTCGGCAATCATCGATTGGTACTCGTAAATCACCTGTAAGGTACCCTGGCTCACTTCTGCCTGGTATGGTGTGTAGGCAGTATAAAACTCTGACCTTGAGAGTAAGAAATTAACCGCAGCAGGAATGAAATGATCGTAGGCGCCGCCTCCTAAAAAACTTATCGTGTCGCACGTTTGAGTATTGCAGCCTGCTTTTTGTTGTATGATCTTTGAAATTTCAAGCTCTGACACCGAAGGCGGAAGGTCAAGGTCCCCTTTAAATTTTAATTCATCCGGAATATTTGAAATTAATTCACTAAAATTTTTAACACCAATTCGTTCGAACATAAGCTTTCGATCGTTGTCGGTATTGGGAATAAAAGGCATGTGGTTCTCCAAAAAATAAAACAAAATCGAGGTAATGATTCTGTTATCAGTACAATCTTCATAGTTCTTTTTATTTAGCAACTGAACTAAAACAATATCAAACACGAAATGAAGACAATCTTTTAGCCTAATTAAAAGCTCTAATTTGAATCCGTTGGGATTCTTCTTTCAATTCAAATGCAATTGTATCAGCGCTTAAATCTTGCTCATTAGGCCATGCTATTCCGCAAAAAAATGGCTTTACCAGCTTAAAATAATTTTTATCTTTTAACTGTGTAAACACACCTTTTTCAAGATACGGTTTGACATCAAAACTGCCTGAGCGACCATCTGACAGTTCAACAAATAAAGTAAAATTTTCTTTAGCACAAACCTTTGTTACCTTTAACATTCTTTACCTCAATGGTTCAATTTTATGTGGTTGCTGCCCCTCAACCGCCAGTTTCCAATCTGCTATTATATCTTCCTTATGAATTTCAATCCAGGCTTGGATTAATTTCATCTTATTTTTTGGCATAGTTCCTTGTAATACTTTTCCTTCCGGTATTGAAACAACTACATCATGCTCGCCATAGTTAGCATGGAAATGAGGTGTTTTATGCTCTTTATTATCAAAATAATACATATAAATAATAATTCCATAAAACATTGAAATCGTTGGAATTAATTATAATCCTTGGTTGGGCTAATATAAAATTTAATATTTATTGAATTAACTCTGCGGTCTCCGCGATCTCTGCGTTGAATTCTATTTTTCAATTTTTATTATGGTCTAACAGCGCTGGGATATTTTCATTTTAAAGATAACGATCAACTGATTTGTTGTTTGTAATCATCAGCGCTTAAAAGAGAGTCCAGCTCAGAAACATCCGAAAGTTCTACCTTTATCATCCACCCTTCATCATAGGGGCTCGCATTTATAATTTCTGGTTGATCTTCAAGCATTTCATTCACTCCCACAATCTTTCCACTCACCGGGGAAAAAAGATCGGAAACTGCTTTAACTGCTTCGATAGTACCAAATGGATCGGCTTGCTTTATTTCGTCATCAACACTGGGAAGTTCAACAAAAACTATGTCGCCAAGCTCTCCCTGGGCATAATCCGTGATACCAATGGTTGCAACATTATCTTCAACCAAAACCCATTCATGTTCATCAGTGTACTTTAATTCTTTTGGAAGTTCCATTTTGTATTCTCCCTTTAGATAGGTTATTAAGTGAACCAAAATTAACGGATAAGGGATCTTTTTTTTCATCCATTTTTACATCCCCCCTTCAAAAGGGGGGAATGGCTAAAAGTCCCCCTTTTGAAGGGGGATTAAGGGGGATGTTTTGATTGACATCAGTATCTGTGGTTAGCTTATCCGCTAATTTTAGGTGAAATAAGTCTCAATATATTTCGTATCAAAATCTCCATTTATAAAATGTCTTTCAGACAAAACTTTTTGATGAAACGGTATTGTTGTGTGAATTCCTTCGATGATAAATTCATCCAGCGCGCGTTTCATTCTTCCAATTGCCTCATCCCTGGTTTGTCCTGAAGTGATCACTTTAGCGATCAAAGAATCATAATATGGCGGGATCACGTATTGGGCATAAGCATGGGTATCGACTCGCACACCAGGACCGCCGGGAACATGAAAGCTTTCTATTTTCCCCGGACATGGACGGAAATTTTTGTCAGGATCTTCTGCATTGATACGGCATTCAATCGCATGCCCTCTTAGTTTATAGTCTTTTATAATCTCATCGATTTTTGCTCCTGCCGCCAATTTAATTTGCCTTTTCAACAAATCCATGCCAAACACAACTTCCGTTACCGTATGTTCAACCTGAATACGTGTATTCATCTCCATAAAGTAAAATTTTCCATCATGGTCTAAAAGGAATTCTATTGTTCCCGCGCTCTGGTAACCCACTTTTTTTGCGCCTTTTACTGCTGCATCAGAAAGTTTTTTCCTGATTTTATCATCTACCGCAGGAGACGGAGATTCTTCAATTAATTTTTGATGTTTGCGTTGAATTGAGCATTCGCGTTCTCCCAGGGCAA
The DNA here is from genome assembly GCA_016783825.1 of Candidatus Zhuqueibacterota bacterium. Classification (GTDB taxonomy): domain Bacteria; phylum Zhuqueibacterota; class Zhuqueibacteria; order Thermofontimicrobiales; family Thermofontimicrobiaceae; genus Nigeripontimicrobium. The sequence continues at coordinate 1,733 of JADHVV010000060.1, read as the reverse complement.
CTACATTACCATATTGATCCCCCATAATCTGCACTTCAATGTGGCGCGGATTTTCAAAATATTTTTCCATGTAGAGTTCCGGGTTATTAAATGCAGCCGCTGCTTCCCGACTTGCCGTTGAGAAGGCATTTTCCAAATCCTTTTTTGTGCGGGCGATTCTCATGCCTCGACCACCGCCGCCGGCAGTTGCTTTCACTATAACAGGATAACCCAGTTGGTCAGCGACTTTTTTTGCTTCATCGTAATTCTTGAGGATGCCATCGCTGCCTGGAATTATTGGAACTTTTGCACCCTTCATTTTTGATTTGGCAAATGCTTTGTCACCCAGGTTTGCGATCATTTTTGAAGTCGGCCCAATAAATTGAAGGTCGCACGATTCACAAATCTCAGCAAACTGTGCATTTTCAGCTAAAAATCCATAGCCGGGGTGAACCGCTTCTGCATTTGTAATTTCGGCTGCACTGATAATTCTGGGGATTTTTAAATAACTTTCATTGCTCGGACCCGGGCCGATTTTCACAGCTTCATCAGCAAATTTCACATGAAGCGAATCTTCATCGGCATCCGAATAAACTGCAACAGTAGCAATGCCAAGTTCTTTACAGGCTCGGATAATCCGCAAAGCTATTTCACCACGATTTGCTATTAATATTTTTTTAAACAAAATTATTTTTCTCCATGGTTTCTTTTTTTGTTGCTATAATACTAAATGAATCAAAAACAGCGAATGACAAATTTATTGTCTAAAATTGAAAGTTGGCCGTTTAACTCATTTTTTCAATCTCTTACAGCTTCTCAATTTTGAAAAGAACCTGGTCGTATTCTACCGGTTTTCCATTCTCAGCAAGTATTTCAACAATTCTACCACGAACTTCTGACTCTATTTCATTCATAAGTTTCATGGCTTCAATGATACACAATACCTGGTTTGCCGTCACAATATCGCCTTCCTGAATATAAGGATCGGTTTCGGGTGAAGGGGAGCGATAGAAAGTTCCTACCATTGGTGACTTGATTTCAAAAACATTTGTTTCCCCTTCTTGCTTTGCTGTTTCAGTATCTTTCGGCTGAGGTACCGGTGCTTTGGCTTCAACTGCCGGCATCGCTTGTGGGGGAGCAACTGCAGCTGTTTCAGAGGAAGATGCAACAACAACATTGCCTAAATTTTTCCTGATACTAACTTTTTTCCCATATCGGCTGACTTCGAGTTCGTTAATGGAACTTCCTTCAACCAACTCTATTAATTTTTTTATTTCTTTGGGTCTCATTTTTTTTCTCCGTCCTATTTTAGAATAAATACCCCGTTAAATCTTTTACATCTATTGAAACAAAAAAGAGGGTGTTAAATGTAACCGAAAAACATTTAAAAGTCAAGAAAATTTTCAATGACTCACAAATTAAAATCAAGATAACTTCTCCTTGAGCAGTTGGCTCACAGCTTCTGGATTTGCTTTTCCTTTTGTTTATTGCATTACTTGCCCGATAAAAAAAATTCTAACTTATATATTTACTTTGAGTTATTAAGTTATGTTACAAAAACTTCACATCTTTCTTAAAATTTGTTGGTAATTTTATTAAAAATTTTTGTCTATATTCCCAGCGCACTAAAGTGCAGGCAAAGGCTGAGGCGAAGGAAAAAAAATCCTTAATCCCTGTGCCCGAAGGGTGCTTTAATCTTCTACCTTGCTCCGCCTTAGCCTTCGCCTCAGCCTTTTCGTTGTATGAGTTTATTG
>JADHVV010000236.1 GCA_016783825.1 Candidatus Zhuqueibacterota bacterium | reverse complement strand
GTTTCCCTGTTTTCAATTTTGTTGGCATGAATTTGAAAAATCCTTCCGATGCGCTGTTTTTTTCCAATAGTTGAATTGTAAACATAAGAGCCAGCATCCGCTTTGCCGGAGTAAACACGGATATATGAAAGTTTACCCCTGTGTTTGTCAGTCATTACTTTGAAAATAAGTGCTGAAAAAGGTTCGTCATCAGCAGGCTTTCGTTCGGGTGAGTGTTTTTCCTTTTCTGCGATTCCAATCACAGATGGGCGATCTTCCGGTGATGGCAAATAATCTGTTATTGCATCTAAAAGCCTTCGAATTCCTTTGTTTTTATAGGCAGCGCCAGCCATGGCAGGAATAATATCCATGTTTATTGTGGCTGCTCGTAACGCACTTTTTATCTGTTCAATTGCAGGTTGTTTACCATCAACGAACAATTCAAATAATTCTTCATCCTGTTCAGATATTTTTTCAATAAGATTTTTCTGGTACTCTTCGGCAAGGTCTTTCATATCTTCCGGGATATCTGCCTCTTCATATTTTAAATTAAGCTGCGCATCATCATAATAAACAGCTTTCATTTCAACCAGGTCGATTATCCCTTTGAACTGATCTTCCGCTCCAATGGGAATGGTAATCGGAACAACATTTGCTCCCAGCGTTTCTTCAATTTCTTTAATAACCGTAAAATAATCGGCGCCGATTCTGTCCATTTTGTTTACAAAGGCAATTTTTGGAATCCCATATTTTTCTGACTGCCGCCATACCGTTTCCGACTGCGGCTGCACACCACCAACTGCGCAGAATAATGCAATTGCTCCGTCTAAAACCCGTAGACTTCTTTCCACCTCTGCGGTAAAATCCACATGCCCTGGTGTATCTATAATATTTATTTCATGGTTTTCCCAAAGAGCAGTGGTGGCTGCCGATGTAATTGTAATGCCTCTTTCTTTTTCCTGATCCATCCAATCCATTGTTGCTGCACCATCGTGCACCTCTCCGACCCGGTGTATTTTTCCAGAAAAATAAAGGATACGCTCTGTTGCCGTTGTTTTTCCAGCGTCGATATGCGCCATAATACCGATATTTCGAACTCTATTTAATGGTAATAAATTTCCCACTTTTATTTACTCCTTAAAATAACAATTAACGTTAATAAATTGTGTAAAAACAAAAAGATATATTAATAAAATCTGAATTTTTCTTAAATTTAAAATCTGCAAATATACAACTATGTTTTTATAAAGTCAAGTAGTTTTTTATATTTGATTCAATAATAGTGAATTGGATTCATTTTTTTCTTGAAAAGTTGTTATATTTTTTGTATATAATATAATAGTATTATGAAAAATAAGGAGTGCAAAATGTCAAATATCAATAGAAGAGATTTTATCAAAATCACCGGACTCTCCGGTATGGCGATCACAGGCTTTGCAGGAATTCATTCATTATTCGGAAAAATACATCCAGTATCAACACCAATCGATTTGGCAGTCGTTCAAAATGGCGATCCGGCAGAAATGGTCAGGAAGACTGTTGAGATGTTGGGCGGCATGGAAAAATTTGTAAAAAAAGGAAATACGGTTTTAGTTAAACCCAATATCGGTTGGGACAGAGTACCAGAACAAGCTGCGACAACAAATCCCGATGTTGTGGCAGAGATTGTCCGTTTGTGTAAAAAAGCCGGCGCTAAAAAAGTGATGGTTTTTGATCGCACCTGTAACCAGGCGAAAAGATGCTATGCACGCAGCCAGATCGAGAAAATGGCAAAAGCTGCCGGCGCTAACGTGAGTCATATTTATAAGCAAAAATTCCAAAAAGTAAAAATTCCCAATGGTAAAGAATTAAAATCCTGGGAGTTTTACCGCGACGCAATAAACGCAGATGTTGTTATAAACGTCCCCATTGCAAAACACCATTCCCTGTCAAGAGTAACATTGGGATTAAAAAATATCATGGGCATTATTGGCGGAGAACGCGGAAAAATTCACAACCATTTTGATGTCAAAATTGTGGATTTAAATACAGTGATCAAACCACAACTCACAATTATCGATGCTGTCAGAATTTTAATGAACAACGGACCACAGGGTGGCAGCTTAAGTGATGTGAAGCAAACAAATACAATTATCGCCGGAGTCGATCCTGTTGCTGTTGATGCTTATGGCGCCACGTTATTCGATTTGAAACCGGAACAATTGGGTTTTCTGGTTGAAGCATCTACGCGTGGTTTAGGGAATTTGGATTTATCTAAATTGAAGATTGAAAAGGTTAATTGGTGAGTTGTGATTGGTGAGTAGTGAGTTGTGATTGGTGAGTAGTGAGTTGTGATTGGTGAGTAGTGAGTTGTGATTGGTGAGTAGTGAGTAGTGAGTGGTGAGTGGTTATTGTTATTGGCGTAATTTGGTTTGTATTTTTTTTAACTATGTCAACTAAAAAACAGGTTAACCTTATTTTGCACCAATACACCAATCACCATTCACGAAAAATCCAACTGCAAAAACAAGACGAAGATTAAAAAAGTTTATATTTGTAACACATAACTCGATATGAGAAACAGAATGCAATTAGCAAGACGAATTTCACAAATTATTTTTTTCCTGTTTTTCATTGTGCTGTTTTTCCTGGCAGCATTCCCGTATGAAACAGGTATTCCGGCAGACCTTTTTTTACGAGCCAGTCCGTTGATTGCGATTGCAACATTTTTAGCAACGAAAAAGTTCATCAGTACCTTGATATTAGCATTGGTGATTTTAGTACTTTCCGTTTTTTTAGGCAGGTATTTCTGCGGCTGGATCTGTCCGTTGGGTACAACAATTGATTTGATGGATCGAATGATCGGCAAAGTGAAGAAGAAATACTCGGGAGTGACTCGCAGATTTCGAGCCTGGAAGTTTTCGATTTTGATTGTATTACTTGTGGCAGCATTATTTTCGCTTCAGTTTGTTTGGTTTTTTGATCCAATCGTTATTTTGACCAGGACATTCACAACAACCATCTATCCATTATTTACGTTCTTTATTGAAGGAGTTTTCAATCTTTTACTGGGATTGGGTGTTTTTCAGGATTTTTTGTTTTCAGCATACGATTTTCTGCGTGAAACCATATTGCCGATCGAACCGTTATTCTTCCAAAAAAGTGTGCTGTTTGGTTTGATATTTTTTGGTATTTTATCTTTGAATCTTTTCGCAAAAAGATTCTGGTGCAGGTATTTATGCCCGCTGGGCGCTTTATTTGGATTCTTCTCCTCATTCCGCCTGACAAGAGGAATTTTCACGGCAGACGATAAATGTACCGATTGCGGCAGATGCCAGCGCGAATGTAAAATGGATGCAATCAATGATGGGTATCGTTCTTATTCGCCGATTGAGTGCATCGAATGTATGTCTTGCATCACTGTGTGTCCGACTGATGCCATTAGCTATAAATTAACTCCGCGGTTTGCCAGGGAGAAGACGGACGTTTCGAGAAGGCGATTCATTTATTCAGCAGCCAGTGGGTTGCTAACGTTAGGCTTGGTGAAAACCGGGTTGCCTGGTAAAGTAACAAAAGGAAATGTTGTACGTCCTCCAGGTGCTTTACCTGAAGCTGAATTTTTGGATCGTTGTGTGCGCTGCCAGGAGTGCGTAAAAATTTGTTCATCCACCGGCGCCTGTTTGCAGCCTGCCTTTTTAGAAAGCGGCTGGGAAGGGATCTGGACGCCGAGAGTGGATGCCCGGCAGGGATATTGTGAATACAACTGCAACCTGTGCGGCAAGGTTTGTCCCAGCGGAGCCATTCATCCTGCTGAAATGGAAAAGAAGCAAAAGGAATTGAGAATTGGCACTGCATATTTCGATAGAAACAGATGTATCCCATGGTATCGAAGTGAAGATTGTTTGGTTTGTGAAGAACATTGTCCGACTCCGAAAAAAGCAATTAAATTCGATTCGCGCCAAGTGCAGTTACCTTCGGGTGAGAAAAAAATAGTTAAATTCCCGTATGTTGATGAAAAGTTGTGTATTGGATGTGGCATCTGTGTTACCAAATGTCCTGTTGAAGGTCCGGGAGGAATTTTCCTGACAAATGCACTTGAGCAGCGTTGGGATTCTTGATACTTGATGCTGGATACTGGATGCTGGATGCTGGATGGGATGGGTATATCCAGTAACAAGAATCCAGTAACAAGAATCAAGAAACCAGACGCATAATCAAGTTTTTTTGTAACACGAAAGATAATTGAATAAATCCGGAACACAAATAGAAAAGGTTAAACAATGTCTTCAATTGCAGAAACAACTGAAAAGAAAGAAGTAACAATCGTATTAGATCGTGGATTTGAATTACCGGAAAAATCCGCTGAAATTGAAAAAAAAATATATCAAATTTTTCAGGAAAATCAATTCAATCTAACAATAGATATGAAAAATATAAAACTGGCTCCGGCTGCATTTATCGTTCTATTGATTAAATTTACCTGCCAGGCGCGAAGAATGGGAGGTGATGTCAAATTAATTAATATTAATCCGTTTGCAAAAAACGGATTAGTAACTTTTACTCCAAACACCTTTTTAACGCTGGAGCCTTCTGAAGACTTTGCCTTGTCTGATTTTGGTGAAACTTTGGATGTCGATCCTTCGTTTGATAAAAAAGAAATAACTTCTGATTCGCACGAAAAAATAGAGCCAACGGCTATAAAAGAAATTGAAGATAATAATTCCAACGACCACATCACAGCAGAATTGCAAACGTTACCGCTGAACGATTCCAATAAAATCAGGGTAGATAGTTCACCAAAAAATCTTTACCAGGTTTGTGATTTTGTTTTGGAGCGAGCCACAAAAGCCGGGTTTGATGAACACGAACTTGCCAAAATAAAAGTGACTGTTTACGAAGCCGGTTTGAATGCGATTGAACATTCTTACTTCTCAAACCCGGATTATTGGATCGACGTATATGCTGTGGAAAGTAGCGGTAAGTTTTACATTTTAATCCACGATTGGGGAAGTAGTTTTGAGTTTGATCCGGACAGAAACTATGATGTTGAAATGGCAGTTAAACAAAGGAAAACCGGTGGTTTTGGTTTGCACATAATCAAACGAACAGTTGATGAAATGTATTACCTGGATGATAAAAAAGTTGGCAACCGGTTGGTTTTGATTAAAAGAATAAATAATTAGTTTCTTAACGCAAACTTATATTTTCATGCTGAGCGGAGTCGAAGTATGATAAAAAAACAATAAGTTATCACCCTTTCCGCCGGCTGGCAATTGGCGTCAACTTAATTGTTTATAATATGATTTTAACCTTAATATTATTAAATATTAACAAACAACTGTCCCGAAGGGACATTTGAAAATAGACCCCAATTTATTGGCGGGAAAAGAACGACGGTAAAATAAATTAGTCCCGCAAGGGACAATTGAACTCGCATTTTATAGCTACATTCGCAAATGTGTTAATTTCAATTGTCCCTACGGGACAAAAAAGTATTTTTTCTATCGGTAACCAGCGATAAATCGCTGGGCTATTTTCACTCATCCCTTCGGGATGAAAAATTAGGTTGACGCCAATTGCCGGCTGGCGGACTCAGGGTGAAGAAAATTTAATTTTTCGTTCAAGAACTAATTAGAGAAAAGATGAAAAAGAATAGCAGCTTAACTGATGAAATAAAACAGTTCCAAAAAGAAAAAAAATGGTATGCAACAGCTTTAATGTCTGTGGGCATGTTAGGGCTGGCTTTGCCTGTTATTCCCGGTTTATTATTAATCGCTGCCGGTGTTGCCTTGATAAGCCCAAAATATGGAAACGAATTACTTGAAAAAATTAAAAATTGGATCAAATCGTTGGTAAAGTTTTAAAAAAATATTAATAATAAATGGGATGGGGGGATCAAGCATCCAGCAACAAGCGGGACGTCCGCCGTCTTTTTGGGCGGATATCAAGCATCATCCATTCTACAAAAGGAAACACAATATAAACTTAGCGCACTAAAGTGCAGGCGAAGGCTGAGGCAAAGGCGAAGGAAGAAAATCCTTAATCCTGTAATCTTATATCTTGCTTCGCCTCAGTCTTTTCGTTGTAATTGTTAATTGAACTGGCTTAAAAACTTTTGCAAT
>JADHVV010000059.1 GCA_016783825.1 Candidatus Zhuqueibacterota bacterium | reverse complement strand
CCCGGATCGATTAACTGTTATGACGAAAAGGCTGAGGCGAAGGCTTAGGCGAAGCAAGATGTAAGATCAAAGGATTAAAGATTTTTTTTCTTCCTTCGCCTTTGCCTCAGCCTTTGCCTGCACTTTAGTGCGCTATGTTTCTCCACTATTTTTGGATTTTGAAAAATAGATATTTCCTATAAGATCATTGTGGATTCCTTTGTCACGGTAATCATACCAGGCGACATAAATATCACCTTTTTGATCAAAAACGGCGTTGGCTGACCTTTGCCAGCAATGAGTCGTATCATCATTTATTCTGATATTATCGCTCCAGGTTTTACCACCATCTCTTGAAGATGAGAAGTAAATATCGTATAATGTTTTAGGATTCCTATTGTCTTCCCAAAACGCATAAAGAATTCCCCCCGGGCTTAACAGTAGGCAGTTCATTGCCTGTGCTTGTCCTGATCGGTCATCATTAATACGCACATTTACGTTCCATGATTTCCCATTATCCGTTGAGGATGAAAAATAAACATCAGGATTTCCTTCCCGATAATCTGTCCAGGCACAATAAATATTTCCTGTTGAATCTTTTGCAAACACTCCTGCGCCAAAATTTCCCCAATATGTATCCCTGATTGGAAGAGGCTTATTCCAACCGTTTTTTGTTCTAATGTGCAAAAAGGATTGTCCGCCGTTATCTACGTTTGTGAATGTCTGTATACCTAAAAATTGCTTTTGAACAATTATCGGGAGTCCCAGATCTCTAAAATCTAATATTTTAACTGAAGGAGTCCAGGAAATCCCATTATCATGTGATACTGATTCATACACATCTGCTTGCGAGTAAATAATAGCCACTAAATTATTAAAAACATCTCGATAAACAACACAATATTGGCAATTTACAAAATCAATTTCAGCTTTCCAGCTTTTGGAGAAATAGACAGGTTTTGGAGGTTGAACAGGTAGTTTTTCTTTTGTTTTCTCACAAGTGAAGAGAAATAAAAATAAAAGAAGAAGTATGTTTAATTTCTGTTTATTCATCTGAACAGGGGGGTATGAATTTTAATATAAAGTTTATATCAATGTTTCATAAAAAATATAAACAAATAATCATGAAAAAGCAAATGAATAATTTTTGTTTAGAATTAGTTGGAAGAAAGAAGTGTGAAATTTTCAAGAGTATTCTATCAGTTTACAAACCGGATTTCTAACAGAAATCCGGTTTGTGCTGAACTATTCAAAATCAAATATGGCTGGAAATAGTGTGGGGATTAAAAAAAAGTTAGAATTAATTATCTTAAACTAAAGTTTCCGGTCGTTAGATGCCCTCTTATCCGACACCCAGTTTAAGCCGGCAACTTTAGCAGCTTTACCAAAATGTTGCAACGCCCCTTGAACCATTTTATCACCTGAAATTCTAACTTGATAGTATTGACGCGAGCTCCACAAATTCCGCGCGATTTCAGCTTTTATCATAAGTTTAATATATTTCAGGTCTTTTTTAAAATCTTTATCCGCTAAACTAACATCTTTCGATTCGATAAAAGATTTGAAATTTTGTAAAATAGGTTTATCGACAAAAAAGTTATCCTTGAAAGAGTCAAAGTTATTTTTTAGATGACTATGTTTTGTTGCATATTGTGAGCCAAATTCAAAAAACAAGCGCTTAAAAACAATCTCCGTGGTCTGCTTGGTGATGGTGCCATGCTTGATTTTTATATCCGGTGTAATTCCTCCACCGCCATACACTTCTCTGCCGGCTTCAGTATAAAATACCGGTTTGTCTTCAGAATCTTTTACCGGTTCTTCAACGTCATCATCTTGATAAACTGAAGCATAATAATCCATTAATCCATCTTCATAAGACCTTTGAATGAGTCGTCCGCTGGGCGTGTAATATCTTGCTGTTGTTATGCGCAAAGCGGAACCATCTTTTAGCGGCATCTGTGTTTGTACCAAACCTTTTCCAAAACTTGTTTCGCCCACAATTAATCCCCTGTCCCAGTCCTGAACCGCGCCGGCAACAATTTCCGAGGCGCTGGCTGAACCTTTATCAATTAAAATAATGAGCGGCATTTTTTTGTGCGTTGCCCGATGCGTAGCAAGAAACTCTGTGTTTGAATTTGGTATTCTGCCTTTGGTATAAACAATCTTTTTATTTCCATCGATGAACCGGTCAGCCATTTTAAATGCCTGGTCAAGATAACCACCGGCATTGCCTCTTAAATCGAGCAATAAGGCTTCCATTCCCTGCTCATCCAATTCTCTGACAGCTTTGTCAAATTCATCAACTGTCTTTTGAGCAAAACGTCCCACATAAATATAGCCAATTTTTTCTTGAATGATAAAATTTGCCATCACGCTATAAATGGGAATTTCATCCCTGGTAATGGTTACATCAAAAGGATCATGCATTCCCGGTCTTCTAATGGTAACAGTTACTTTGGTGCCTTTTCTGCCCTTCAGCTTTTTTTGTACATCGCTCTCGGTGATGCCATAAGCGCTTTTGCCCTCAATTTTTATGATCTGATCGCCTGGTTTTAAACCAAGCGCTTCCGAGGGTGACCCGGCTATTGGACTGACAACCGTGATCACTTTATTCTGGATGATAAATTCAATACCAATTCCCTGGTAAGCGCCCTGGAATTGTTCTGTAATTTCTTTTAATTTTTTCGGCTCAATATAGACAGAGTGTGGATCCAACTCTTCCAACATTCCCTGAATGGCGCCGGTCATTAATTTTTCCGTGTCAACACTTTCAACATAATAAGAGCGTACTATTTTATAAACTTCCATAAAACGAGCCATTTGTTGAAACGCATTATCCGCAGAAAAAAGAATGGAGTACGAAAAATTGAACGCCAGTACAAAGAATACGATTATAATTAATGACCAAATTGCTGTTGATTTTTTTATTTTGCGCATTTTGTAACCTATTATTTTATAATTACTAAAACTCTTATTTCTGTTTAACTGTCTGTTCGCCGGGTTTGTTCGAGTTTTTTTAATGAATAATTAGAATTTGAGCGATGCCGGATATCCGCCCAAAAATCATCCAAAAAGACGGCGGACTAACAGGATGGCGGACGTTCTGCTTGATGCTGGGTGGGATGGGGTATCAAGAAACCAGTATCAAGCATCCAGGAACTCTGTGGCGTGTTTAATCAAATTTAAAATATAATCTGAAACCCTGCACCAAAAACAAAACATATTTTGAAATACTACAAATTCCTCGCTACTTCTTCAGCAACTTCCAGGGTTGAAGAATTACCGCCCATGTCATAAGTTCTGAATTTACCAGCCGCAATAACCTTTGCGATGGCATTTTCCAATTTATCCACGCTTTCTTTTTCACCCAACCAGTCAAACATTAATTTAACGGATAATAACATGGCAATGGGATTTACTTTGTACAAACCATCATATTTTGGCGCTGAACCGTGAGTTGGCTCAAACACCGCATAATTATCGCCAATATTACCGCTGCTGGCAAAACCCAAGCCACCAACCAACTGGGCGCTTAAATCAGAGACGATGTCGCCATACATATTTGATGTTACCAACACATCATAATCTTCCGGATTCTTGACCAACCACATGCACTGGGCATCGATGTTTGTTTCCCACAATTCAATGTTGGGATAATCTTTGGCAATTTTTCTCGCTTCCCTAATCATTAAACCGCTGGTCTCGCGGACAACATTTGGTTTTTCAACAATCGTTACATTTTTCTTGCTATGTTTTTTGGCATATTCAAATGCATCCCTGATAATATTTTGCGCTGCATTGCGGGTGATAATTCTTAATGAAATTGCGACATCATCCAGGGGTAATTCGGCAAATCGTTTCATTTTTGGATGATTGGCATTTAATATATCCATGACGTCTTTTGGGATCGGATGAAATTCTACACCGGCGTAAAGGTCTTCTGTATTTTCACGAAACACAGTAATGTCGATCCCTTCCCTGAAATTTAAAGGATTCCCGGCATAAGCCTTGCACGGACGTAAATTTGTTCTCAGGTTAAACTCTTGCCGCAACCTGACGATCGGGCTGGCGTAAACATATCCCTTATCCTGCAATTCGGGAATCAATTCTTTTGCAGCTTCTTCTTTTGGCTTTGAAGTGATCGCACCAAACAAGGCACAATCTGTTGTTTTTAACATCTCTGTGGTTCTTTTGGGAAGCGGATCACCCTCTTTGCACCAAAATTCCCATCCAATGTCACCATGTACATATTCAGCATCAAATTTCATCGTATCGAGCACTAACTTTGCAGCTTCCATAACATCGTTGCCAACGCCATCTCCGGGCAGCCAGGCTATTTTATACTTTGTCATATTTTTCTCCATTCGTTTACTTATTAATTAATATTTAACTTTTTTAAACAGAGCGCAAATATAGTATTCTCAACAATAATAAGCAAGTAAAATTTAAGACATATTTTGAAAATCTACTTCAAAAGCGTTAATTTTAAAGTATGCCTATTCTCTGGGGTAGAAACAATAAAAAAGTAGTTCCCGCTTGAAACTAATGCCCCGTTATCATTGGTCCCATCCCAAATAAATTGATAATGCTTCTTGTCCTGAAATTCGGATGGGATAAACGTTCAAAGCACCTGTCCCATTAAATTATAAATTTTAAATGTACCTGCCCATTTTTTTGATCAACGGAAAATCAAAAATATCAATTTCTCCATTTGAAGCCGAATTCAGAATTTCCAAACAATCAAACAAAGATGCAGCAGCCCGGCTCCAATAACCAGGACCTTCGTCGCAACCGCCGTCATCCGGGTAAATGTTGATGAAATTGTCCAGCGTGAGCATGCTTTTGTAAATGGCGGCAAGGCGGCGATCTTCATCCTGTTCCATCAATAGCCCAGCAGTGAGCCAGTTTGAATTGACCCAGGGATTCCAATTATTGACATTTTTCTTTTTAAATCCCATCCACCAAAAATCTTCCCGCGCCAAATTTGGCGTGAGTATTCTTCTGTCTATTTCATGCGACATGCGCTCACATATTAATGATGAAATTTTATCAAGCTTTTCGCCGATCAAATAATCAGTCCAGGCAATCAGGCAGCCGGTTTCAGCAGCGAACAAATCGACTGTTGGTTCTTTTACATCGGGTAATCCCGAGCCGGCTTTTTGCATACCCACATGTGCTGGCACGCCCCAGTAGGTCTCTTCGCAAATCGCCCAGATGCCATTAATTATTTCATCAATGAATCGTCCGTCGTTTTCAAACACCTCTGCCATAACCAATGAAGCTAATTTTTTTCGCCGATCAAAAGAAAGTCTCTGAAAATTGGCTCGGTTTCCATTTCGCACATATTCCAGGAATACGGTTGCCGGAAGATGTTTCCATTCCGTGTTTAAATATTTATTTCCTAATTTAATATGGGCATTCCGAACAGGTTCAGGCACGACTTGCCAGGATTCCCTTTCACCTGCTTTGGGATAGGGTCGCCATTCATTTTTTGGAATGATGATTTGTTTGAGTTTTTGGAGGGGGTAGTTTGTGGTGAGGAGGTTTCGTTCTTGTTGAGCGAAAGAATTAAAAATAAAAGAAAGATTGGCAAAAATAATAATTAATAGCACAATACAATGGCGAATTAAAATAATCATTGATAATTAGCCTCCTTAATATGGGGATATTTAAGGTTTGGTTAAACTATATCTGTAAAGAAAAAGAGTAGTTTATTCATTAACATCCTTTATTACAATTTCCCCCACTTTTGTCTGCAAGCCCGGCCAAATTTTTCTCCCCGGATATATAGACGTGTTAATCCCTGTTTTTACGTTATCAGCAATCACAACGCCAAATTTGAGTAATCCTGTATCCACCAAGTTGCCTTTTACTGATGACAAAACATTTTTTTTATCATGACGGACATTGGCAACGGTAAACCCGGCACCCAGGTTCACATTTTCTCCAATTATTGAATCACCAACATAACTCAAATGACAAATATTCGTATCATTCATTATGATTGAATTTTTGATTTCAACTCCCTGTCCGATACGGCAGTTATCACTAATGGCAGTGTTACTCCGAATAAAGCAGTTCGGCCCGATTTGGCAATTTTTACCAATCACAACCGGTCCTTCAATGTAAGCGCCGGATTTGATTTGAGTACCTTCACCAACCAAAACACTTCCATTGAGTTGGGCGTTCTTTTCAACTACTCCGGAAATTTGACTCTCTTTTTGTTGTTTTAGAAAATATTCCTGTGTGGCTAAAAGCTCCCAGGGATAGCCATTGGAAAGCCAGAAACCTTGCAGCTTATGCGTATAAAATGTCTTTTCTTTTGAAAACATTAAAATTGAACTGGTGATCTCGATTTCGCCGCGTTCACTGATCGGTGTTTTTTTGATAAAGTCGAAAATTGATTTATCAAACATATAAGCGCCGACATTGGTTAAATTACCGATGAACTTCTTTGGTTTTTCAACTAAATTTAAAACCCGGTTTTTGTCATCAACTTCAAAAACACCATACGCGGATGGATCTTCTTCCCAACGCACTAATGCGCCATATTCGTATTTCATCAACGCTTTAACATCTTGATAGGCATAAATGTCATCTCCGTTCAAAACAATAAACCGGTCTTTGATGAAAGGTTCTGTTTGCAAAACAGCATGTCCCGTGCCCAATTGTTCCTTTTGTTCGCAATAGGAAATTTTCATGCCCTCCCATTCTGATCCGATGAAATTTTCAATCATCTCCTTGCGATAACCGACAAGCAGCACAACTTCATCGACTAATCCTTTTAACTGTTCGAGAATGTGTTCAACAATGGTTACATTTGCAACCGGCAGAAGTGGTTTGGGACGGGTTAATGTTAATGGGTAGGTTCGGGTACTCTTTCCTGCGACTAAGATGACTGCTTGCATGTACTATCTCCTTAATATTTCTCTGATGACTGTTGACAATGATAACAAATTATTTCTATCGGAATGGGATGCATGTTTTGAAGGTATTTTACGGAGGATAAACCAACGGCAGCAATATCGAACCACTCTTTGGATATTGTTTGATTATCCATGTATTAAAATTCCTTGATTTGTTTTTTAGTAATCATAGAGTATCCTCAATTGTTTACTCGCGGAGTAGAAACTGCTCAACACATTACCAAATCCTTATAAAAAAAACAATTCTTATTATAAATATAAAATTCTTTAACGAGAATATCAAGGAAAAAATAAAATGAAAAAATCATCTTGATTTTTATATAATAATTTGTTAAATAGGAGAATTAAAAATTTTAAACATTGAAATAACGTAGCGAATGTGATAAAATAGGATCAAGAATATGCAGCAAAAAATTGTAAGTATTTTCATGCTTTGTTTTTTTTTATTGACAGCTTGTGTTGCTCAAGAACCAACGCCGGATAAGCGCGGCTATATTGTTAAAGTAGGCGATAGGATAAAAGATTTTGAGTTGAAAATATTAGACGGCGCTACCCAAAAACTGTCCGAATTTAAAGGGCAGGTTGTCGTACTCAACTTTTTTGCTTCCTGGTGAGGTGTTTGCAGGAAGGAGGTTCCTTTCATCGAAAAAGAGATTTGGCAGCCATTAAAAGACAAAGGACTTACGATTATTGGTGTGAATTATAAAGAGAAGCCGGGCATCGCAAAAAAAGCAGTTAAAGAAATGGGCATGACCTATCCCGTAGCATTGGATACAGATGGTAGAATTTTTGAAATATTTGCCCGCGGCGGCGTAACGCGAAACATAATTTTAGATGAAAATCTGAATATTATATTCTTGACAAGATTATTTAATAAAGAAGAATTTGATCAAATGAAAGCAGCGATTAAAAACCGACTTAAAACAAAGCCAAATAAGCAGGATCAAAATTTTAATAAAGGAGAAGAAGTGATTCAGACAAAATTACAAGATTTGTCAGGGCAGGATAAAGAAATTTTTCTGGAATATAACGGATCACATAAAATACATCTTGAAGGGAAAATATTTTCCAGCGATAAAAAGAAGCTTGAAATTGGGATTTCATTGTTCAATGAGGATGTTGTATCCGGCAAATACGACAAAAAAACAAAAAAATTTCGGATTGGTTATCGTCATTATGATGGTGTGAGAATTGCGATATTACCGATGACAAAATTTACTGTCCCGCGAGATGTGGAGAAGGTTTGTGTTTTTGATGTAGAATAAATCTGCGAGAATTCAGGAAAAGTTTTTATTTAAATAGGAAAAAATTTTAAGCTATAGATTGAGAGCTACTTTTTTTTCAATTTTTAGTAAAATTTTTTCCAGGGTCATGGGTTCGGAAGGAAACGGCTTGTCAGTTTTATCATGATAGTGATGGGGAAATGTTGGTATGTGTTGATGATGCTTAACATTATCCCAACGAGCAAGTTGGTTGTTATCCTCGTCCTGCCAGTGATATTTATATTTTTCCAGGAACGGTTTAGTGTTTATTACAACGAACTCAACAAAAAAAAGATTAGATTTGTCCAGTATTTCCAGCTTACCTTTTAAATAACAGATGTTTTGGGAGATCTCTTCAAAATGAATATCTGAACAAATAATGATTTTATTTTCTGAAACCACTTTCTGAATCGAATTAACATATTCTTTGGTGGTCATAAAGAAATTCCCAGTAAAACGTGGTATTTCTCATTCCATATTTCTAAACCTCGTTTAGCAGCATACCAATCGAAAAAATCATCATCTTCGGTGAGCATACCCTTTTCGAATTTATTGAAAAAGTTTTCAGAAGTCATTTCATATTTCTTTTGAAAAGAATCACATATTTTTGAATAGCGATCGATTTTAAATTTGGCATTTTCAAATTCTCTGTCAAGGCTGCCTTTAATTGTCTCTTCGATGACATGCTCAGAGAAATTAGAATTTTTTACTTTTATATTAATGACCATTTTTTGTCCTTGAAAACTATTATGAATCTCAATTAAAAATCACAATCCTTCAATACACTGTTAAATTTAGGCTCGACCCGGGCGTATTGTTTAAAAACCTTTTCTATTATTTCTTCAAGCTGTTTATTACGCCGTATAACAGGGGAAAGCGCTGTTCTTCTATCCCAGATCACAACTGTAATTAATCCACCCATACCACCGAACAGTAAACCAAATCCCCACAACATGAACGTTCTCATGTCACGCATTTCATCTCTTAAATCCTCGATTCGTTGATTTATGGCTTTTTGCCCTTCCTCAACTTTGGTTTCTGTTCTTACAAGTCGCTCTTTGTCTTCCTGTGTAAAAGGTACTTCTTGAGCATAAGAGATAGTAATTGCAATTGTTGGTAAAAAAAATAACAATAATATAAGTATTTTCTGCATCTCTTTTTTCCCTGATTATTATTAATCTTGTAGAATAATATATCAAAATTAAAGGTGAATGTCAAGGCTAATTTTCAGAATTGATGTCAACCAGTTTTGCAAATTTATTTCTTGATTATTTCAGCCAAGAGTACTATATTAATTTTTCTTTAAAAATAAAAGGCATGTAACTTGTAAAATTTATTGGATAAGTTACATCTTGAAGCCACATTCGATTAAACATCTATTTTATTTCTTTTTAGGGTTTTGAAAATGCAAAAAATATATTTTGACCATAGCGCCACGACACCTGTTGACCCCCGGATTGTTGACGCGATGATCCCATTTTTATCAGAAAAGTTTGGTAATGCATCGAGCATTCATTCGTATGGTCGCGAGGCAAAGGTAGCGTTGGAAGAAGCAAGAGAATTTATTGCTGATTTTTGCGGAGCACACGCTAATGAAATTTACTTCACCAGTGGCGGCACTGAAGCTGACAACATGGCTATTCTTGGCGTTGCCAGGCAATTGGCTGAAAAAGGAAAACACATTATTACTTCTGCAATGGAACATCATGCAGTTTTGCACACTTGTGAATATCTCCAAAAACAGGGATTTGAAGTAACCTATTTGAAACCGGATCAATATGGAGAAATCCACCCGGAAGCGGTAGCTGAAGCAATCAGGGAAAATACGATTTTGATTTCAATCATGCACGCTAACAATGAAGTCGGTACCATCAATTCGATTGAAAAGATCGGGGAAATCGCTTATGAAAAAAAGGTTCTTTTTCACACGGATGCTGTGCAGTCATTTGGAAAATTACCGATTGATTTATCAAAACTAAATGTGGATTTAATGTCCATGTCAGGACATAAAATTTATGGTCCCAAAGGAGTCGGCATTTTGTTTGTTAAAAAAGGGGTGCGATTACAGCAGACATCCTTTGGCGGCGCTCATGAAAGGAACAAAAGACCTGGCACAGAAAATATAACAGGAATCATCGGACTTGCAAAGGCTGTTGAAATTTGTAAAAATAATTTAGAAAGTGATGAGGATAAAATTGGTAAATTTCGTGACCTGTTGTTAAAGAAAATAAATGAAAATATCCCCCGTGTCTATTTAAATGGACATCCCAACAAACGATCAGCCGGTTTGCTCAATTTATCTTTTCAGGGAATAGAAGGTGAGGCTTTGTTGTTAAGTTTGGATTTAAAGGGTGTGGCTGCTTCCAGCGGTTCTGCGTGTACTTCGGGAAGTGTTGAACCGTCGCATGTACTCAGTGCTATGGGCGTTAAACCGGAGTTAGCGCAATCGTCAATTCGGTTCAGCCTGGGGCGAGGGAACACAATTGAAGATGTTGAATATACCGTTGAAATTTTGGTTGAGATTGTGGAACGGTTGAGAGCTATGTCGCCGCTTTAGTGGCGGGTAGTTATTGGTGAGTAGTGGTGAGTGGTAAATGGTAGTTGTAATAAAATTAACAGATAATTTGATAAAGTTTTGGGTACTAAAATAAATCAAAAAAGAGTAAAAAATAAAAAAGTCGCTGTCGCCATGAGTGGTGGTGTGGATAGTTCTGTTGCTGCTGCATTGTTGAAAAAAGATGGCTGCGATGTTGTCGGCTTAACAATGCATTTGTGGGATTATGATTCTGTTGGTGGCAATGTATTTAGTGAATCCAGTTGCTGTTCCGTAGAAACAGCCAATGATGCACGCACAGTTTGTTTGAATTTGGGTATCCCGCATTACGTGATCGATGTGCGTGATGCTTTTGAAAAATCTGTGGTTTCCAATTTTTCCCGGGAATATTTGAACGGGAGAACGCCAAATCCCTGCATCCTGTGCAATTCGGAAATGAAGTGGAAAATTCTGTTGGATAAAGCAAATGAACTTGGGTTTTATTATTTTGCAACCGGGCATTACGCAAGGGTGGAATTTGACAAGAAAACCGGACGTTACTTTTTGCTGCGCGGTATTGATTCAACAAAAGACCAGGCGTATGCCCTCTGGCGGTTGACACAGCCGCAATTAGAACGCACACTTTTTCCCCTTGGTGATTTTAGCAAGAAAGAAATTCGGAAAATTGCCAATGAATTCAACTTAAAAACAAAAGATAAAAAAGAGAGCCAGGAAATCTGTTTTGTACCGGATGAAGATTACTCAAGATTTTTAGATGAACGCGTTCCCGGTTTAAAAGATAAATTAGCAGATGGTGAGATATTAGATCAGCAGAATAATGTTTTAGGCGCTCATAAAGGATTTCCTTTTTATACAATCGGGCAGAGAAAGGGATTGGGAATTGCAGTGGGCAAACCGGTTTATGTCACAAAAATTGATGCTGAATCTAACCGAGTTTTTGTTGGCGATAAAGAAGATTTGTTTTGCAAAGGATTGTTTGCTGAAGAAACAAATTGGATTGCAATTGAAAATTTGAAAAAACCAAAAAAAGTGAGCGTTAAAATTCGCTACAATGATATTGGCAAACCGGCAACGATTTTTCCTGATCCAAATGGTGTAAAGGTTGTTTTTGAAAATTTTCACCAGGCGGTAACGCCGGGACAGTCAGTGGTGTTTTTTGATGGAGATGTTGTAGTAGGTGGCGGGGTTATTGAAGTAGATATTAAGGAATGAAATCTCTCGCCGAATGAAAAGAAAAATGAATTGTTCGCTAAAAAAATATTGACTTTATCAAAAAAAATTCGTAACTATTCATGTACCACAACCGGAATTGGCAAAACGATTATGGGAAACCTGTCCGCCTTCTTTTCGGCGGAAACTATTAAAAAATAACAGTTGGGTATTATTTTTAATACTACCTTAGATGACTTTAAAACGATTTAATAGTATTTGTTTATTTTTATTTTTAAAAATGAATAGTTTTGCCCTAAATTGTCTTGTCTTTATTTTTGATCCTGAATAGTAACAAAAATTCTTTATTTAAATAAATTAAGAATATGTTGAGGAGAATCTATTATGAATAAAAAAATGTTTTTAATTTTAGTTTTAGCAACGGTTTTACCCAGCTTGCTTTCAGCTCAATTAAAAAGACAAGATAAACCTGTTGAAATAAAAAAAGAATTGTTGCAACCGGCAAATCAATATTTGGGATTTAGTCTGATTGACCCATCAAGATTGACTATGTCCCACAGTGTTTCCATGTCATATTTTTCAATGGGCGGCAACGGGCTTTCGCAGACGATGTATTTAAACACACTGCAATACCAAATCGCCAACCCGCTGATGCTGACAGTACAATGGGGAATTCAGAATTATCCATACAATTCATTTTCCAAAGATAATCCTGCTTTTCAGAGTGGTTTCTTCCTGTCTGGCGCTGAATTAAAGTACCAGCCTAATGATAAATTTGAGATGAAGTTTCAATATCGGAGTATGCCGGGAATGTACAATCCCTATTATAATAGAGATAGATTCGGATTTTCAAGGTTTCGTTCATCCTGGCAGGACGAATGGTAGAGGCGTTTTAAAAAAGAATATTAATTTTGCTAAAAGATGACCGAGATTTTTCTCGGTTATTTTTTTTCTTTTTTTATAAATACAGTAAGTAGAAAAAATTATAATTTCCCAGCGCAGTGAACTGCAATTAGAAATTTTAAATTTATATAATGACCAGACTCAAAATGAATATAATGTGATGCTGGATGGGATGGGGGTATCCAGCAACCAGAATCAAGCATCCAGAATCTCTGAGTCCTCAAATTTTGGACGCATTCAAAAAAGTTTGTACAAAAAACAAAAATTGATCTGACAACAGACTAACGGAGGATTACAAAATAGCGAAAGATAAAAAAAAGAAGGCTAAAAAGGATAAAAAAAGTAATGATGGAATAACAGGCTATTTACTTTCTTTTATTATTTTAGTTTTAATCGGCTTGAATTTTTTATTTGTTGTTTCATGGGGACTTCATGCTTTAGAAAAAATAGGAATGTCCGAAATATCAGACATCTCATTAATTGAGCGTGTAACAAACCCGTTACCCCAAAAGAAGCTGAGAGTAGAGATATTTAATGCGTGCGGCGTTCAAGGCGCGGCAAAAAAACTAACTGATTACCTGCGGAAATTTGATAATGTTGATGTTGTTTTTTTTGATAATTACCGCGTTCAGAATTTATCCTCAACTTATGTTATTGATCGCACCGATGATGACATGTCCAACGCAAAAGCAATATCCAGAATGATAAGTGACAAAGCGCAAAGACTCATGCCACAAATTAGCCCGGATAGACAGGTTGAAGTAACCATTCTAATTGGAAAGAATTATGAGGAGTTGAAAGCTTTTAAATAATTGAGAAGCACATGAAGAAAAAACTTACAGTGGAAAAATTTAAACCCAAATAATGCAATTGCCACGAAGACACAAAGGTTATTATGCCCGAAGGGTGCACAAAGAAAGAAATTATAATTATTTATGATTATATGTTTTGCAAATCTTTTTCATTTTTTTGTACATCAAATTTAAAACAAAACTTATATTTTTCCTTTGTGTCTCTTGGTGCCTCGGTGTCTTTGTGGCGACTCTTTTTTTTCTACTGCATTATCTGGGTTAAAAAAGAAGCAGGTCTGTTTTCTAATTTAGAAACAAAGCATAATGTCAAAAACGAAAAAAACTGAGTTCGGAGATTTTCAAACTCCTCTCGAATTAACGAATGAAATAGCCTGGTTCTTAAAAGCAGATGGTATATGTCCTGAAGTAATTTTAGAACCGACTTGTGGATTAGGCAATTTTTTAATTAGTTCGGTTGCAACATTTTCAAATCATATTAAATATTTTGTGTTTGATATTAATCCAGAGTATATTCAAAAAATAAAAAATGAATTATCATTAAAAAATAATTTAAATTTTGAGATATCGCGTCAAAATTTTTTTGAAATGAATTGGAAGCTGCTTTTTAAAGAACTACCTGAAAGAACATTAGTTTTGGGCAATCCTCCCTGGGTTACAAATGCTGCTCTTGGAATACTGGGAAGTAATAATTTGCCGGAAAAGAATAATTTTCAAAAACATAAAGGATTTGCTGCCAAAACCGGTAAAGCAAATTTTGACATCTCTGAGTGGATGTTGATCAAATTGCTTGAAAGTATGGAAAATAAAAAAGCTTATTTGGCTATGCTATGTAAAACAGCAACAGCAAGAAAAGTATTAAAACATTGTTGGGAAAATAATTTTCATATTTATAATTCATCAATTCATTTAATAGATGCCAAGAAACATTTTAATGTATCTGTTGATGCGTGTCTCTTATATACTCATACAGGACAAAAAACTAAATCAAAAACTTCATCGGTTTATTCAGGATTAAATTTCAAAGAGAAAATATCAAGATTGGGAAAAATAGGCAATGAATTAGTGGCTGATATTGATGCGTATCAGAAATTAAATTTTCTTGATGGAATTGAATATTATAAATGGAGATCCGGAGTAAAACACGATGCAGCCAAAGTGATGGAACTTAATAAAGAAAATGGTACTTATGTTAATGGATTAAAGGAGAGTTATAAATTAGAAGATTCTTTTCTTTACCCATTATTAAAATCTTCAGATATTGCAAATGATAGATTAATTCCTCGTAAATATGTTTTACTCACTCAAAAAAACATTGTTGATAATACTGATATCATTAAGCCAGATGCACCAAAAACCTGGCAGAATTTATTGGATCATGCAGAGTATTTGGACAGAAGAGGAAGCGTAATTTACTCCAAAAGACCGCGATTTTCTATATTCGGGGTCGGTGAGTATACTTTTGCAAAATGGAAAGTGGCAATTTCCGGGTTCTATAAGAATTTACATTTTGTCGTTATAGGTAGTTATGAAAAGAAACCAATAATAGTGGATGATACATGTTATTTTATACCGTGTAATAGTGAAAAGGAAGCAAGGTTTATTGCAACTTTGCTAAATTCAAAAGTAGCCAAGAAGTTTATTCATTCACTGGTTTTTTTCGACTCTAAAAGACCTGTTAATATCGATGTTCTAAAACGAATTGATCTAAAAAAAATTTCCAAAACATTAGGAATGGAAGAAGATTCAAAAAATTATTTAGCTGATGCGAGATATGAATTTGGGAGTCAGCGGCAGATGGTTTTTGATAAAAAGGGAGAATATAAAGTAAAGAAAAAATAAGTCGTAATTTAAAACAGTTACTTTTTTTATCTATTTTTAAGAAATAATAATATATCTGGAAACCGAATGACACAAATTCTTTTTTTTCTATATAATGTCCTAATAATACCCCCCGCAATATTTTTTCTCTCTATTATAAGCCTGTTTAATTTGAAAACCCGAAAAGGACTCAGCGGAAGATTTGGATTAATTAAAAAATTAAAAAACGAGCTTCCCGTTAAAAAATCAGATCGTGATGTGACCTGGTTTCATGTTTCATCTTACGGAGAATTTTTACAAGCAAAACCGGTGCTGGATCAACTTAAAAAGAAAAATCCAAAACTATTTATTTTTGTAACTGTGTTTTCTCCCTCTGGCTTTGAAAATATCAAAGTTGAACAGCCGATTGACTATTTATGTTACCTGCCATTTGACAGGTATTTCACAATCAAAAAATTTATCTCAATTATAAATCCAAAAATAGCGGTAATCGTCCGTCATGATATTTGGCCGAATTGTGTCTGGTTGCTCCATAAAAAAGGGATCCCGCTGTATTTAATTGACGCATCGTTACCAAAAAATTCATCCAGGTTTAAACCGCTATTCCGATATCTGAATCAAGTCTTGTTTTGTAAGTTAGCCGGGGTTTTTGTTATCTCGGAAGAGGAAGTTCGAAAATTTCAAAAGTTGGGAGTTGAGTCCGATAAAATAAAAATATTTGGCGATACCAAATACGACCAGGTTTATGAGCGCTCACTTAATAATGAAAAAATTACCCAACTGATAGATCACCCGATTTTATCAAATAAGAAAGTGTTGGTGGCTGGAAGCACCTGGCAGGAGGATGAAGCGGTTTTAATTTCGGCATTCCGGCAGGTTCATGAAAAAAATAAAGATACTTTTTTGATAATCGCGCCGCATGAGCCCGCCTTAAAAAGAATCACTGATATAGAGCAGCAGTGCCATAAGGCAAACATAAAAACAGTGCGCTGGTCAGATTTGGGAAAATTTGAGAATGAAACAAAATGTCTGATTATTGATCGGATTGGTTTGTTATCCGCTATTTATTCATTGGGTGATGTCGCCTTTGTCGGGGGAAGTTTTTACTATAAAATTCACAATGTGCTTGAACCTGCTGTTTTTGGCATACCGGTATTTTTTGGTCCAAAGATGACAACCTCAGCCGAAGCATACAAATTGTTAGAACACGAAGCTGCGCTAATAGTGAATTCAGTAGCGCAAATTGTCAATTTGCTAACAAAGATTTTTAAAAACACGAAGTTTGCAAAAAAATATGGTGATAATGCAAAAAACCTGGTTAAACAAAATATCGGCAGTTCAAAAAGAATAGCGGCTTTTTTGATAGATAAATTAAAGGACAGAACATGAACTTTAAAACAATAGAGTGGAAAAATAATAAAGTAATTCTCATCGATCAGACACGAATTCCAATCGAAGAAAAATATTTGGAAATCTCCGATTATCGTGAGTTGGCAGACGCAATTATAAAATTAAAAGTCCGGGGTGCACCGGCGATTGGCATTGCCGGCGCTTTGGGAGTCTGTCTCGGAGCCAATAAAATTGACAAAGATGATAAGGAAGAATTTAACAAAAGATTAAAAATCATAATCGATGAATTAGCGGCGACGCGTCCAACAGCTGTAAATTTGTTCTGGGCGCTGGAAAGGATGTCAACCAGGCTTGAAAACAGTAAAAGCAAAGGTGTCAGTGAAATTAAAGAACAATTGCTCCGGGAAGCCCTGGCTATTTTAGATGAAGACAAAATTATTTGTAAAAAGATGGGTGAAAATGGCGCGTCTCTTCTCAAAGACGGGGATACAGTGCTGACTCATTGCAACTCCGGCGCATTGGTAGCCGGCGGAATTGGAACCGCTGTTGGGGCAATTCATACTGCATTCAACCAGGGAAAAAAAATAAAAGTATTTGCCGATGAAACACGCCCGCTTTTACAGGGCGCCAGGTTAACAACCTGGGAATTATTAAAAGCCGGAATAGATGTCACCCTTATTTGTGATAATGTGGCTGCTTATGTTATGCAGCAAGGTTTGGTAAATTGTGTCATGTTGGGCGCTGATAGAATTGCAGCAAACGGAGATGTTGCAAATAAGATCGGGACTTATGGATTAGCAGTGTTGGCAAAATACCACAATATACCATTTTATGTGGTAGCGCCAACAACAACTTTTGATATGAGTATAAAAACCGGTTCAGAAATCCCCATTGAACAGCGCGCTTCCGAAGAGGTGACATTCGGTTTTGGAAAACAGACAGCGCCGGATGATGTACCTGTTTATAACCCGGCTTTTGATGTAACACCGAATGAACTCATAACTGCGATTATTTCGGAACAGGGAATTTATTATCCGCCGTTTGATTTCAAAGATCATGCGCAATAAAATGAAAGTTGTGGGTTACAAATCAATTTTAATCGAGAATAAATGAGTATGTTAAAAATTCGGATATTTCCATTCAAACTTCACTAATGGTCAATCCTTCATGCCTCAACAAAAACACCCCTTTCAATTCATAAGAGAAATTCACAATTATTTTTTTAAATTTGATGACCATTTTGTACTTATACTTTGCGTTTTATTTTCAGAGTAGTAATACAATCCACTCGGATCAAAAACTCACGCGGAAGAAAGAAAAAATCCGTGTGTGTTTTTGCTCCGTGTTAGAAAATTAGAATTATTTTAGCTATGCAAATATGTCCATTTTCCATAACCCCTTAAAAATCAACACATCTAATTTTTACAATTTTTAACAATTCATAAACAACTGGTTCATATCTGTTTCGTATATTTGTTACGAGTTGGATAAGTTAACAGGATAAAATTTTATTACCAAGCAGAATTATCCAACATAGTCAATTTTAATTTAAGGGGGCGGGATAAATTAGGCTACACATGTTGCGTCAATAACATTGTGATTTGAAACAAATTTATAAATTGAAATCATAAACTTTTTTATCCAGCCCCCTAAACACGAAAGGAGTAACATCATGTTACACAAAATTTTAATTATCGTTGCAGTTGTTCTTGTTTTACTGGTAATAGCAAAAATATTTTCAGGATGCCATCATCCCCCACATTTTTGCAAATCCCACAGTTCGCATGAAAAAAAAGCAAACTGGATGATGAAAAAAATTGCCAAAGAATTGAAACTGAATGAGCAGCAAAAAGTTGAACTGGAACAAATCAAAGATGAAATTTTAGCAAAAAAAGCTGAATTCAAAATCAATCATCAAGAGATCAAAAATGCTGTTTTATCTCAAGTGAAAAGCGACACCGTGGATCAGGCAGCATTAAATGGTCTGTTTGAGGACAAGGAACTTGAATTTAAAGAAATGAGAGCTTTTCTTGTTGACAAATTTGCTGAATTTCACAATATTCTTACACCGGAACAACGATTGTCATTAGCTGAAAAAATGGAGAAATTTCATTCAAAACGGCATCAGTAATTGAACCGAAAAGTAAAATATTCGCCCACAGAATTCGAACCCCCACAGAAAAAAATATTAATTTTTTTATCCAATTCTGTGGGAGTTCACTTCTGTGGGAGATATTTTTTAATCGTTTAATTGTTTTGCCAAATTTATAAAATTTTTAAATTAGGGAAAAATCATGAGAAAATTTATCATTATTATTCTGATGTTTTTTGCTACTGCATCATTAGCAGAAGTCTTGCCTGAAAAACAAAATCCAGGTACAATCGAAGGAATGGTTATTGACAAAACAACTCCTCAGCCGCTTATCGGCGCTAATATTACAATCGAAAAAACTTCAAAAGGCGCCGCTTCAGCAATGGATGGCAGCTACATAATAAGGAAGGCCAGTTGGAATTTATAATGTTAAAGCATCGATGATGGGCTATCAAGATGAAATTAAAACCGAAATCAGCATTGCTGCCAACCGTGTAACCACAGTTAATTTTGAACTAAATCCAACAGTTTTGGAACTTGGGAAAGAAGTTGTTGTGGCAGTTGATTATTTCCAAAAAGATTCTGAAAAGCCTGTCAGTACAAAAACATTAATGCCGCAGGAAATTCGTTCTATGGCTGGTTCTGCTGAAGATGTTTTTCGCATCATTCAATCAATACCCGGCGTAAGCACCGCAGGAATGATGAGCGCCAACCTGGTTGTGCGCGGCGGCTCTCCCGATGAAAACAGGACCCTGCTGGATAATATTGAAATATATAATCCGCTTCATTTTTCACGACCGGGTACTTCAATGGGAATTATTAGCATTATCAATCCAAATTTGCTGGAGCAGGTTGAATTTCTTACCGGCGGATTCCCGGCAAAATATGGTGATAAAATGTCATCGGTTTTTGAAATGAAGCTGAAACAGGGAAACCGCACTCAATTTAATTCTGATTATACATTAAATGCGGCTGGATTTGGTCTATCCATGGACGGTCCGTTGCCCGGTAATGGAACTATGATTTTTTCTGCACGGCGCGGTTATTTTGATTTTGTGACCAAAATGATGGACAAACCGGTTTCCCCTCGTTACTGGGATTTAGCTGGAAAAGCAACTTACTCTATTGGTAATAATCATCAATTATCTTTAATTGGATTTTATTATTTTGATGAATTTGAAAAAGATGGTGTCATCGACAATCCGCCCTACAAACTGGGAAAAAATATAATTACGTCAAGCGGGATATTTCCGGAAGCGCAGTCGGACTAAACTGGCGCTATCTTTTCAGCAAGCGGGGTTATATGTTGACGACAGCATCTTTCACAGGTAATGGCTGGAAATCCTGGTTAGGGAATGACGAAAATCACTCTTTGGATGGTGATGAAGTTTTTGAAAGAGAATTGCACTTGAAAAGTGAATTAACCTATCAGCTCTCTGATGCCATCGAGCTAAAAGGCGGGATCTTCGGAAAATCAATAAATTCCGACCATTATACCTGGTTTGGTCCTGATACAACACATTTCGGGTTCATTTTCCCAGCCAATACTATTTCATTTTATCCGTCAATAACTTTCAAAGCCGGCGGTTTTTTACAAACAACCATTCGTCCTTCAAATCGCTTTTCTTTGGTGGCAGGTTTGCGGTCAGAATATTTTGATTTTACAGACGAATTTAAAATTAGCCCCCGAATCGGGCTGAATTATTTTCTGACAGATAAATTAATTTTGACCACCAGCTATGGCTATTATTATCAAACGCCTTCCACTTACCAGGCAGCTCTTGATCCGGCAAATACCAATATGTTAAGCAGCCGGGCAATTCACAATATTGCCGGATTAGAATATCTTTTCAGCCCGGATACAAAAATGAGTATTGAACTATACCAGAAGGATCTGGATTTTACCTTTATCGAAAGCGACACAACACGAAAAATTACTAATGAAGGATCAGGCTATTCTCGCGGAATTGAATTTTATATTCAACAAAAGATGAGTCAAAAATTAGTGGGCAGCTTGGCTTATACCTATTCAATCTCAAAACGAAAGGATGGCGACAATTTGCCGTTATATGATTTTGAATTTGATCAAAGACATAATTTTACTTTGGCTGCAGGATATAAGCTAACTAATAATTGGCGGATTGGTTTGAAGTTTCAATACGCAACAGGAATGCCCTACACACCGGCAACGGGCACTGCGTTGAAAAATGATTGTTGGTACGTGGTAGAAGGCGGGAAAAATTCGGCGCGCTATCCTGATGTGCATAAATTGGACATTCGTGTTGACCGCACATTTCATTTTAACAACTGGACACTCACCGCGTTTTTCGATTTGTGGAATGTCTACAATCAAGACAATGTGCTATATTATAGTTTTGATGTCGATGATTCCGGCAATATCACCAGGGATGCAAGTTATGATTTTTCGCTGTTACCGATAATTGGTATTAGCGCCCAGTTTTGAAAAAATTATTTGACAGGATTGACTGGATTTTCAGGATAGAAAACATTTTTCTTGTTTTCAATTGAATTTTGTAGTATTTTATTTTTGAACCACTAATCCACCAAAAAAATGGCGGACTTTCAGTTATACAAATTTTCATGAATAATTTTAATTGAAAAAAAATTAGTGTAATTCGTGTAATTAGTGGTTCGTATTTTAATCTGCGCGAATCATCCTCGTTCTATTTCTAAAAAGGTAAAAAATGGGCAAATCAGTACTCGTCATCGACGATGATGAAAAGCTAAATAATTTATTGAAAGATTATCTGTCAAAGTTCGGGTTCAAAGTAACAACCGCTATTCATCCTGACGATGGATTGGATATTTTGGAACAAGAACTTCCGGATATTATCATTCTCGACATCATGCTCCCGGACAAAGATGGTTTTGAAGTGTGCAAAGAAATCCGCAAAACACATTCAGTTCCAATTTTGATGCTGACTGCTCGCGGTGAGGTTACCGACCGTATTGTTGGATTGGAACTCGGGGCTGATGATTATCTTCCAAAACCTTTTGAACCGAGAGAACTGGTGGCGCGGATTCAGTCTATCCTTCGCAGAAGTAAAGAAATTTTAAAAACCGACAAAATAAAAATTGGAAGCCTAATAGTAGATTTGAACAAACAAACTGTGAAATTAAACGGCAAGTCTATTGACTTGACCACCATGGAATTTGAG
Organism: Candidatus Zhuqueibacterota bacterium; assembly: GCA_016783825.1. Lineage (GTDB taxonomy): Bacteria > Zhuqueibacterota > Zhuqueibacteria > Thermofontimicrobiales > Thermofontimicrobiaceae > Nigeripontimicrobium. The sequence continues at coordinate 2,795 of JADHVV010000059.1, read as the reverse complement.
ATGCTAACAGTATTTGTGAAAAATTCGGGCAGTGTTTTAACCAGGGATCGAATAATGAACAAAACCCACGATATGGATTGGGAAGCTTTCAATAGAACTGTTGATGTACTGGTCAGCCGTCTGCGGCAAAAACTGGGCGACGATCCTAAAAATCCAAATTTGATCAAAACAGTTTGGGGAAAAGGTTATAAATTTATTGGAGACGAAGATGATTCCTGGCACAGTGAACCGTAATTGGAAATTATACATTTATAAAATGAACAAATCCTGATTAGAACTTGAAATGATGCTTGATACTGGTTACTTATTGCTGGATGGGGTGGGGAGCAACCAAGATCAAGTATCAAGCCACAAGCATCCGGACACGTTGCTAAATTTTAAACATAAAAAAACAAAGAACTAATACCATGCGATACTTTAATAAACGCTCCTGCCCACAGCGACATCATCGATCTATATTTATGAAACTACTTTTTGTTTTGGTAGTTACCGGCTTTTTCGTTGTTTTATTAGTCGGTTTGCTGTTCAAAATATTTTTTGATTCCAGCGTTCACAAACTGCTTGAAAAAAATATCATTAATTATGCAGATTATATAATTCAGGACATCGGCGTTCCACCGGATACACTTCGCGCCAAACAGATTGCCAATGAATTCGCCATTGAAATCAGGTACGAAAGTCCTGGATTTGTCTGGACAACTTCTCCTGATTCCCCAACCATCGATGAAGTTGGGAAACAGCGCCGGCACCAAACACACAGTCCACGCTGGTGGGCGCATGAAAATTTTGTCATCACCAATCCCGATGGAAGCCGGTTTTTATTTTACAGCAACATGAAAAATGTTTTTAAAATGCCCCCCGGGTTTATCTTTGGTTTTCTTTTCTTCTTGATTTTGATTCTCACCGCCACACATTTTTTTATCAGACAAATATTAAAACCGGTCCGTTGGTTAACAGAAGGCGCACTGCAGATTGGTGATGGAAATTTTGACTACAGAATCCCGGTACGCCAGCATGATGAGCTTGGCAGATTGAGCAATGCGTTTAATGATATGACACAGCGAATCAAAGAAATGATACAAGCAAGGGACCAACTACTGCTGGACGTTAGCCACGAGCTGCGCTCTCCCATAACCAGGATGAAAGTTGCACTTGAATTTTTATCAACATCAAAAGAGAAAAAGAATCTTCAGGATGACATTTCAGAAATGGAAACCATGATCACTGAAATCCTTGAATCCGAGCGATTCAAAAACGGTCACGGAAAACTTGACTTAAAAGAACACAACATTTCCCAACTTATTCGTGAAGTAACTGAAAATTACAAAAACATGCCACCTGGAGTTCAATTAAAAAACATTCCCAAATCCATAAATTTGAAAATAGATTTTGACCGGATAAGAATTGTCCTCAAAAATATTATTGAAAATGCAATAAAATATTCCACACCGGAAAGCAAACCGGTACAATTTTTTTTGAAGCCGGAAAACAAAAATATTATCGTCCAAGTACTAGACGATGGACCTGGAATATCCGAAGAACATTTGCCCTATTTATTTGAACCGTTTTACCGGGTTGATAAATCACGCTCGAAAAAGACCGGTGGATATGGTTTGGGATTGAGTTTGTGTAAAAAAATCATGGAGGCGCATGGGGGAAAAATTGAGATATTTAATAATGAAGTAAGTGGAATGACAGTTCAACTGACATTTTTATTTTCTTCTTGACAATTTGATTATTATCTTATATATTGAATGAAAGTAAAAACAACAAGATAAAATCAACATGTTAAAAATGGACAATATTAGAAACATCCCAGCGCACTAAAGTGCAGGTTTAATACTTTAGTGCAAAGGCTGATGCGAAGGAAAAAAATCTGTTATCTTATCCTTTAATCTAATATCTTACTTCGCCTTCGCCTCAGCCTTTTCGTAGTATGAGTTAATTAATCTGAATTAAAAAAACTTTTGCACAGTCTGTGTTTCATTTAAAAATAATATGGTAACTGCACAGGCAAAAAAAACAATGAAATAACTTGTAATACTATAATTGTGAAAGGAAATCTTATGGAAACAGTGGATATACCGCTATCAAAACTTTCATTTGCTCAAAAACTTAATTTAATGGAAACTATTTGGGATGATCTGACAAAGGATGAAAAAAATCTTGAATCACCAGTTTGGCATAATGATATACTCAAAGATAGAGAAAAAGCAGTAGCTGCAGGTAAAGCAAAATTTTCTGATTGGAAGGAGGCTAAAGAAAGAATCAAAAGGAATATTTCATGCGAATAGAGATAATTGATGCTGCTGAACGAGATATTGAAGATGGATATAATTTTTACGAAAGGCAATCTCCTGGGCTTGGCTTCTATTTTCTTGACTCAATTTATTCTGATATTGATTCCCTCATCTATTTCGGTGGTATTCATATAGAAATTTATGGATATCATCGGCTCCTCTCAAAACGGTTCCCATTTTCTGTTTATTATAAGATTGATGAAGATATTGTTAAAATATTTGCTGTATTAGATAATCGTCGAAATCCAAGTTGGATAAGAAAAAGATTGACTACAAATTAAAATATTATTAATGGAAAATGTTATTTTAAACCGATAATATTCAGAACAAAATAACAAAAGGAAAAACAGGTGGAACCTAGCGCACTAAAGTGCAGGCGAAGGCTGAGGCAAAGGCGAAGGAAAAAAATTCTTAATCCCTGTGCCCGAAGGGTGCTTTAATCTTATACCTTACTCCGCCTTAGCCTTCGCCTCAGCCTTTTTGATGTAAGAGTTA
>JADHVV010000004.1 GCA_016783825.1 Candidatus Zhuqueibacterota bacterium | reverse complement strand
TTTAAATAATTATTTTTTTCTACTTTAGTTGAGTATCCACCAAATAAAACAATTTTTTCTTTCCCGTATGGACTATCAACGCGGCTAAAAGCCCGATAAATAAAAATTGAAAGGTTGTCACGATCATTAAAAAAATCAATGTTAATAAAATGTTAAAGCTTGATATATCATAAGAACTATTCAACCAAATCGTTCCCGCCAAAATTGTTGCTAATATGGCAAAAAACATTGACACTAAGGCCAGACCACCAAAAAAGCGCAACGGATTTCTCAGGTGCTTGATGAACAGGTTAAGCGATGTCAAATCCATAATAACTCTGAACGTTCTGGTTATGTTGTATTTTGATTCACCAAATTTTCTTGCACGATGATTAACCACGACCTCAGTTATTTTGGCGCCCTCCAGCTTTGCTAACGCGGGAATGAAACGATGCAATTCTCCATACAAACTGATTCTTTTGATGACTTCTTTTCGGAACGCTTTTAGCGAGCACCCGGTATCGTGCAACTCTACACCGGTTACCGAACAAATTATTCGGTTAGCAATTTTTGAAGGAAGCTTTCTTAATATCAACTTATCCTTTCGATTCTTCCTCCAGCCACTGACGACATCATAGCCTTCGTCTAATTTTTTTAACAACATGGGGATATCGTTGGGATCATTCTGAAGATCACCATCCATTGCCACGACATTTTCTCCCCGGGCTGCCTCAAATCCTGCAGCCATTGCCGCTGATTGTCCGAAATTCCCCCTGAATTTAATCACTCGTAAATGAAAATCTTTTTTTTGAATTGCCCTCAAAATTGACAAAGTCTTATCTTTGCTGCCATCATCCACCATAATAATTTCATAACTATTCTTCAGCTTACTCATTACTTTGGTAATTGACTCGTATAACAGAGCCACATTTTCTTCCTCATTATAAATGGGGATGACAACGGAAATATTTATTTTGCTCTCTTTCATTTACTCGTTTTCCAATCTGCCTGAGGAAACAGCTTCTTTTTTATAAATTCGATGATCAAATAAAACGTTCCAAAAATTCCGATTTCCGATAATACCATAATAAAATTGTGCTTTGAGAAAAACGATTGTACAAAATCAGAGGAAAAGTCTGATTTGTGAACATCCATAAAAATCGGCAATGGGCTCAAATAGTAATCATTTGTAAAAGGCCACAATAATTGTTCACCAAATGGAAAGGATTTATCCACTGCAAAAAAATCAATTACTAAATGTGAAAAGTAAACAGAAAAAAACAGCCCAAATATTTTTAAAAACTTTTCTCCCTTTTTTGCACAAAATATCAATGCAAATATTCCGGCAATCAAAACTGCCATTACAAAGCTGTGTGTAAACTGGTGATGATACTTATTCGGTTCTCCGACTACGAAACCAAACAAAAAATCAAAATCAGCCAGGTTAGCCAGAACAATATAAATAAAAACTGTTTTCCAGTTAAACTGTTTGTTCGCTGCCGAATAAATTCCAAGTCCAAATAAAGAATGTCCTACTGGAGATGCCATAAGTGTTTAACTGCTAAAATTACGTTTCATGTTGTATTTATTGTTTGCTGGTGTGCTGGTTACTTGATACTCGATGCTTGTTTCTGGATACCCCCATCCCAACCAGCATTAAGTATCCAGCAACCAGTATCCAGCAGCCAGAATCCAGTAACCAGCAGCCAGCAACCAGAATCAAGTAACCAGAATCAAGTAACCAGAATCAAGTAACCAGTATCCAGCAACCAGTATCCAGCAACAAGTATCAAGCATCAAGTATCAAGCATCAAGTATCAAGCATCAAGCATCAAGTATCAAGTATCAAGCATCAAGCATCAAGTATCAAGCATCAAGCATCAAGTATCCAGTATCCAGAATCAAGCAATATTTTTCTGCATCCATAGTTCCAGTACCAGCAACGCCCATAGCCGGTGTGAATTGTTTTTCTTTCTGCTGAAATGATCGGTTAATAAGCGTTGGACAAAATTATTATCAAAATATCCTCGCCTTTTTATTGTACTCTCTGAAAGAACATCCATAATAAAATTTCTTATTTCCGGAACATCACGAAGCCAATTTTTAAACGGCACACTGTGTCCTAATTTATCTTTCCGAAAAACGATTTCACCTGGTAAAATGCCGGCCATTGTTTTGTGTAAAATATATTTTGTTTCCGAACCGCGCAACTTAAGATGCGAAGGAATTTTTGCCGCAAATTCGACTAACCGCGGATCAAACATGGGTATTCTTCCCTCAATCCCAAATTTTCTTAACAGCTGCATTCTTCTCAGGTAAAAATTAACAACTGTAAAATAATCACCATATAAAGTCTTGCTCAAAAAATCATTACCATCCGCTTCATCATAAATAGCCATTATATCTTTTAGGGGATTTGTTTCTTTTACATTGCCGGAATATTCGGGTCTAAACAGCGCTAATAATTCTGGTTCGTTGTAATAAATCCGCCAGCGGTTGCTGAAAAGTTTTTCGGAGAAACCGTAACTGTAAGCAAATCTTTGTGCCTTAACTGCAAAACTTTTCTTTTTGTCCGTATCAGGAAACAGGCTGAAAGCAGATGTCATCATTTTTTGAAGCGGTCTGGGAATTTTAGAAAACTTCCTTGCCACTTCATCTGCCTGGTAAACAGGATGCCCGGCAAACAATTCATCCCCACCATCTCCGGTCAACACATAATTGATCTTATCTTGTGCTGCGCGACCTAAAATATATGAGGCGACCTCTATTCCGATGTCGCAAAATGGCTCATCCATGTACTCAACGATTTCACCAATGGACAACACCTCTTGCGGCGAATATTCCACCAAATGATGTTCCGTGTTATACCTGCAAGAAACAATGTTTGCGTAATGGGACTCATCAAACGATTTGCCTTTACATCGAAAAGAAAAAGTATGAATTTTTCCTTTTACCATCGGGCTCATCAATCCAACAATTGAGCTTGAGTCCATTCCCCCGCTCAAAAATGCGCCATGGGTTTCAGAGTCCGGGATTCGCATTTCTATGCTTTTTTTCAGCAACGGAAGCAGTTCTTCGATGTATTGATTTTCTGTTTTTTCTTTACCGGGCAAAAATGATAAATACCAATACTGTTCTGTTGTTAAATTATTCTTTTCAAATTTCAAATAATAACCGGGACATAACCTTTTAATCCCTGCTATCAGCGTTTCCTGTCGCGGATTGTAATTAAACAACAAATATGTATGAAGCGCTTCAAAGTCTATTTCAGCTTTTGCATCAGGATGACGTAATATTGCTTTGATGGACGAAGCAAAGATCAATTTTTCTTCATCCCAAAAATAGTATAACGGTTCAATCCCGAAATGATCACCTGTTAAAACAAGCTGCTGTAATTCGCTGTTCCAGATCGATAAACTATAGCTTCCATTCAGTTCGTTGAAAAGAGCGGTTTTTTTGTCGGTGAATTGATCAGCTAAAATTTGAGTAAAAGGTCGTCCGGTATCAGATAAACCTGTTATCTCATTCCTATTAAAAACATTGCCTGAAAATGCTACAACATTCTTTTCATTTTGCCACACTTCTGAAATATTTTCAAATGCTTCATCTACTATTGCAGCAGCGAAATTTCTATTTGCAGCTATTTTTATTTGATCCTTTTGTACTTCCTGCAAATCAAACAGCGAATAAATTTCTTCATTTGAAATTACTTTTTCTCTATCTCTATTTAGTATGCCTGCGATCATAAATTTCCTAAATTTTTCTTTTAATTTTCAAATAATTATGCCCAACGGATTTTAGTTACTGGTTATTGTAGATTTTTATATGAATATCTCCCAACCTGGACAAACCAGAATTAAAAAGTGAAAGAAATTTCGTAACTAGTCAGCGTAGTTACTAAAGTCATTCTGAGGGAGCTTGCGACCGAAGAATCTCCCAAACATTCAAACTTTTGTTAAAATAATACGAGATTCCTGTATAGTCACATTTAAAAAATAAGGAAATACAGACTATGCTTCACTTCCCAACATCACTACCCATCTCCCTCGTTCAGAATGACATAGATACAACAGACAACTGAACAGTTACGAAATTTCCTTGTTTAGAAACCAATGAGCAGTGAATGAACGAAAACACCATCAGACATCAAATGAAGTAAATCCTTTAGAATTATTAAAAACTTTAATCCATATCCGTTGGCCGCTCATCCGTTGGAATTTTTTGGTCTTATCCTAACTGATATCTTGGTGCACGTTTACAAATCTCATTTATCCCCATCTCTACGATCACGAATAGTCTTGGCTGGTGCGCCAACTGCAATCGAATAGGGATTGATTTCTCCATTCACCACGGCATGGGCGCCAACGATGGAATCTCTGCCGATAGTCGAACCATCCAAAACAGCAACCCCGGCGCCGAGCCAAATATTTTCTTCAATCATGATACCCTTAGCTGTTCTTCCCTGGTTTAAAATCGGCACATCAGTCCGGTCAGCTACATGATCGCCGCCAACAAGATAACAAAAGGCTGCCATCAAATGATTTTCTTTAATAACAATTGAGCCCAAAGAAGAAATAACACAATTGAAACCGATATTAACATTATCTTCTAAAACGATGTCGCCGTCATGGCAGGTGAGGATTGTATTTCTTCCGACAAATACGCCGTTGCCAATTGTGAGTCCCTTGTTGCCTTCTCCTTTTGCATCCAAAACACAATGATCGTCGATGACAACATTGTCGCCAATGTGAATCTTATGGGGGTGTCGGATTGCAATATTTGTGCCGAATGCAACATTCCTTCCCACGCTGCCGAAAATCATTGGATATAATTTACTTCGCAGCAATAAGCCCAAAGCGCCTGGAAGCCAATTGGTAAATGTCATAACAAATTCATATTTTATCAACTTCCACAATCCTTTTTGACCAAGAATTAATTCCTGGTATTTTTGCATGGAAGACTTCTTCTTGTCAAATAGTTCTTTCTGCGTATCTAATATTTCGTCCCGTGTTTTTGTTGTTTCACTTTCCGACATTTCTTTCTCCTCTAAACTTTTTAAATCAACCTTTTCCTCTTTTCTAAAAATATAAAGAATTCCCCCAAATAGTCCCAGTAGTAAAATCATACCATAAGCAATCCATGAAAAAGCAATCGATGATGCCACAGAAGCGCCATAAAGCCCTAAAAAGAAAACATAAAGATTTTCCCGAATGCCAATGCCATTTATTGAGACAGGGATCATCTGCACAAATAACGCGATGGGAATGATCACCCAAAATTTAATAAATGGCACTTCGAGCCCCAGCGCTTCTGAAATTAAATAATAATGAAAAATTACATTTATTTGCAGGAGCAAGGAAAGCGCTATCGAGATAGCTAATTCTTTATTTTTACCCCTGAAATTGACAAAGGCATCGGAAAATTTTTTGACAATTTTTCCAAAAATACTGAAGCCTGGCAGTGAAAATATTTTTGCCAGTACTTTGGCTTTACCTTGCTGAAGAAATATACCCTGTAAAACAAACCACATCAGCAAAAAAGTTATTGTGACCCACAGCCAAAGATATGGCACGCGGCTGTTTATTTCTCCTGTTAATGCGACCGCGATTACGGCAAAAACGACTAAGGCAAATAAACCAATAAATCGCTCAACTCCCACCGTGGCAATCGACTTTAATTTGGGAAATCCTTTTCGCCAGGAATCATACGCCCTGACGGCATCGCCGCCAATGGTTGTTGGCAAAATATTATTAAAGAACATAGCCACAGCATAAGACTTCACTAAATATGAAACCGGCATGTCCATTTTCTGAGCCAGTGCTAACACTCGCCAGCGGTAGGCGCTGGCATAATATCCCACTGCGTGTAATGAAAAGGAGAGCAATAAAATCCAGGGATCTGCTGCCTTCACCGACACCCAGATTTCGGATAGATTTGTCTTGTTCAAAATATAGTAGATGAGCGCGGCGCTAATGATTGCTTTGATAGCCGTGAGCACCAAGTTTTTCATGCTTCTTTTTTTTGACGGTGGCGGCGCCCCGACCATGGTTTTTACATTATCTATCGTTGATTTTGACATAGGATTCTCATTTATATTTTTTTGCCACGAAGACACAAGTTAAAAATTTAATTGATTTAATAACAACTGTGAAATTTAGTATCAAGGTCGAGATCAAGGTCAAGAAAAACTTGTTCTTTCTTGACCTTGATCTCGACCTTGACCTTACCATGTTGCAAGACTTATATTTAACTAAACAATCATTGCTACTTATCAAAATCCCAGTTCATTCATACAAACTTAAAACAAATTATTCTCTTTATACCAATCAGCAGTAATTTTCAACCCTTCTTTTAAAGAAACTTTTGGTTGATAGCCGAGTAACTTCTTAGCTTTTGAAATATCGAACGCGCGGTCTTTGGTAAAAAAGTCCAACCGTCTGCGGTAAATTGGCGGACTAATTCTGAAAGGATAACAAGCTGCTTCGCACAAAACAGCAGCAACCCAAACAGGGAATAAAGGCACCTTTTTTTTCGGAACAGGGACGTCCACTGCTTCTGCTAAAATTTTTATGTATTCGTTCAAGGTAACATATTCGTTTCCGCCAAGGGTAATGACTTCTCCCACGGCATCCTTTTTCTCACCACACAAAATTATCCCTTGCACCAGGTCTTTGACATACGTTAGATGGTAAAGGACATCTCCACTGCCAATCATGCGAAATTTACCGTTTTTGACAAATTTAAATATTTTCAAAAAGCGGGTGTCGCCCGGACCATAAATGCCCACTGGTCGAAATACGACACCTTCGATATCGTTCTCTTTGAAAAATTTGAGCGCTAACTGTTCGCCCTCAATTTTTGACTGCTGATAATAATCACCTGCATTATAAGGAGCTGTTTCCGGCGCCGGCGGATTTTTAATTTCGCCCTGAACGCCAACTGTGCTGCAATGTACAAATCGTTTAACACCAGCATCCAGCGACATCTCTAACAAGTTTTTTGTTCCTCCCACATTCACATCAAAAAACAACTGGTGGGGGACGTTTTGCTCCCTGTAAACGGCTGCTATGTGAAATACAATTTCGGCGTCCTCAACTGCTTTTTTCAAAGTCTCTTTTTTTGTCAAATCTCCGACAACAATATCGACGCCGAGTGATTTTAACTTATCCATATCCTGTCCAGGCAAAGATAAAGCCCGCACTTTGTATCCTTTATTCACCAATTCTTCAGCAAGATGTCCGCCGGTAAAACCAGTGGCGCCGGTTACTAATACTTTTTTACTCATTCAATATTTCCCATAATTGCTTTTAATTTCTTATTTATTCACCGCAGAAAGCATACCCTTCGGGCACAGGCAGAGAACACAAGGAAAAAATTTAATGATTTGGCCTTCTGTTCAGCTAACATATCACTAACAAGGTTTGGAGTGTAATCCCTTTATGGATTGCGTGCATCACATAAACAGGGTGTCCAAGAACTTAATATTTTGGGCTAAAGCCCACTGGTGGAGGCTTTTCCTCACCCCCCGCCCTGAAGGGTGGGGTTAGTCATGATGGATATTTGTAATAATATCAATTGACTAACCCCGCCATTTATGGTGGGGATTCTATTGGCTCTAGAAAATTCGGGCTTTAGCCCGAAAATTTAAATGAAACTCTCCAGTTCATGAACAGTTTGTAAAGGCGATGCACTCCGAATTTTTATATTTAATATCCCGGTATATAAACCTGTTCAACCTCGGCAATCTCCTGCTTAATCTTCGTTTTATCCCAACCGAGTTCTACACCCATAACTTGTGCAGTATCTGCTAATGCTTTCTCTCCCGGGCTGCCTCCGGATCCCAGGTCAGTTCGCCTTAAAACGACATCCGATAATTTCAGCGCCATTTCCTGTTGAACTGCATGAACCACTTCAGCTTTTACGACTTCTTCAGAGCCGGTTATTTTCTGTAGTACTTCTTTATTTTCTTTCCCGTAACTTAAAATATCCTGAAATGCCGAACCATAATTGTAACTTAAATGTTTCATCACTTTTTCATCTAATCCGAAAGGCTTGCTGTTTATGTTATCATTCAAAAAATCTTCAAATTTCTCAATTTCGCCACCATAAAGCCTCGTTTCCTCGGTTTGGCATGGTGGCGATTTCTTTTCCATTTTTTGAAAAACCAAATCAACCGTCTTTTTTGCCACATCCCTGGCTGTGGTATATTTTACGCCAACTGCTGTTATCAATCCATTTACCTGGTCTTCAACACTATGATCATGGAGTTGGTAATGCCGCACGAGTTGGACTTCACCGGTTTTGGGATTTAACCCGGTCGTGGGCAAAAAGCCGCCATAAAAATAAGACACTTCATCTCTTTTAATATTTGCTGCCGGGTGTGCCTGGTTGACATCGGCGAGGAAGCTTTGTATCTCTTTTTCAGTAACTTTATACTCATTCAAATCACCATCATAAGGAAGATGGTTTGTGCCAATAATTGTTTTTCCCCGCCATGGTGCAAAAAATAAAATGCGGAAAGCGTTGTATTCGCTTCCATCAGCAAAAGTATGCTTGAACGGCCCGGATAATCCGGCAGCATATTCACCCATGATATCCCGATCTACTATGAGATTTAAAGCGCTTGAAAGGCTGAACTTTTTGGCAGGTACTTTTCCATTCAAATTTGATAAAATTTTATCCACCCAGGGACCGCCATCGTTGACAATCATTTTTCCCTGAATATCAAAACTTTCTCCAGTCAAAGAGTCTTTAACCTTAATCCCACAAACTTTTTGATTTTTCGATAAAAATCCGGTTGCTGTTACATAATTCGCCGCATCTGCACCTTTTTGTGTTGCAGAAAGTACATACGATAGCGCCAGCCTTTCCGTGTTGTAACATTGGCAATCGTACCACAGCGCGCCGCCGTTCAAATTATATTTATCATAACCGGGAATTAGCTGTTTTAATTTTTTAGAGGACATAGTGTGTCCCCTGGGCATGAATTTATGAGGATCATCAAGTCCATTTCTGTCAAACCCAACAATATCATTTGCGATCAATGCAGCAGCTAATGCGGGGCGGCTTTTTAATTTATGGCTGTATGTTGGCATCAGTACGGGCAGTGGGTATATTAAATTTGGGGCAATATTCATTAATACCATTCTTTCGTGAATGGATTCCCGCATTCGTATGATATCCAAATTCTGCAAATAGCGCAGTCCGCCATGAATGGTTTTTAGGCTGTTTGCAGAAGTTGCATTGCCAAAATCACCTTTATCAATCAAGGCAACCTTCAATCCCCTCAACGTTGCGTCCCAGGCTGTGGCAACGCCGTAAATCCCTGCGCCAATCACAACAACATCATATTTTTCGCTGCTTAATTTTTTAAGGTCTCTTGTCATTTGTTTCTCATATAATGCATATTTGGTTCGCTTAGTAAAATTATAATCAAAAAAAGCATGGCGCATGGAGCATAGCGCATGGACATGACATATAGAGAAAGTTTTACCGCCATGCGCCACGCTCTCTGCGCCATGCATTTCTTGGAATAGATAGAATAATCATTTTTTTATGATTGTTACAATACTACAAACTTCAACTCATATAAATATCATACCATTTACCAAAAATCATCAATGCCCACAATCGATGACTATGGTTTTCAGCGCCATTTAGGTGTTCATTTTTAAGTCTTTCAACAAAATCAACGTTAAAAAATCCTTCTCTTTTTATTTTGTCCGGTGATAGAATATCCATCATCATTGGTTTTAAATCTTCTTTTATCCAATTTTTAATCGGGATGCTAAATCCCTCTTTTCCCCGGTATAAAATTTCTTTTGGCAGCAACTCTTCCATGGACTGCTTCAAAATGGCTTTTGATTTTTTACCCTGAAGCTTTGCACTACCCGGTACAGTTGCAGCAAATTCAACAAACCGATGGTCTAACAAAGGAACTCTTGCCTCAAGTGAAGTCGCCATACTCATTCTGTCGACTTTTACTAAAATATTGTCAACCAAATAGGTTTTAACATCCACATACATTTGTTGATTAATATCATCATCCGACTGGGGGATCACATTATTGAAATAGTTACGAATAAATTTGTAAGAATCTTTTTCAATCATGCCGCTTTTCATATCATCCGTAAAAAGCAAGCCTCTTTCCATTTGCTGCAAAAATATCATCCACCGGGTGTGGTGCAAATCCTCAGGCAATCTCATTCCTTCGACGAAACGTTTCGCCCTGTTAATCAGCCCTTTCTTTTTTGGTGATGGCGGAATTGCTTCCAAAATCCGGGAGACAAATCCATTTCGGAACCAGCCCGGAATTTTTGTGAAGTGATTTGCCATTTGATCAGCAATATAGGTATCATAACCGGCAAACAATTCATCTCCTCCATCCCCGGAGAGGACAACAGTTACATATTCCCGCGCCATTTTTGAAACAAGATAGGTTGGGAAAATTGAAAAATCTCCAAACGGTTCATCAAGAAATTGAAGCAAATTATCCGCTAATTCCACAGCATTGGGTTGAATGATAAATTCGTGATGCTCCGTATTGAATTTTTTGGCGATCATCCTGGCATAATTCAACTCGTTATAGGTCTGGTCTTCAAAACCGATGGAAAAAGTCTTTACTGGTTGATCCATCACCCGGGACATTAACGCGACAATTGTACTGGAATCGACACCGCCGCTTAAAAATGCACCAAGTGGCACGTCGCTCATGAGCCTTATTTTTACGGCATCCTGCAGCAGTTCCATTAGATTTTGCCTGGATAAAGACTCATCAAAACCATTCGTTTTTACTTGCAGGTCCCAGTACTGCTTAATATTGATATTATTATTTTTAAGAACCAGCGTATGCCCTGGCGGCAATTTTTTTATATCCTGAAAAATGCTCAGTGGCGCTGGGATATATTCAAATGTCAAAAAATTATCAAGCGCGGTCAGATCAATACGCTTTGGAATGTCTTTAACCTGCAATATTGATTTCAGTTCCGAGCCAAAAACAAATTTCTTATTATCAAAAAAATAGTAAAGCGGTTTTATGCCAATACGATCCCTGGCAAGAAACAACTCTTTTTTGCGGTTATCCCAAATTGCAAAAGCAAACATGCCGTTCAACTTTTGAACGCAATCCCTGCCATATTCTTCATAAGAATGAACAATTGTTTCCGTATCCGTGTTGGTTTTGAAAATGTGCCCGCGGGCTTGGAGTTCTGTACGAATATCTTTGTGGTTGTAAATTTCCCCATTAAAAACAATCCAAACAGACTTATCTTCATTAGAGATCGGCTGTTTTCCCGTCACCAAATCGATGATGCTCAGCCTTCTCATTCCAATGCCAACATTTCCCTGTACATAAATTCCATCATCGTCGGGACCACGATGGTAGATCACATCGCACATTTTTTTGATCACTGGCTGTTCAACTGCTTGCTCAAAATTGCTGTTCATTAAACCGCAAATGCCACACATCTATTGCTTCTCCCCGGTGGAAATTTTTACTTGCTCTAAATATTCATATATGTCTTGCGTTTTTTTTACATACGCCTGGTAGCTGTATTTTTCTTTTGCCAAATTTTTCGCATTAGCAACAATTGACTGTTTCAACTTATTATCATTTAGAATATTGATCAAGCCTTTAGAGAAAGATAACGCATCACATTCAGTGAGAACTGCAACACTTTCATCCAAAACCTGGGTATGTGTCATGTGATTTGTCGCTACGATTGGTTTACCGGATCGGAGGTATGAATAAATTTTTAGTGGTGTGTTGTTGCCTTCAATTCGGGGCGTTACTAAAACATCTGCCAGTTCAACAAAGCGCGGCACCAATTCCGGAGCAACCTGACCGGAAAAAACGAAATTATCGGATAAATTATTATTCTCAACTAAGCTGCGGTAATGGGCTACCTGGTCAGGATTCCCACCAACCATCAGGAAGGTAACATCTTTTTTGTTTTTAACTACATCTTTACTCGCTTCGATTAGCAGATCAAGACCCTGGTATGGTTCAAAGGTGCCGGCATACAAAATAATTGTATTTGAATTCAGCCGGTATTTATTTTTAAATTCTTTCTCATCTATTTCAGGTTCGCCAAAAACCGTGCTATTATCTGCCACATTTTCTATCAACCATTGTTTTATTTCCGGGTAGTTTTGCTCTACATAATTATACAATTCCGGGCAAATTGTGATCAATGCGGCAGAGTTTTCAATTGTTCTTTTTTCAAGACCTTCAAATAATTTAATGAGTATTTTTAACTTTGTGAACTTAAAATTCGTCAACTGTTGAGGCAATGAAGAGTGCATATCGTAAAGATGCATTGTATTAAAAATTTTTGCCAGCCAATAACCAAAAAATCCTGCCTCCTCATGAGTATGCACCACATCGTATTTATTCTTCACTAATAATTTTATTGACTTCACAAAAACAAAATAATCTATAATTATTTTCCTCTTTGATGGACCAACACTGATCTTTTTAATGAACGGTATTTTGGGAATTCGATAATAATTCACATTCTCAAAAGGAATCGTTTTGCCAATATGATATGTGACAAGGTCAATGTGATGCCCCAATTTCGAAAGCGTGTTTATTCGATGAAGCACACTGAGTGGTGTTCCCCGCGGTGTAAAAAAAGGTTGTGGCGCTATCATTAATATATTCATGATGTAAATATCCTTCAAAACGAAACATGTTGGAATTAAAAATTTAGTATAAAATTGGAACCATAATAGGGAGGAGAGTAATAAAGAATAAATGCCGGGGTCATTTTGATTATTATTACTTCCAAACTAATGTTATTAAGTTAAGATGTTGAACCTGAAAAAGTAGCAGTTGCAGTGGCAGTAGCAGGTAAAGGCTTAACTGCTACTGCTACTGCCACATTTCGCTTATCTTAATGTCATTGACTTCCAAACAATGAACAGGTGAAATATTATCTTATTTGATTAGTTAACTGGCGCCATAGCCAAATAGCACAACAAAAACAGTTCTAAATATTAATTTAAAATCCATCCATAGTGACCAATTATCAATATATTCCAGGTCCATTTCCATCCATCTCTCAAAATTAATATTATTCCTGCCACTGACCTGCCAAATACAGGTAAGTCCTGGTTTTAAGCTCAATCTTCTTCTTTGCCAGTGTTCATACATTTGAACTTCAACAGGAAGAGGCGGGCGCGGACCAACGATGCTCATGTCTCCCTTTAATACATTCAGCAATTGCGGGAGCTCGTCTATACTAAACTTTCGGATAAAACGACCGATTTTTGTTATCCTGGGATCGTGCTTTATCTTAAAAACAGGTCCATCCATCTCATTCATCTTTTCGATATGCTTCTTTTTCATTTCAGCGCCGACGATCATCGACCGAAATTTGTATAACTTAAATTTCCGTCCATTGACTCCTGACCTGGTCTGATTGAACAGAATAGCCCCCTTTGATTCTATCTTGATAGCGAGCGCAGTAGCAAGAATTATTGGTGACAATATTATCATAAAAAATAGCGATAAAATAATATCAGCCGTTCTCTTAAAAAGTAATTGCCACTCTTTAGCGCGTATCGTTTCAATTTCGAGTAAAGGAATCCCGCTAAAATTTGTTTGACGCATTTCTGCGATTCTCAAATCGAATAAATCCATAGAAACTGAAGTTGAAATTCCTTCGCGTTCGCATGCTAAAATCACATCATCCAATCGATGTAACCATAATCTTGGCACAACAAAAATAACCCTGTCTATCACTTTGCGGTGTAGAATAAAAGGGATATCCTGAATACGACCCAAAACCCGGTACCCTTCAATTTCTTTACCATACATCTCGTGTTCGTCATCAATCAGTCCAACTATCCGCAATCCCCAATTTGAATGTTCTTTAAGAACCCTAATGAAATTTTGTGCTCTTTTTCCTGTTCCTACAACTAATATGTTAATTTGATTAAAACCATGTTCGTGCATATAATCTAACAAAAATGTCATCACACGTTTTTCTATCATTAAACATAAGGCAGTCGTTAACGTAAAAATCCCAATATAAAGCCGGCTCGTGAATTGTAATTTCGTTATAAAAACAATACTGCCAAGCACAATAACGGATAATAATCCTGCTTTTATGATTATTGCCAAATCCTTATAAAACGCACGTGTTCTGAAATCTTTATACGCTCCGGATAGATTTAATATTATCAACCACATGGGAATTATCGAAATGGTCAGCGCAATATTTTTCTCTGAAAAATATATTAGTCCATCATAAGTTGGAGCAAGCGCATAAGCCATTTCATTAAAATTTGTGATCGACCGAAAATAATAATCTAAAAAATATGCTAATATAAAGGAAATAATAACTGCAATGGAATCAATAGTCTTTAATATGTTTGCAATTAAAGCTTCCTTTTCCTTTACCATGTGGATCCCCAGTTGCTTAGTAAGTTATGATAGGAAAATGGGCTTTGAGAAAGTATTGTTTATTTATTTTATTCCCAGATTAACGGATAAGAAAATTATGTTTTGAGCTAACTTCAATGAAAATATACTATAAAATTATTTGTTGTTTTCATCTCTTTTTACATCCCCCCTTTGGTCCCCCCTTCAAAGGGGGGAATACGCTAACAGTCCCCCTTTGAAGGGGGATTCAGGGGGATGTTTTTATTTACTTCAGTATCCTCAGTTAGCATATCCATTAATTTGAGTTATTTCTTTCTCATTGATATTAAAACGACTGATATTCTTCAAACCATTTGATGAATTGTTTTATGCCAGTTTCAATATTTACCTGTGGATTATAGTCAAGTTCATTTTTTGCTTTTGTGACATCGGCATAAGTTATTTCCACATCTCCCGGCTGGCGCGGCTGCCAGTTTATTTTTGCTTTTTTACCAAGATATTTTTCAATCAAGCTTACCAAATCCATCAACTCAATGACTTGTGATTCGCCAAGATTGTAGATATTATACCCGTTACATCTATCAATGGAGCGAACAAGACCATCGATTATATCCGAATAATAAGTAAAATCCCGCTTAACTTTTCCATCACCAAAAACCGGGATTTCCTCCCCTGAAGCAATCAGCTTTGTAAATTTGTGAATTGCCATATCCGGACGTTGTCTCGGACCATAAACCGTAAAAAACCGCAAACAACTGATCGAAATATCATAAAGCGTGGAATAGGTATAAGCGATCAATTCGCATGCTTTTTTCGTTGCTGCGTATGGTGAAATGGGGTTATCAACCGGATCACTTTCCGAAAACGGTACTTTTTTATTGTTACCGTACACAGATGAGGACGAAGCTAAAATAATTTTTTTGATGTTTTTGTTTTTTGCCTGTTCTAACAGGTTCAAAGTGCCGCGGATGTTTACTTCCTCATATAATTTTGGTTGTAACACCGATGGTCTAACTCCTGCGCGGGCTGCCAGGTGGATAATTCCATCAAATTGATTTTGCCTAAAAATTTTGTCTAACAGTTCCTCATCGAGTATATCCCCGGGGATCAGCCGGAAATTGTTGTAATCCTGGCTTACCTTTAAATTTTTCTCTTTTATTTTTGGATCATAGTAATCATTAAAATTATCGATACATAATATCTCATGTCCTTCCGATAAAAGACGTTCACTTAAATGTGACCCGATAAATCCTGCTCCGCCGGTAATCAAATAGTGCATATTTCTTCCCTATTAATAGTGATAGTAGCTATAGCCATCGTGTCCGAATTCAGCGGATGTCCCATTCAAAACCACACCAAGGATTTTCACAGGCACGTTTCGAAATAATTCCAATTTTTGTTTTGCCATATCTCTATTGGTAACTCCTGAGCGAACCACTAACACCAGGGCATCAACCTGGGTGCCAAGTACAATTGCATCAGTTGCTGCATTGAGTGGCGGGCTATCAAAAATGATCACATCAAATTTTCGTCTCGCTTCATCTAAAAAGCGCTGCATCTGGTGAGAGCCTAACAATTCCGATGGATTCGGCAATAACGAACCACAACTTATCATTGAAAGATTTGGGATAAGCGTTTCATTTACTATTTGTTGCAATCCAACCATACCGGTCAGGTAATTTGTGAACCCGGGTTCCTTGGAAACGCCATACGTATTGTGAAGCACGCCCCTCCGCAAATCAGCGTCAATTAATAATGTATTACTTTTATGCTGCGCCATAGAAATGGCGATATTTGCAGACGTAAACGATTTTCCATCACCCGGTGCAGAACTGGTAACTACAAAACTTTGCACCCTCCCGGTATTTTTTGAATAGACAAGATTGGTCCGCAAAGATCGATATGCTTCACCAATGGGAGTTGGAGAATAATCGTAAGTAACAAGTTGTTGATCAATCTGTTTTATTTTTTCTGAATCCTGGTAATCGCTCAAATCCTTAAAATCAATATGCGGGATTGTACCTAAAACCTGGAGCTTAAGATATCGTTTCACATCATCCACAGTTTTTATTGCTTTGTCAAGAAATTCAAGTACAAAAGCAACTGCCACTCCTAAGATCAATCCGAATACGGCGCCAATAGCCATTTTCATGTTTTTATCCGCATTCGTTGGACTATGTGGCACCAAGGCAGGATCGAGGATGTCAATAACCTCAGTTTCAACAGCATCAGACAACTGGACTTTTTGACTTTGCGTTAATAAGTCTTGTCTAAACACTTGTTTAGCATTTAATTGGCGCTGCAGTTCTGTTAATTGTAACTCTTCTTCAGGAAGGCGAGCCAGCTTATATTCCAATTCGCGTTTTCTTACCGACTCAATTGAAATATCATTTTGCAGCTCTCTACCATGTGTAATAGCCTCATCTTTTATCTTGGAATAAAGCGCATTCAATTGATTTTCCAGTTTAAGTGACTTTTCATGGGACGAAGAAAATTGCGTAACTGTTGTTTCATATTCCCTTTGGACATCTCTTAGTTGTTTCCTTAACAACCCCATTCTCTGGTTTGAAGAAAATGTACCCAATTCAGTTATTTGCTGATATACATATTTTGCTTTGTCTTTTTCATTCGGATCTGCTAAATAACTTTCTAATTTTTCAAGTAATATATTTAAATCCTCGTTATATTTTTCCATTTCCTCAAGTTCATTTTCAACTTGCTTTAAATCTCCAACCACCTCATTTGTCTCGGCGCCCAAACTCACTTTGTGACGGCTTTTAAATTGTTTTAATGCCTGGTCTGCCTCATCCAATTCTCGTTCAGCAAACATTAATTGCTCTTTAATGGTACTTTTTTGGCTTTCGATTGTGGATTTTTTTAAATTTTTACTCTCCGCTACATATAACTCTGCCAGGCTATTTGCTTTTTTTGCAACAAAGACCGGGTTTTTATCAGCCATTTCTAAAAAAAGCAATCCGCCACGGGTGTTCACTCTTGTTCGCGATTGAAAATATTGTACAGAAGCTCTGAAATGATTTATTTTAAAATTTATCTCATTAGGCAAGGAAATGAAATCTTTTGTAAAGCGAAAAGAGAAACCACTATCAGTTTCCTGTAACCTGTTGGCGCTACTTATATCTCCCTGGAATACTTTATATTCATTTTCGCCTGACACCCTGTTTATTGAAAGTGAACTGTCCTGCCCCCAACGAAGTCTATAAAAACCACTATTAGGTGTTTTAGTTGTAAAAAATTCATCAAACACATCCTGTCTTAAAATTTCCAATTCTCCATCAATTTCAAGTGTTAATCCAAGTTGAGCGACAACTTCTTCAGCAAAAGTTCGACTTTTAAACTCAATTATCCTACCTGCATCTATATCGTTCTGACTTCCGGAAGCAAGATTTCTAAACCGAATGGTGCACGACGCCCGGTAAACCGGTGGTTGTTTTTGAATTTTATATGCCCATGGAATAGCTACGAGCAGAAAAACAATTAGTATAATCCATTTTCGTTTCAACAACATTAGAACATATTTTCTAACGTCTATATTTATTTCATCATCTTTTGAATCATCATCAAAAAAGAAATCGTTTTCATTTAACTTCTTATCCATTTGGTGTCTTTCCCCATTTTGTAAAATGTTATCTATATTGTCTAATTATGAGATACATAGAAACTATTGACATTGCAAACCTAATATAATCCAACATTAACCGTACAGTATATTCAGTTTTTCTTTTCGCCTTTATTTGATCTCCCGACTCAATACCAATCTCTGCTAATGAATGTGCTTTTTCAAAACTGGCGAGTAAGTTTTTGATAACAACTTTATTATCCCTGACTACTTTAATACTATTTAAATTACAATTGTCACGCGGTCCCCCAGCTCGATCTATCAGGTCCCATAATGAAACATCCCGATCGACGCGATAGGAACCTGGTCTAAAAAATGGACCCATTAGTGTTACACGGATCAGCGGTAAAATTGTAATATATGGCTCAGTAAAATAGGCTTTGTATTCTTTTTTAATTTTTTCTGCCAAAGTTAAACGATTGTATCCAATTACTTTTAAAGAACCAATCAACGGCATCATAATATAACCGCGCGTATCTATTTTATACTCTCCCCCAATATCAAATGATTTCTTATTGCCCTCTTTGTAAATATCAACAAAAGTTATTAACAACGCATCTCCCGGGTAAAATTCATTTTTTTTAAGAGATTGAGCCGAAAGAGTTCCTAATACACTTTCGAAGATTATTGAAAAAAGCAGTATTAAAAACAGGGTAAACCAGGTGAAGGTATTTTTCTTTTTTCTTATCATTTTTGGTGTCCTTTCTCCATTCAATGATCTACACCGATCCCATTCTGCCAAAACATACTCATTACAAAGTGGTTTTGAGATTTCACCTTTTTATCCTCGCTTTTTAAGAGAGGACTTAGGTGAGTTCATAAAAAGAAAAAATCTCAAATCCTTTTTGACCTTAGTATATTTAGCGGGAAAATATCAACGAGACCGGTAGAATCGATAGCGTTTTTCTTTAGTTTCCAGGTTATAATTTTTTAAAATTTCAAATACTTTGATCAAGCCAACCTTTTCATAACCGAACCGTTGTGTGTTCAGCTTCTTTTTAATCTTAAATAGCCCACCAGTGGGATTGTCAATAACAATCACTTTTATTTTTTCAACTAATGGTAAGGTAGATTCCTCTATTGTTGGCTTCGTAAAAGTGAAGCGGGCTCTTTTGTTAGAATCTCCTTTAACTACTGTTTTGGTTGCGATTGATTTTGGTGATGGAGTGGTAAATTCTATTGCTGGTGCATTTTCTCTTCTTGCTATTCTCGTATTGCTGGTAATATCCAATCCCATACACATATCAAAATCATTAACAGCTTCTTCTATGGTTTCATAATATTCAAGTATCTTATCAAATTCCAGCATCTCAAAAACGTCATAAACATCCGGTGTCATTTGAACTATTTTCAGATCGCCCCCGCTTTCGCGAATACTTCTGATCTCACCAACAAACACCCCCCAACCGGCGCTGCTGACATAGTTAACACTACTCATGTCAATGATATACTGGTAGCGTTCCGAGCCTATCATTTCTCTCATCTTTGCTGAAACTTCTGCCGAGGTTGTTGTATCTAAAAATCCTTTTAATTTTAATAATGTTACATCCCCCCTTACCCCAAGGTGGCTATATGACAAATCGATGCCTTGCATTTTTTTCATAATTTTATATTCTTAACTTTACAACCATGAAGAAAAATTTATTTGTTATTATATTACAAAGTAAACCTTAACGAGTATATTAAGAGCAATCACTATTTTGCTCTAAATTACTGAATGTCATGGGCATAGCAAATTCAATGCCATTGGAATAACCAGATGATTGCCTTACCTATCTGTCAAATTATTAAGGAATTTACAACCATTGGCCTGTTGTTACTTGTTGATTTCCTTGTTCTGATGCGAAACATTGTTCCAGTATGTAACAATGCAAATAGAAGATTTCCTAAGAAGTTAGTGCAGAGAAAAGCAATAAACATTTAAAATCAGCACGAGGTTGCGCCCAAGATGAGTCTAACTAAGGAGTGAGTTATATAAGTTTAAATATTTTTCCGTTACTACTTGCCATGAAAAATCTAACTTCATTGCGCGCTCAATCAATTTCTTCCATAATTTGTCATTATGATATACTGCAATAGCTTTTTCAATTGTACTTATTAATGCAGCGCTTGAATATTCTTCAAATACAAAACCATAGCCTCTGCCTGTCTCTTGAGAAAAATTCTTTACCGTATCTGCTAAACCACCGGTTGCCCGGACAATTGGTATGGTTCCGTATTTTAAGCTGTACAGTTGGTTCAATCCGCAAGGTTCAAACTTCGAAGGCATAAGAAACATGTCTGCCCCGGCTTCAATTTGATGAGCCAGCTCGTCATCAAATTTTATATTAACTGCTAATTTACCAGGATATTTTTTTGCTAACTTTTCTAACAATTTATGATATTTTATTTCGCCGGTTCCCAAAATAATATATTGTAAATCAAGCCTCATGATTTTGTCAATCGACTTTATAATAATATCAAATCCTTTTTGTTCTGTAATCCTGGAAATTGTTCCCAAAACAGGTATATTTTCCTTAAAAATCAGTCCATGGGATTCAACTAACAAACGTTTGTTTTCCATTTTGCCTTTAAGGTCTTTCCTGGAATAAGTATTGGGAAGGAGTTTATCAGTTTCAGGATTCCAAATTGAATAATCAACACCATTTATAATGCCAGTCAATTTTTTTGACTTTTTCTTTAAAATATCTTGAAGTCCAAATCCATATTCATCAGATTGTTGCACTTCTTTTGCATACCTTTTACTCACGGTATGTAAAAAATCAGCGTTTATGATTCCCGCTTTCAGAAAGTTAATTTTCCCAAAAAATTCTAATGAGCTGTCTGGTTTTGAAACGTCTTGCGATGACGCTAATAGTGCAAATTCTTTTTTTTCAAATATTCCCTGGAACGAAAGATTGTGAAGCGAGAGCAATGTTTTTATATCTTTAAAAAATTTATCATTTTGATAAACAGTTTTTAATAAATATGGGATTAATGCTGTTTGCCAATCGTTGCAATGAATAATATCGGGTTGCCAATGCAGCTTTTTGAGTATTTCCAATGTTGCACGGCATAAAAAAATAAACCGTTCAGCATTATCTTTCCAATCTTTATTGGTTTTTGGATCAACGTAGTAGCCGGTGCGGCTGAAATATTCTTTATTCCCAATAAAATAGATTTGAACTTTCGCCTGTGGCAAAAATGAAGACTTTACATTTGCAACCGCAACTTTGTTTCCAACAGGCACCTGGATATCTTTGAGACGTATCACTTCTCTTAGAACAAATTTTCTTTCATTAATCGACCCATATTTCGGCATAAAAATCCTGATATCATGGGCAGATTCTTTGAGCTCTTTGGGTAATGATTCTGACACGTCTGCCAGACCGCCGGTTTTTGCAAAAGGGGAAACTTCAGAAGAAATGTATAAAATTTTCAGTGTCTTTCGCATTGGTGCCTCAATATTGTTTGATTGGTTCTTAATTAAACTCTATAAAACAAAGGTCGAAAAGAAAACTTCCCTTCGACCTTCAGTTATTTTATCTTTAAAATTCTCTACTGTATCTTTGCAAGAAATTGTTGGGCTTTTTCTATATACTCACTTTCCGGGTAATCACTGATCAATCTTTCGAATTCCTGCGCCGCTCTTTCCGAATCTCCTAATCTCCAAAAACAGAGTCCTAATTTAAGTTGTGCATCATCCATTTTATTGGATTTACTAAACGAAGAAACTTTTGTAAATTCTATGATTGCCTGGTTATAATTTCCTAACCCGTAATAAGATTCTCCAATCCAATAGCGACAGTTATCGGACAATGAGTGAGAAGAGTTAACAGCCAACAACTCATCAAACATCTGAATTGCTGTTTTGTAATTTCGATTATAATATGATTGTAACGCTAATTGATAATCTTCCCGATAATTTCCGGTCATATCTGCGTTTCCCTGGCTGGGCTCAGGTGCCGTTGTAGAGCTGGTTTCAAGTATTCCAATTTCCTCGTCCTTTGCCATTACATCGGATTTCAGGTCAGTGATTTCAGCTTCTTTGTTAGACAATTCTTGTTCTAATCTTTGTATTTCTCCTTGCAGCTGATCATCTTGCTGACCGTGGCTTGTTTCCTGAACTCCAGCCTGTTCAGGTTGCTGTTTCTCTATGCCAAGCAATTGCAGAACCTCATCATCTCCTGAGCTTTCATCCTGCTGTTGTTCACTTTCATTAATGATACCGAATAATTCATCGATCTCAGATTGATTCTGCCCTTCAACCTCATCCATAAATCCTTCTTCCGTATCTATTTCAGGTCGCATTGTTCCACAACTAACGATGAAAAAAAGACCCAAGATAAGGAGAAAAAAAACATAAAATACTTTTATTGAATTCATCGTATTCTCCTCTTACACATTTTATTTCTGCTTTCTTAAAATTAAATACCCGGAACCGCCCCAACCTATTAATGCAGCAGCGCCACTTATTATTCGCCAGGTTTTTGGATGAGAAAGTACTTCTACTCTCACAGGGAGTTTTGGCAAACCACAATATCCAACCCCGTTTGTTGCTTCATCTACTGCGATAACACAATACTCCAAACCTTGCTTTTTAACAAATCTCTTGGGGATGATTCCCTCAAAAGAAGATCCCCCTCTAGATCTTAAAGTGCCTACTTTCCATCCATCAAATCCAATGGGACGGTATATTAGTGAAGTCGTTTTTAATTTTTTTTCATAAATATCAGCCTTAATGTTAATATCCCGACCAGCTTCAACGCGATGAATCGGCGCATGAATAACAACAGGTGGTTCTGTATCTGCAATTAAACTATCGGAATCACTGCCGCTGGTATTAATAGACGGTGGAATCGCTTCCGGTTTCCCGTCATGATCCATAAATCCATCAGGATCTTCTTTTATCTCAAGTTTCAAATCTAATTCATCAGGGACTCCATCATTGTCCCTGTCTCCCCTGGTTGACCCTCGGAAATAGTAGGTTAAGCCTCCGTAAATATCCAGTAATCCATCATTTTCGTCTCCATCAAAGATTCCATCAAGCATATCCGTTAAAGAGTATCGAAATGTAAAGCCAAGATCAAAATATAAATTGTTGTTCCTGTTCAATAGTATTTCAACACCGCCGCCACTTTTGAAAAAAGAATCATATCCTTTCATGTTTTTGCCATAATCATGCTGAGCAATATTCCCACTACTATCCGGCATGTAATAATGGTGAGGGATTTGCCCTTTTTCTGTATACTCCCAATAGAAACCACCTCCGCCGAGAACAACGTACGGATTGATTTTATGCAGCGGCAAAAAGGAAAAAATCACTTGTCCTTCGTAAGGCACAATCGTAGATTGAAACTCAGGCAGCCCTCTTTTCTCATCTTCATTGCTGCCACTTACGGAATAACCACTTTCAAATCCAATGGCAAGATATTCGAATAAATTATAGCGAATTGTTCCATAAGTAAATGGCTTAAACAGCGGACTATTTAAATCTCCCTCTATTCGATTCAATCCTACCTTTAATCCAAAGGCGAAATTAGTCTGCTCACCACCACCCAGGACGACATTAGAGAAGATAAGAATTACTAAAAATAAACCAAATTGAATGTTTTTCTTTTTCAAACCAATTCTCCTTTATCATAACTAAAAGAGTTTGATGAACTTAATAATGAAAATTTATTAAATTTTAACAATAAAGTCAAGGTATTTTTTTAATTTTTATTAATAATGTAAAAAATATTATTGATATTTAAAATTAATTCACTGGTTGTCTAAAAGATTTGCGTACTGTTAACCTATCACAAAAAAACTTTATTATATTTTCTGCATCGGCATATCTTATTTTTTATCAACTGGTTACTCCATTTATACCTCGCTCGGTGCTGCATTTTTTTGTTTTAAATATGAAACAATTAAAAGAACAGCTCCCAAAACAATCATAAAAATACTTATCCCCTGGTTAACTGAAATTGAAAGCCCGCCAATAACCATGCTGTCCTCATAATAACGATAAAAATCAACAGAAAATCGAGAAATCCCATAAAGTATAAAAAAAGTATAAAGTAAAAATCCATCAAATTTTTTATATCGTTCCAGAAACAGCAATATACCAATAATAATTAATCCATATACTGATGAATAAAGCTGTGTTGGATGAATAGCCTGGTTGGGGAAAATAAAACCAGCCGGGCTTTCCTGGGGAAATACCATTCCCCATGAAGCATCAGTTGGCAAGCCATAGCAGCAGCCATTAAAGAAGCAACCTATCCGTGTTATGAATATGCCCAATCCCATCGAAGGAATCATAATATCGGAAATTTTTAACAACGGTAGTTTTTTAATTTTCATAAAAAGAATGCTAAAAACAACAGCTGCAATAAAACCACCCAACAGGGTTAGCCCGGCAATGCCAATTTGCCCGGAACTCTGGAAAGGATTAATTGTATCGAGCCATCTTCCTGTAAATTCTTCCAAATGAAAGATAACATATAAAAACCTTGCACCTAAAATTGCGCTGATCACAATAACAACTGAAAGATCCACAATTTTATTGGGATCAATTCCATTCTTTTTAGCGCGGTACATGGCTAAATAAATGCCAATTAAAAATGATAACGCTAATGTTAGACCGTAGGCATGAATTTCCAACGGCCCGATCTGAAATAATTTCGAGTGCACTTTTCCCTCTATAGTTAGATTAATATAATAAGCCTCTTTAATATAGGCGTTAATTATAAGCCCCAGGCTGGACAAGGCAGACCAATAAGGTAACTGGGTAATTAGTGTATTTGGTAATTGGGAATTACTAAAGCTGTTTTTTTTTATTACCCAATTCCTTTATTACCTAACCTGGACAAGCCAGAACCAAAAGGTAACTGGGTAATTAGTATAATTGGTAATTGGGAATTACTAAAGCTAAAAATTTTATATTACCCAATTTCCCTATTACCCAAATTACCTAATCCCCTTATTACCAAATTACCTTCCAAATACTTTTTTGCGAATTCAGTATTTTCATTAATGCCTGAAATGTCGGACTCCCGTAAATACCATTGCTAAATTTTGTTCATCCGCTGCCTGAATCACTTCTTCATCACGAACCGATCCGCCCGGTTGAATAATTGCTGTTGCGCCGGCTTCAGCTGCGGCGTCCACACCATCACGGAACGGAAAAAATGCATCTGAAGCAACAACCGTGCCCGCTAAAGGTAATCCGGCTCTCTTCGCTTTTTCCACCGCAAACATAGATGAATCAACCCGCGACATTTGCCCGGCGCCGATCCCAATGGTTCTATCAGCAGAGCAGAAAATCACTGCATTCGATTTAATCCATTTCACAACTCTCCAGGCGAATTTCATTGCCTTCAACTCACTTTCTGATGGCTGGCGTTTTGAAACGATTTTCAAGTCGAGTTCATCCACGCTTTTAACATCTTCATCTTGTATCAGCAAACCACCGGCAACACGTTTATAGTTCAACTCGTTTTTTATCTCCTGGTTCATTTTCATTTTTAATAAACGAAGATTTTTCTTTTTGGAGAGTAATTGAAAAGCATCTTCAGCAAAATCAGGCGCTACGATAACCTCGATAAATATTTTTCTCAGTTCTTCCGCCGTCTTTAAGTCAAGCTTTCGATTGAAGCCAAATATGCCGCCAAAAGCAGAAACCGAATCTGTTGCAAACGCTTTTTCAAACGCTGAAAACAAATTGTCGCCAACTGCCGCGCCGCATGGATTACTATGTTTAACAATCACAGAACATGGCGCTTCAAAAGATTTCACCATTTTTACGACCGAATCCAAATCCATAATATTGTTAAATGAAAGCGCTTTGCCATGAAGCTGCTCGATCCCTGTAATTCCCTCATTTAAGGTGCCGACTTCTTTATAAAATGCAGCGCCCTGGTGGGGATTTTCTCCATAGCGCAGGTCTTGTATTTTTTTGAAATTGATTGAAATATTATCAGGATACTTTTGTTCTTCTTCTGTTTTGCTCAAATATTTTGAAATTATCCCATCGTACAAATTCGTCAGTTGAAAAGCATCTGCAGCTAATTTTTTTCTGATTTCCGGCAACAAATTACCTTCAGTTTTTTCCATTTCTTCAATTATAAAATCATATTGAAGTGGCGAAGTAACGACAGCCACATCATTAAAATTTTTTGCTGCCGCCCGGATCATTGTTGGTCCGCCAATATCTATATTTTCCAGCGCTATATCAAGCGTCGTACCAGGCATGCTAATGACATCGCTGAATGGATACAAATTGATAACCACCATATCAATCGGTGTGATGCCATGTTGTTCCAATTGCGCCAAATGGTCTGGATTATCCCGCTTTGCTAAAATTGCGCCATGAATTTTTGGATGAAGTGTCTTCACCCTGCCATCGAGCATTTCCGGTGCATTTGTAACGTCAGAAACCGGCATACATTGAATCCCATTTTCTGTTAGCAGTTTAGCCGTACCACCGGTGGATATAATTTCAATTCCTTGCTCGTGTAAAAACCGTGCAAAGTCAACGATACCTTGTTTATCATAAA
This sequence comes from Candidatus Zhuqueibacterota bacterium, assembly GCA_016783825.1. Lineage (GTDB taxonomy): Bacteria > Zhuqueibacterota > Zhuqueibacteria > Thermofontimicrobiales > Thermofontimicrobiaceae > Nigeripontimicrobium. The sequence goes on along the minus strand of JADHVV010000004.1, from coordinate 35,819 downwards.
CACTTATCAGAACGCGGTTTATCTTTTTCATGGTTAGAGAAGAACCTCCTGTTTTTATTTATTCATTTTAGCTTCAAAATAATTCAAAGGGATATCCATTACCGAATATTTTTTGATATCTTTATCATTAAAATGCCACCACTCCGAAAGGATAGGGTTGAAACCAAATCGCTTCATCGCCTCCTGCAAAATTTCTCGATTCTTTTTTGCTTCATCGCTTATGTTTGTGCTTTTAATGTGCGCCTTTTCGCTGAAGTCATCAAATCCAGTGGGCATCTCCAATTCTTTGCCTTCTAAATCAACCAGCGTAACATCAACAGCTGCGCCGCGATTGTGGTTTGACCCGTGTTTTGGATTGGCAACGAATTTCGAATCCGGGAGTGTTTCCCACATTTTTTTCTGCACAAATAACGGGCGATAACCATCCCAAACTTTTAATCCCAAACCTTTTTCCCTAAGATATTTTTGAACCTGCACCAATCGTTCAGCCACAGGTTTTCTTAACAAACAAATATTTGCTGAATACAGCGTGTCGTTTAAAAAATTATCTGCTGTTGCATATCGCAGGTCAATAACTATTGTGGAATCCATGTCCGATATGTCCACCATATCGACCGGTGTTTGAGATTGCAGGGAGCTAAAGATCAACAGTAGAAACAGTACGAACAGCTGCACTCTTAAAAATATTTTTTTCATGTTTGTTTTACCTTTCTCTGATTTTCACTTTCTTACCATCAATTTCAATTCTATTTTCAGCAAAACATCTCAAGGCTTCTGTGAAAACCTTGTGTTCTTCTTTGAGTACACGCGCAGCCAATGTTTCCGGCGTGTCGCTATCTTTAACCGGAACGCAGCGTTGAATAATTGGCAAACCCGTATCATATTTTTCATCAACCAAATGTACCGTTACACCGGAAACCCGGCAGCCGTAATTTAACACAGCCTCGTGTACGAAATGTCCATACATCCCTTTACCGCCAAATGATGGCAGCAGCGCCGGATGAATGTTGAGAATTCTATTCTTATATTTTCGAACGATCTCTTTGCCGATCATTTTCAGATAACCTGCCAGGATGATAAAGTTGGCATTTGTTTCATCCAAAATTTCCATTATTCGATCATCAAAATCGCTCTGTTCAGGTAGCTGTTTGGCGGAAACAAAAAAAGCCGGGATTTGGTTTTCTCTTGCAATCTCTAAAGCGCCGGCGGATTTTTTATTGCTGATCACAACACATATTTCCGCATTTAGTTTTCCTTGTTTTATGTTGTCTAAAACCGCCTTAAAATTTGATCCTCTACCAGAAGCTAATACTGCAATTTTAAGTTTTTCCATAATTAGTATCCTGACAAGTTTAAGATAACTGGGTAATTAGTTTATTGGGTAATTGGGAATTCGTGGTGCCAATAAATTTTTTATTACCCTATTACCCTAATTTCCTTATTACCAAATTACCTAATTACCCTTCATTAACAGCACTTTCTAATATGATCAATCCCCCATTCTCCGTATCCAATTCAACTTGTACTCCAACAGGTAAAGTGTGTTTTACCGGCACATGCCCATAAGCAAAATTTGAGATGATTGGAATATCCAAATCCGAAAAGTAATCGTCGAATACTTGTTCAAGTTTCAAATTTGGCTTTTCAGGATCTCCGGGGATACAATCAACAAATTGTCCGATTACCAACCCTGAAATCCGATCCAAAACTCCCGCCATTTTCAACTGCGCCAGGTAGCGGTCAACTCGATAGGGTTCCTCTTCAATATCCTCGATGAATAAAATTGTTTCATTAAAATCGGGACAAAATGGCGTTCCCAAAACGACATTAATGAGAGAGAGACAGCCGCCTAAAAGCCTCCCTTTTGCTCTGCCGGATTTAACAACTTGTATTGGTAAGTCCGAAGGATTCTCCAAAATACCCATCGGTTCTGATGTCTTTAAAGTTTTCCAAAAATTTTGCTCTGTAATTTGGTCAATTCCCGCGCCCATTTCAACAGCTACCATCGGGCCCGAAAAAGAAATCAAACCTGTTTTCGCCAATATCGCTAAATTGAGTGAGGTAATGTCGCTGTAGCCGACAAAAATTTTTGGATCGTTTTGAAGCGAATTAAAGTCTATCTCATCTATTATTCTCGGTACGCCATATCCGCCCCGGGAACAGAAAACAGCATCTATTTGGGAGTCGCGAAACATTAAATTCAAATCATCAATCCTGTCCCGGTCTTTACCTGCCAGGTAGCCGTAGCTATCCAGAACATGCCGACTCTCTACTACTTTGTAGCCCAAATTTTTCAAGTACTGAATCCCGTTGCTGTATTTTTGCTCATCTGATGGACGACTTGCCGGGGAAACAACACCAATCGTAGCGCCATTTGAAAGTTGTTTGGGCTTAATAATCTTTTTGTTTTTGTTCACTCTGCTCTACTTTCATTTAATCTTTAACAGTTGTTTAGTATTAAACTAATTTTTTTGTAATAGTTCACCACCTTTGCTGTTCCTTCTTTTGATCTTAGAACAATGATTAACGATTTACGATTTTAGAGGTATTGTTGATTTAATGACTTCTGTTTTTTCAAACACCATTCCTTCATAAATCAAAAATCGTTAATCTTTATTCGTAAATCATTTTTTTGTTCACAAATCAGTACCTTATCAAACTTCTCCACTCATGCCAGTTCTGAGTTAGTAATTTGTAATCGCCAAACCCTGTTCTGTCTTGGAATGTAAAATTTCTGTTTATTGTGTAATAATACCAAATTTCATAAGGCTTCGTATCAGTATCAAATGGATGGCGTTCAATATCAGATGGCAGGCCAAAAATAATAAAGATCATACCCATGTCGCTTTTCCAGCCTTCACGGAAACCACTAAAACTCTGGTTAGCATGCGCAACGCGATTATAGTACTCATCCATCCTTTCGTTTTTATTCGTACCCGGACTTGGATCGCGTTTAGCCCAGAATTCTTTAAATGCTTTTAATTTTTCATCCCGACCGGTTTTTCTTAATTTGTCCCACTCTTTATTATCGGCTATGTACTTTAACTGTTGTATCGCAAGTTCAATGTCTGCTACTGTGGAAGGGAGATCTGCCCAACGGACAGTAAATTTTTTTGTTGTTTCAGTCCCCTTTCTCCCTTGAACGACTTTTAATTTCAATTCATATTGTCCTTGAGAAAGGTTTCTTTTAGCTAATGAAAAATAATCTAATGTTCGCGCGCCATCCATTTTTCGCTTATATTTATCTTGAAAAACTTTTTTTCCTTTTGCATTTTTTATTGTATAAGATATCTCGTAAGCTTTCTTCTCTTTTTCTTTGCTATAAATTTCAAAATATGCATAAAGGTTATTGGATAAATCAAGTAAATAATCAGCAACTTCAGGGCTGAAAGATTTTACTCCTAATGAATCAGCTACAAGGTTCCTCACAAAGGCAACTTCGCTAACCGCTAATTTTGTTTTTTTGAGGTCTTTTAATTTAATCTTCTGTTTGATCGTTCTTGTCTGTTTTGTTTCCAGGTCGGTAAAGCCAACTGATAACTTGTAATCTCCCGGCTCCAAATCAAACATTTGATAAGATAAACTGAATGTCTTCCGTGTGTTGGTCTGCTGAAAATTTTGAGCAACAACATCCTCCTGCCAAACCTTGCCATCGACTTGAAAATTTTTCTTATCCGCGATGATTAATGACACCTCGTATGACGCTTTAAAAACACTGTCTTCTCTCACAAAAGTTAATTCATCAAAAGCGGTTTTAAAATAAATATAAAATCTACTCATACCCGGTTCCTGTGAATCAACTCTCACAATATCATAATAAAAAACAGGTAATAAAGCATTTGAATTTGACTGGCTCACAACTATTCCAACTGATAAAAGTACACAAATGAAAAACAACAACAATTTATGTACGGTTTTGTTAGTTCTAATCATTGGAAACCTCCTATGAAATTTCTGATTTACGATTTCGGGTTTCGGAATTATTCCTCCCTACCACTAAATTAAGGGGGAAGGGGTGGAGCATTCCGAAATCGTAAATCCAAAATCGATATGAATCCGAAATCGTAAATACGAAATAAAAAAATGCTATAATACAAACTAAACTATAACGAGTAAATTATCCAGCTACCTTTTCCGCCCACAAATCGTAAGCATCAGTTTGATTTATGGTCACTTGATAAAATCCCCCAACCTGAACATCTCCTTTTACATACACCAGATTATCTATCTGCGGACTGTCCCATTCGCTTCTTCCCAGGAACGTTTCTTTATCTTCGTTTCTACCGTCAATCAGGACAGGAATAGTCCGTCCCTGAAATTCCCGGCTCTTTTCTTGTGCAATTTTATATTGGATTTCCATAATTTCTTCGCGCCGATCTTCTTTTAGATCTTCACCGACCTGGTTTTCCATTTTCGCCGCAGGAGTATTTTCTTCCGCGATAAACTTAAAAACACCCAAGCGCTCGAACTGTATCTGCGATACGAAATTTTTCAGCTGCAAAAAATCGTTTTTGCTCTCCCCGGGATAACCAACCATCAATGTTGTACGAATTGCTATTCCCGAAGTTGCGCTTCTTAACTTATCAATTTTTTCCTGAATCTCTTTTCCTGTGACATGCCTGCCCATTGATCTCAATACATTATCCGAAATATGCTGAATCGGCATATCGATATATCGGCACAATTTTTCTTCTTCTTGAAAGAGCTGAATAACATTATCACCTAAGTGCGCCGGATGAGCATATAAAATTCTGATCCATTTTAAATTATTGATCTCTGCTAATGCGCCGATTAAGTTTTTAAGCGCTTGCTTATCTCTCTTGTCCCACCCATAATATGTTGTATCTTGCGCAACCAGAATAAGTTCCCGAACACCATTATCAACCAACCGGTTAGCTTCCGCGACTAATTTTCCCATTGGTCGGCTTTTAAAATTCCCTTTAATTCCCGGAATGGTGCAATAGCTGCAGCGATTATCACAACCCTCTGAAATTTTAAGATACGCATAATGGGCTGGTGTTTCCAGTTTTCGATTGTACGAAACCGCATTAGTATTTTTATTCAGCAGCGCATTTATTTCTCTGCCAATTTCTGTGAAATCTTTTTGTTGAAAAAATCCGTCGACTTCAGGAATTTCAGCTTTTAACTCATCCTGGTAGCGCTGCGGCAGGCAACCGGTAACATAAATTCGTTTTACTTTCCCATTGTTCTTTAATGCCACCGTCTCCAAAATCGTCTCGATTGCTTCTTCACGCGCCGGCAAAATAAAAGCGCACGTATTAATGATAACAACATCAGCCGTTTCAACATGTTCGGTAAATTGAACATCTTTATCAAAAAGCTGGCCGGATAAGTATTCGGAATCAACCGTATTTTTGGGGCAGCCGAGTGTAATCACAGATATTTTCATTGAAACAACGCCTCAATAAATTCGGTTGAATCAAAGGATTCCAAATCATCGACCTGCTCCCCCACGCCAATAAATTTAACAGGTAATCCCAACTCGTTCGAGATAGAAAGAACGATGCCCCCCTTTGCAGTGCCGTCCAGTTTCGTTAAAACAATTCCATTTACACCAACTGCCTGGGTGAACTGTTTTGCCTGGTTTAAACCATTTTGTCCGGTAGTCGCGTCCAATACTAAAAGCGTTTCATGCGGCGCTTCTGGAATTACTTTTCCAAGCACGCGGTGTATCTTTTTTAATTCTTCCATTAGATTTGACTTTGTATGTAAACGACCTGCCGTATCCACAATCAAAACGTCAACGTCCCGGCTGGTTGCCGCCTGCAAAGAATCAAAGGCAACCGCAGCCGGGTCTGCTCCCGGTTGATTACGAATAATATCCACCCCGGCGCGCTTTGCCCAGATTTCCAATTGCTCGGACGCCGCAGCTCGAAAGGTATCTGCTGCCGAGAGGAGAACCTTTTTATTATGACGGCAGAAATGTGCCGCAAGTTTACCTATCGTGGTCGTTTTTCCAGTGCCGTTCACACCAACCACCATTATTACATAAGGTTTTATTCCAGGTGAAAAATATGAATCATTAATTTTCGGTTGTACTTTGCTTGATTCGCCATCTAACGTTTTTAACATGGCGCTCTTAAAAAACTTGATTATATTTTCAGGTTTTTTAACACCTAAATCCGTTACTTTTTCCCTGATTTCTTCAATCATATTCAGTGAGAGATCTACGCCCAAATCACCACTGATCAATATTTCTTCAAGCTCTTCATACAAATCTTCATTTATCTCTTTGCGGGAACTTACTGAGGCTTTCACTTTGCCAACAATTCCTTCCCGGGTCCTGGATAACTTTTGTTTAAGTTTACTGATCATTCGTTTGCCTTTTTAAGGTATTACAAGTTATTTTTTTGTTTTTTTACATAAGTCTTTGAATATGTCTAAAATTTGATGATACACGATGCTGGATGGATTGGGGGTATCCAGTAACGAGGATCAAGCACCCAGAATCTCTTCAAATTCTTAAGAGTCTGTTTATTGCAGAAATTTTCAACTAAATTGTTATTTTGATTAATTCAATTTTTTTCTACCCCAAAAATATCTTAAAAATATCCGGAATTAATTTGGGCTGATTTATCAAAGCGGCTTTAAAAATATTAACTACCGTATGTTTATCTTCCGGCTTTTTTTGGATGGCTGCGGCTGTTTTGTTCAAGTCATCATCTGTTAATTTAGCCACACTTTCTTTGAGTCGATATGCCCGCCGATGGTTACTTCCACCTGCCTTTTCCCATTCCTTTACATATTGTGACAATCTTTGTTCGCTCACATTGTTTTCTTTTACAGCTTCAGAAGCAATTCTCCCTGCAATTTGAGCAGCTAACATTCCCAGAACAATTCCGCCCCCTGAAATCGGATTCGATTGGTGCGCAGCATCGCCGACTAACATCAAACCGTTACTCACTATGTTTTCCGTGTAAGGCGCAACCGGCACACCACCGGCAACAGTTGTTAAAACAGAAGCATCCGGGAAATTACTCTTCATAAAATCTTTTAAATATGATAATGGTGATTTATTTTGAGCTTTATCGCCTGCCAAACCCAAGCCTATATTGGCTGTATTTTTATTTTTCGGAAACACCCAGAGATAACCACCTGGCGCTATATCAGAAGAGAAATAGAAATCACAGTAATTTTGATCAATATTTATATTGGTAGCTGTCATTTGAGCGCAGGTTTCAACATCTTTTAATTTTAGATTTGTTTTCAATCCAGCCCAACGTCCTACACGTGATTCCACACCATCTGCACCGATGACAATTTTTGAACGGATATCATATTGTTTTCCTATATATTGAACCTTAACGCCTGTTACAGTCCCATTTTCTGTTAACAAACCAAATGCATAAGCTTTTGTTACAACCTCCGCCCCGGCATTAGCCGCGTTCATTGCAAGATCATAATCAAATCGTTTTCGATCTAACACGAATCCCACATCTTCGTGATGGACTTTGACTTTTGTACCATCCGGAGCAACCAAACGGAGGCCTTTAATATGATTAGCAATCCATTCTTCTTTGAGTTCCACTATTTTACTAATTCCCTTTTCTCCCACTGCTTCACCGCAGCGTACAGGTATTCCGATCTCACGATCTTTCTCCAATAAAAGAACTTTTACGCCGCCTTCAGCAGCAAGCCTGGCTGCTGTTGATCCGGTAGGACCGCCGCCAACAACTATCACATCATAATAATCTTTCATGATCCAGCCTCCAATACATCAAAAGGACATACTTTTACACATCTCAAACAATCCGTACATATTTCATTATTAATTATCACCCTTGTTTCAAATAACTCAATCGCATCATCAGGACAAACTGAGACACAGGTTCCACAAAAATCACACAAATCTTTTTTGATCTTTATCATTAATGCTACTCCTTAACTTTAAACGTTGGGTAATCCAACCCAAATCTTGAAATATAATAAACTTTAGAAATATAGTAATTGACCAACAGCACAAAGAAAAACAACGGGAATTTAAGACAGAGCAAAAGAGCGATAAAAAGCATTGGATATCTGATACATGCAAAAATCCAGGCCTGAGTTGGCTTGAATACCATTATAACAAATATTGGAATTGATAAAACAATTGAATAAATAACAAGGTAATCTTTATTAAAAATTCCTACAATGAATCCAAACAACACCCAAATTGTTGCCGTCCAAATAGTTTTTTTGATACCAAAACGCGCGGCAAAGGTTATTTTATCATGTAACTTATCCCCTTTAAGATCGGGAATAGTCGTTAACAGCATGACAGTTCCCCACGCACAAAGGTATGGTATCACATAAATAAACGCTTTCCACTGCCCAAATCCGGCAATTATCCACCCACTTAAAAAAAGGAACAGACCGCCAACTATATTGATAAAGACACCGAGAAAAGGCAGGTCTTTCCAGCAAAACGGTTTATAATTATATAAATATCCGCAAAACAGAACATTTAAACTGTTTATTAAAAACAGGTAAATATCTTCCACGAGAAAGATGATTAGCGAAACAGAAATAATAATAAAGGCAATCGTCTGTGCTGTTTTCTGTCGGACATAAGATTCGGAAATAAGAAACAGCTTTTGATTGTCTTTGTCAGTTTCAATATCTTCTAATTGATTGAGAATAAAAACAGCGCCGGAAACAAGCGTGATGAGTAAGAAATTTAACACCGAAATCCAATCGGTGAAAAACGAAAACCATTTGTCTTCTCCATTAAATGTGTAAAAACCCGAATACCCGGCAAGCATCATTATCCAGATTGGGAAAAACAACGTAGGACGAAGGATAAATAAATAGTCAAACGGTTTTACATACTTTAATGGGACTTTGAACATTTATGTCTCCAGGCAGAAATTTTGTGAACTAATGATATAAACATCGACAAAATTTTGTCTATATTTCCATTGTTGATGTTTGGTCATTAGGAGTATTGGAGTGATGGATTTTTGGAGTTATGGATTTTACAATAATCCAATACTCCAAAAATCCATCACTCCATTATTCCACGAAGTCTTGAAAAAACCTTTATGACCAACTAATTAATCGGTTACAATCCCATCCTCTAATTGAAATTTAATCGCTTTATGATCCGGGGTAATTGGGTATTCACCGCTGAAACATGCTGTACAATAACTACAATTTTTTTGAGGCACCGAGTTTAATAATCCGTCAAGCGATAGATAATGTAATGAGTCCACTTCTAAATATTTTCTCATTTTCTCGATAGTCATGCAGGAGGCGATTAGCTCCTCCTTTGTCGGGAAATCCATGCCATAATAACACGGATAAAGAATTGGCGGAGAACTGACACGCACATGAATTTCTTCAGCACCCGCATTACGAACCATTCTTACTAAATGTTTCAGGGTAGTTCCCCGAACGATTGAGTCTTCAATGAGAACGATACGTTTATTTTTTAACACACCTTTGACAGTATTAAATTTGATGCGCACATTAAAATCGCGCATAGATTGAACCGGATGAATAAAAGTTCTGCCGATATAATGATTCCTGATGAGACCAATCTCAAAACGGATGTCGGCTTCTTGTGCATAACCCAGTGCCGCTGTATTGCTTGAATCCGGGACGGGGATGATCCTGTCAGCATCAACCGGTTTTTCAAGCGCCAGCATTTTACCAAGCTTACGACGGGCTTTGTCAACTTTTTCTCCAAATATGCGACTGTCCGGTCGTGAAAAATAGATGTACTCAAAAACACAGCCACTATTTTCCGCTTTTTCCGTCAACCTGTAAGTTGACATTCCGTCTTTATCAAAAACAACTACCTCACCTGGCTCAACTTCCCTGATGTATTCAGCATCCAAAATATCAAAAGCGCACGATTCAGATGCTAAAATGTACGCGCCATCTTTTTTCCCAATGCAGAGGGGACGGAATCCCCTGGGATCTCTCGCTCCGATTAATTTTTTCCGCGTCATGATTGCCAGGGAAAATGCCCCTTTAATTTGATCCAATGAATCAATGACCTTTTCGATCATTTTTCCCTTTTTAGACCGTGCGATCAAATGCAGGACAATTTCCGTATCAGTGGTTGTTTGAAAAATTGCCCCTTCATCTTCCAATTGACGCCGAAGAAATTGTGAATTTACTAAATTACCATTATGGGCAATTGCCATTGGACCGTACTTTGAACTGACGACGAATGGCTGTGCATTTACCTTCTTGACTTTCCCGGTAGTCGAATACCTGTTGTGACCGATGGCAATGTTGCCAATTAATCTTTCCATATCCGAAGTTTTGGAATAGACATCAGCCACTAAACCCATATCGACGTGTTTATAAAATGTGCCCTTATCATTCGTTACAATACCGGAGCTTTCCTGCCCGCGGTGCTGCAGCGAATACAGCCCCAGGTAAACAAAATTAGCTGCGTTGGGGTGGTTGTGAACACCCATTACAGCGCATTCTTCTCGTGGTTTGTCATTCCAAGTTGTAGTCATAATTGATTTTTTTATTTTAATAAAATTGAAAATCCCATTTGTTCAAAATGGTGATCATTGGTGAAGGTTTTGTATATATTTAACTGTCTCATTATTACAAAAGATGTGCAATCTGTAAATGAAAAAAATTTGTCTTTGTGCTGTTTAAATAGTTTCCATGATTCATATTCTAATTCTTCGGCAATATGAATAATTGTTGTTATTTTTGAATCACGTATTCGTTCTCCGAAATCAACCGCAGCAAAATGTCCAACCTTCATTACTAATCCAGTGTAAGTTTCGTCAAGCACAAAATTTGAAGTTACATATTGATATTTTTCCTTCAATAGCTTTTTGTTCAATTTTACAGCGCTATCATGAAATTGATCTCTTTTACTGCTCAGGGCAATCCAGGCATTAGCATCTACGAATATTTTTTCCATCGCAATCAGTTATCTCCATAAATAAATTTATCTAAATCTATTGACAAGTTTTTTGGAGCATCAGATTCGAATCCATCAATTGTAAAAATGGGATCATCCGTTACATCATAGGACTCTTCAACTTCCGGTAATTGTGAAATCCAATCATAAATTAACGCCTGGACAGATTTTCCTCGCTGCTTAGCTGTTTTAATCAAACGCTTGAAATCATTGTCCATTAGTTGTACTGTTAAATTGGTCATAATACTTCTCCTTTATAATTTCTAACTCTCAAAATCTGTAACCGCTCACCTGACATTCAAAGATTGGATGAGATCGAGCAATTAAAAACGATTAATACTAATATCACCATCAATCCGAAACCAAGACCAGCCCCACAGCAATCCCTAAAATATCCGCCACTAAATCCTTCCAGCTAAACGAATTATTTTTTTGTATTCCATCCCGAATCTCTTTTATTAACCCGAAAGAAAGTGAGAAAGAAATACCAAGCTGCTGTGATTTAAAATTGGAAAAATTATTAAGCTCCCGTGAATAATAATACCCTGCTGTTGTTAAAAAAGCACTGGTCAAAAAATGATGCGCTTTATCCCTGCTGAACCAGGAATCCGAAACAGTGAAGGTGATCTTTTGTAATTGAAATTTTTCCGGTTGTATTTTTTTTAATTCAAAATTGCCCGCACTTGCTGTTTGTGAAAGAAAAAGTAAAATCCAAAGAAAAACCACAACTATCAAAAAACTATTTTTCACAATCCAAGTTCCTTATGAATGCTTTGCATTGATTTTAAGGAAATATCCAAAAATTCTTCCAAAGAAAGTTCCAAATCTTCACAGGTTTTTATTTGATCACGGTTTGCGCCGGCGGCAAATCTTTTTTCTTTGAAGCGTCTTAAAATAAATTCCACATCTAACGAAGCTAATTTTTTATCAGGATGCATGAGCGCTGCTGCGACAATTAGCCCGGTTACCGGATCTGCCGCATAAATCGCTTTTCCAATTTGTTTGCTTCTGGGAGCTTTATCATTATGGCATTTGATGGCTTCAATAATTTCAGGATCGAGGCTATATTCTGCAAGCATTTCTTCGGTTACTAATGTGTGGCGATCCGGATCATTCATCGTTTGTTCATAATCCAAATCATGGAGCAGACCTGCCAGTCCCCATTTTTCTTCGTCCTCGTTAAAATGTGCTGCCAGCCCCTTCATTACAGCTTCGACTGCAAGCACATGTTTGAACAAATTCTTGTTTGAAAATTTAGATTTTGAAAGTTTGTATGCTTCGTCACGATTCATGTTTATCTCTTTAAATTTAGAAACAATATATTTATTGTCCATCGAATAAAAAAATATTTATTCTAACCAATAGAAAGGTATAGGTAAAGGCAAAGGGGTGCAATCCCATAATTTCGGAATTTGCCTGAAAAGTGTAAAAAACTGTAACCATTTGTTTTATTTTAGAATAGAACTATTGTATTAAAGATTGATTTTTTGAGTTCGAATCATTATTAAAATAGCAGAATAATTTTTAGCAGAATAATTAAAAAATGAAAAGTGTTATATTGTCAACATCCAGGTTGACATCGGCGATAGCAGATTATAATATTCAATTACTAACTTTATGTAATTCCAGAGCTTAAACTATTAAATAAAATTATTCTGCTATCAATCATTCTGCTATAATAAGAATCTCCTGGCTTTGTTCATTAATTTTGATTATCCGAAATTATTGGTTTACACCCAGGCAAAGTTTTTTGTTTTTCTTTACCTTCACCTTTTCCTTTACCTTATATTATTTTCAAAATTGAATTAGTGCCAACAACATCCATTCTGGTTTATTCAGGTTAGGACAATTAATTTAAAAATAATTCCCCGTCCAGGCAATGTAACTGAGAATAAAGAAAATGGCAAGGGGGCAGATAAAGCGAATTAAAAATGCCCAGGCTTTTTTATAAAAGAATACATTTCCTTCTTTTTCCAATTCATCAGCCACGGCTTTTACCCCCCATTTATACCCGGCAAATATGGCAATAAAAAATGCGCCGATGGAAAGCGAATAGTTACCAAACACGGCATTCATCATATCTAAAAATCCAAAATTTTCAGCGATAATGGTAGAGAGGAATGAATTTGCTCCAAATGATAAAGCCGAGGGGATGCCAATAATAAACGTAATAATGCCCATCGAGATAACAGCTTTTCTCCGAGACCATTTGTGCTCATCTACAAAATAGGCGACCGGCACCTCTAATAAAGAGATCGTCGAGGTTAATGCTGCCACAGACAGCAGCAGAAAAATACCAGCGCCAAAAATCATTCCCCCGGGAATTTTTGCAAAAATTGAGGGGAGAACCACAAACACCAAACCGGCGCCGCCAGCGGGATCCATTCCCATGGCAAATAGAGCGGGAAACATTACCAATCCGGCTAAAATTGCAATCAACGTATCGAAAAAAGCAACAAAAGCCGCCGAGGTAACCAGGTTATCTTTTTTTGCAATGTAGCTGCCGTAGGTTATCATAGTGCCCATTCCCAGGCTCAATGAAAACAGCGCCTGCCCTAAAGCGCGAGCAAAAGTCGTAAATGAAATCTTGGAAAAATCAGGCTTCAAATAAAAACTTAATCCGGCACCAGATCCTTCCAAGGTAACAGATCGAACAGCTAATAATATTAATAAAACAAAAAGAACCGGCATTAAAATTTTAGACCATCGTTCAATACCTGAAGACACACCTCCCATGACAACCATTACTGTGAGCCAGACAAAGAAAAATAGCAATCCAATGGACATGAATGGATCTGCGGTGAACGATTTGAAAATTTCTTCGGACTGGGATGCAGTTACAACATTGCTCAACCCGCCTGTTATTATTTTAATAAAATAACCAAAAGTATAACCGGCAATGACGCCATAAAAAGAAAGGATACCAATCCCCGTTAAAACGCCTAACCCGCCAACTAACTTCCAAAGACTCGGTGGGAAAAGTGTTTTAAATGCACCAACAGGATTTTTTTCGGTTTTGCGACCAATTGATAATTCAGCAATCATAACCGGCAAACCAATCAGTACAACAAACAAGATGTAAATAAAGACAAATGCTGCTCCGCCATTTTCGCCAGCTACGTAGGGAAACCTCCAAATATTTCCAAGACCGATTGCAGAACCTGCTGCCGCCAGGATAAAACCAAATTTCGAACCCCAGTTTCCCCGGCTATTTTCTATTGCTGCCACAAATACCTCCTGGTTTTTATTAGTCATTGGTCATTTTGTCATTAGTCATTGGTGTCATTTGTCATTACTAATGACTAATGACAAATTAACCAATGACCAGTAACAAATCACATTAAATCTGTTTTGTAAAAATCGTTTGAGATGGAAATGCAAATTCAAGTTTGCTTTTATTGAACTGTTTTAAAATTTCCAAATTAATCGCTGTCTGTGTGCCAAGAATGTCAGCGCCTTTTTTGATATAATAGATAAAAAGAATATTCAGTGCAAAATCTCCAAATTGATTAAAGGCGATTTTCGGAGGTTCTTCAATGCCTTCATTATTATCAACAATTTTCTGCAAAATCGCCATCGCCTGTTCGATCTTCTTATCGTCCGTGTCATAGGTTAACCCAAGATTTAAAACCACCTTTCGCGTTGGTTCGGACGATACATTTTCAACCGGACTCCCGGTAAACACTTTATTCGGGAGTGTAACCGTTCGCCCTTCGAGGGTAACTAATCTCGTACTCCTGATGCCAACTTCTTTTATTGTTCCATCGTAACCGCTAATCTTTATTCTGTCTCTTAATTTGAATGGCTTGTCCATAAAGATGGTAAAACCACCAAATAAATTAGCCACCGAATCCTGCGCTGCCAGGGCAAATACAAGCCCCCCGATACCAAGAGCAGCAAGTAAAGGGGCCACCTGGATTCCGGCATTATTTAATCCGACAATGATTGCGACAATCCAAACAACTAATTTTAACCTTTTCTAATAATTGGTAAAACCTGGTCATCCAGATCACTTTTGCTTTTTTCAACAATCGGCACGACAAAATGATTAACTAGTGAATCAAACAACCGTGTAATAAGCCAGGCGATATTAAGCAAAATTAAAATAAAATAAATATGTCCAATCAAAGATTCTGCCGTTTCACCAAAAGTCAAAGTAGATAATCCCCACCATGCACCGGCAATGATAATTGCAAACATAATCGGTTCTTCAATCATATCGATGATTATATCATCAAGTTTGTTTTTTGTTTTAGCTGTAATCTTGTGGATGAAATTTTTAATAATCCAATAAACAACTTTTCCAACAACAACAGCAGCCACGACTACCAGTAATGCCAGGAACCATTGTCCAATTGTGTTCCCATAAAATGTCTGCGAAAAAAATCCTTCCATAAATAGCCTCCGAAATATTTTGTGTTTATTAATTAGTGTCTGAACGAAAACTAGTGAAATTTAAAAATGCACCTGTCATTGCGAACGACGAAGGAGCGAAGCAATCTCTTGAATATTAAGCACTTATTAATGGGATTGCTTCGTCGCTCCGCTCCTCGCAATGACAGAAAAATGAGAGTTTTCGTTCAAGCCTAATTAGCCAGAAATTTAAAAATTAAAACAAAGCGATACTTCAAATCCAACATCTCTTGTCGCCACAATAGGCTGAAATTTTATAGATGATAAGATTGGGCTCTCATCAAAATCCGCTAAATGAGCATCAACATAAGCATCTGTTAGGCTCAGTAAGGTAACACCGATTAACCACCAGACTGAAATATTCCGATTTTCAATGTAGAAATTCCGCTCCCAATCTTCTGTGCTTTTTACCAATTGTTGATTTAAATAAATTGCATTTGCTAACAACCCGGTTTCAGCACAAAAAACAATCAATGCTTTAAATTTCTTATTATTGTACCATTGACCCAAACCAGGAAAAACCAGTGAGCGAATCATTGCACCTGTTGGATTTTTTATTTTTAATTTTACACTATCCTGTACTGTTTGTAATTTTCCATTTGTTACTTTAATACTGTCTTCTTTTACGTCCTGTGCCTGGCAATCAATTTCAAATATCAAAAATGACATTACACAGATTACCATAATATTTAAATATTTATCTTTCATTAAAAAACATCCTGTCGATCCTGAACATCCCGCTAATCCCGATAAATCGGGATCTACGACCTGTCCACTTGCTTTTTGGATTTTAGGAATCAATTAATTCTACTTTGTCACATTATCGTTATTCGCTTGTCATTCCGGTTGAAGCGAAGCGGAATACCGGAATCTCGTTTGAATTTAGCAAGAGATTCCGGAAAAAAACATGCAACCGAAGGAAGTGCCCGTGGTACCGGAATGACAACTCTTTAGTAGTTTTTCTAATCTGACAAAGTAGAATTAACTATCCGTTCTTTTCATCCCCATCAATTTCCTCAAATTCCGCATCTTCAATATCAGCTCCTGAAAGATTAATTGGATCTGGTGTTTGTGCATTTCCTTCAACATGCCTGTTTTGTGGGGGAGGATTTAATAAATTTTTAAATACTTTGCTGATTAAGTAAATTGCTATTCCAATAAGAATCAGTCTGAATAAAGACATAATTTCACCAAAATTTATTGTTCAAAAATATAAGTACCTTTAATATCTGTAAAAATTAATTCAACAATTTTTTCAAAGTCATTGTTATTATCAACAAAATCCATGCTTGTTGCATTGATTATTAACAGCGGTGTTGCGTCATACAAGTTGAAAAAATTATTATAAGCCTTGTTCAAAGAGTCAATATATTCAAATTTCATTTCCCGCTCAAACGAACGATCCCGTTTTTTAATATTATTCATTAACCGATCGGGAGTGGACTTTAAATAAATAACAAGATCCGGTTTTGGGATATCCCGCTCCATTAACTTGACAATTTTTTCGTATAAAAAAAGTTCGCGGTCTTCCAGGTTCAAATAAGCAAAAATTTTATCTTTGGCAAAGATATAATCGGAAACTAACAATTGGTGAAAAAGCTCACGCTGGGGCAATTCCTGCTGCTGCCTGTAGCGGCTTAACAAAAAGAACATTTGCGTTTGAAAAGCATATCGTTTTGGATCCTGGTAAAAATCAGCTAAAAACGGATTCTCTTCTACTATTTCATAAACAGCTTTACCTTTGAAACGTTTAGTCAACATGTTCACTAAAGTCGTTTTGCCCACGCCGATAACGCCGTCAATTGCAATGTATGCCTGTTTAATATCCATTCTACTAATTTAAGAAATTAAATTTTTACCATGCATGATTTTTGTCACTTTTGATTCATCCTGACACTCATCCAATAATTGATTTATGTTTTTGTTAAACAAAGGATGAATAAAACCCGGTGCTATTTCATTCAAAGGAATTAACACAAATTTCCGTAAATGTAGCTGTGCGTGTGGTATTGTTAACATTTCTTGTTTTATCACCCGATCCTGGTAGCTCAGAATATCGATATCAATTTTTCGGGGACCCCAATGAAACAACTTTTTTTTGCCTAATTTTTTTTCAATATCTTGGGTAACACGTAATAGTTGATTTGGCGCCAACATGGTTTCGATTTCAACGACCATATTTAAAAACCTTGGTTGTTCTGTAAATCCATAAGGTTCGGTCTCGTAAATTGAAGATAATTTTTTTAAATCAATTTCTTGATTAGCCGACAAAAGATTTACACATTGGGAAAGATTATTTTCCCGTTTTCCAAGGTTTGTACCCAGTCCCAGGTATATGGATGTCATTTATAAATCTATTAATAATTCAAATTTTTTCGCCTCTGTTCAACTATTCGTTGTATTAATGTCATTCTGAACGAGGGAGGGGGTTGGTGAAGTAGGGAAGTGAAGAATCTCGTATGATTTAAACAAAAGTGCTAATTTTGGGGAGATTCTTCGGTCGCAAGCTCCCTCAGAATGACAATGGTAACCATGCTCGCATAGTCAATTTTTAGAATCTTAAATATATGAAAACATTTCAATTTTGTCAAGCTAAAAAAAAAGCCCTGGTATTTTAAAATACCAGGGCTTTTAATAGGAAAAAGTATATTAATATTTAAATTAATATCTAAACTAATCTTTATCTTAATACATTCCGCCCATTCCACCCATTCCACCGCCACCTGGATGCATCGGGGGCATGGCTGCTTCGTCTTCCGGTTTATCCACAATTGTTGCTTCAGTCATTAACATTAAACCGGTAATACTGGCTGCGTTTTCCAGTGCGATTCGGGAAACTTTTGTCGGATCGATAATCCCGGCTTCCATCAAATCTTCGTATTTTTCGTCTTCTGCATTAAATCCAAATGCGCCTTTGCCTTCTTTTACTTTATGAACAACGATTGAACCTTCAAAACCGGCATTCTCTACGATCTGACGAATCGGTTCTTCCAAAGCTCTTTTCACGATATTGACGCCAATCTGCATATCGCCGGCTAATTTTAATGCGTCTAAGGCTTTCAGAGTACGAAGGTAAACAACACCGCCACCAGGGACAATACCTTCTTCAACAGCAGCGCGTGTCGCATGTAATGCATCTTCAACGCGGGCTTTCTTTTCTTTCATTTCAACTTCTGTAGCAGCGCCAACATTTAATACAGCAACGCCACCGGCTAATTTAGCCAATCGCTCTTGAAGTTTTTCACGATCATAATCTGAAGAGGTGTTTTCGATCTGTTTTTTAATCTGGCTGATTCTGCCTTTGATATCATCAGTTTTGCCAGCACCTTCAACGATAGTCGTATTATCTTTATCAATAGTGATTCGTTTCGCAGTTCCTAAATCACCGATTGTTGTATTTTCAAGTTTAAAACCGGTCTCTTCGGAAATAACTCTTCCACCAACAAGCACTGCAATATCGTCTAACATTGCTTTACGACGATCGCCAAAACCAGGAGCTTTAACTGCAGCAACTTTCAGGGTTCCGCGAATTTTATTAACAACTAATGTTGCCAATGCTTCACCTTCAATGTCTTCAGCAATGATCATTAATGGTTTGCCGGCTTGAGCAGTTTTTTCTAAAATCGGGAGTAAATCTTTCATAACAGAGATTTTTTTGTCATGAATAAGAATGTATGGATCATCCAACACAACTTCCATACTATCGGCATCAGTTACAAAATATGGTGAAAGGTAACCACGATCAAATTGCATACCTTCAACAACGTCTAAAAAAGTGTCAGCCGTTTTTGCTTCTTCTACTGTAATAACACCATCTTTGCCAACTTTTTCCATTGCATCGGCAATCAGGTCACCAATCGAACGGTCGTTATTTGCAGAGATTGAACCAACTTGAGCAATTTCAGTTTTGCCCTGAACTTCTTTGCTCATTTTTTTAATCTCTTCAACAACAACTTTAACTGCTTCATCGATACCGCGTTTTAAATGAGTAGGATTCGCACCGGCAGTAACATTTCGCAAACCTTCTTTGTAAATTGCCTGGGCTAATACGGTAGCTGTGGTTGTTCCATCACCTGCGATATCGCTGGTTTTTGAAGCAACTTCTTTTACCATTTGAGCGCCCATGTTTTCAACCGGGTCTTCCAATTCAATTTCCTTAGCAACTGTAACACCATCTTTAGTTACTGTTGGTGCGCCAAATTTTTTATCTAATACAACGTTGCGACCTTTGGGTCCGAGAGTTACTTTAACAGTATCTGCTAAAGCATCCAATCCGACCTTCAACTTGGCTCGCGCGTCTAAATCAAAATCTATAAGTTTTGCCATAATTTTTTATCTCCTTAATTGGATTATTTCAAATTAACATTTTTATAACACTGCAAGAATATCGCTCTCACGCATAATTAACAGGTCTTCATCTTCAACTGTCACTTCTGTTCCGGAATATTTTCCATAAAGCACAACATCGTCAACTTTTACTTCCATTGCGATCTTTTGACCAGATTCAGAAACTTTTCCTGGTCCTACAGCCACAACTTTACCCTGCTGGGGTTTTTCTTTTGCAGTATCAGGTATTATGATACCACCTTGTTGTTTTTCTTCTGCATCCATCGGTTGTACGACAACCCGATCTGCTAGAGGTCTAATTTTCATTGACACTCCTCCTAAATTAGTTTTTGTGATTATTTATTGATTAATTAATTTACTTTAATTAGTAAACCTTCCATTTAGCACTCACTATAAAAGAGTGCTAAATTTAACGTGTAAATATAAGATTTTTAAGCAATTTTGCAACACCAGGCAGAAGTATAATTTTACTACATTTTGACTTATATAAGACTATAAATTTATTATTGAAATAAAGTGCTAAAAAATGCACTATCTCTGCCGTATATGTGATATTTTGTAATGTCATGGAATACACACCGTCATTCCGGATACCTAATGATCTAATATTTTCATTTTGATTTGATTTTTTCAATTTGTGATTTTTTATAAGATTTAAAATTAATAACTAACTCGCAGCTATTCGTTGATTAGATGTCATTCTGATCGAGGGAGGGTGCATGTGAATTAGGGAAGTGAAGCCCAGCGCACTAAAGTGCAGGCTGAGGCAAAGGCGAAGGAAGAAAATCCTTAATCCTTTAATCTTATATCTTGCTTCGCCTTAGCCTTCACCTCAGCCTTTTCGATGTAATAGTTAATTGATCTGGGTTAAAAAAACTTTTGCACAGTCTGTGTTTCCTTTATAAATAATATGGTAACTGCATAAATTTTAATACTTTAGTGCAAAAGAACAATGATTCAACTGGTAATACTATAGTCTGTATTCATTTAAGTAACCCAGCGCACTAAAGTGCAGGCAAAGGCTGAGGCGAAGGCGAAGGAAAAAAAATCCTTAATCCTTTAATCTTCTACCTTACTCCGCCTTAGCCTTCGCCTCAGCCTTTTCGTTGTATGAGTTTATTGTTCTGGATTTAAAAACTTTTGCACAAAAAACAAAGATTGAACTTGTAATACTATAATGTGACTATACAGGAATCTTATATTGGTACCCAACCAATAAAAACTACACCTTTTCTATTATTTAACAAGTGATTATCCTGTCAAATAAATTTTTATCTTGACAAACAGAAAAAAAAATCATATATTGTTAAAGTATGTTACTACAAAGTAACATATAGCAAAAATAAGGCATGGTGCCTTATTTGTGATAAAATAAATGAGGGAGGTGAACTCAAATGAAAAAATTCGTTGCCATTCTTCTTTTGCTCACATTGCCATTAGTTCTTTTTAATGGCTGCGCAAAAAAACAGGAAGCAGAACAGCAAGTAGAGACTGAGGAAATTGAACAAGCTCCGGTCGATACAACTGTAACGGCACCAGAAGCACCACCGGAAGGTGAAGCAGAAGAAGAAGAAGCTCCCCAGGAAGAAGAGAAATAACGTATTGGGGAAAAGTTTCTGAACCAAAAGGGAGAGAATAATTCTCTCCTTTTTGGTTTTATTAATTCTCAAACAGTTAAATCGCCTCACAAACTTATATTTACATCTTATTTCATCATCACCATTTTTTTGTTTTGTTGAAACAAGATTTGTTGATCATTTTTCGCGGTCAACATATAAAAATAAATCCCGCTGGCAACTTTGCCCCCTCTTTGATTCACACAATTCCAAACAGCGCTGTGTTTACCGGCGCTTTTTTCTTTGTTCAAAATTTCTTGAATCAACTGTCCATGCAAATTGTAAATCTGAATTTGAATATTGGCAGCTTGGGGAAGTTGGTAATTAATTTGCGTAGTCGGATTAAACGGATTCGGATAATTCTGATCAAGCGCGAATATATCAGGCACTTCCGAAACGAATTGCCGGACTGGTGTAGTAAATAGTGCCTGGCCCCAATCGCTCCAGCAGTATCCGTTAAAGGCTTTGACTTGCCAAAAATATGTAGTTTCAATATCCAATTCATTTGGCTTAAATGATGTCTGAGTTGTTCTCGTCGAATCGTGGACGTTTTTAAATTGATCATCAGTGGCAATTACTACTTCAAATTCAATACCGCCTTTATTCTTCTGCCATTTCAATTCCAAATCTGTCCGGTGATTAATGGTACCATCTTCGGGAAATATCAAATCCGGTACACTCACCAGCGGCAGAGCACCCATATCGATGCGGGAACCATCCAAATCTATTTGAGCTGGATTTCCCTGATCCACGCAAGGAGAATCATCTTTGAGCCGTAAATCATTATTAGCCGAATTCATGAATTGCGGATTTGAAGAAATGCAGCCAGTGCCGGGCGAAACATTGACGTACTCGATTCCGCTGGTTTCCCAAACATTGGAATATGTAATTGATGGGGCAGCCTCTCCATCGGAATATACGCCGTAAGAATTTTTCGATAGAATACAATTTGTTATTTGAGGATTGGAATTAAAACAGACAATCCCGGCAGTGACACTGTTGTGAATTGACAAATTTTCCAACACAGGTGAATTTAATGCGCCACTGAGCTGAATCGCTTGACCAAAATCCACCCCTTTCGTGTTTATAATCTGCGTTCGGAAAATAGTCGGGGCACAATTCTGAATTAAGATACCAATTTCAGTCGAATTATCGACAATACAATTTTCAACGGTCAGATTGTTACTTAGGCAAGCTATTCCCATTTCAGCGCCAAAAATCCGGCAATGACTTATGGTAGTGTTCGGAATTTTACTTGAAAAATATAAACCCGCCCAATCTGTTATCCCAGATCCTTTATACGGCTCAAAAATGATGGGTGAATCAACTGTTCCGCGGGCCTCTAATGCCCCAGATATTTCCAAACCGGACAATGCAGTTGTTCCCGGCATAAACACAAGATGGGCGCCAGGTTCGATTTTCAGCCGGGCATATGAGAAAACCACGACATTTTTATGAATATAATAAGGTGAGTTTGCCAGCGACCAATAAACATTATTTTCCATGGCAGGGTAATCGACAATAGTTCCTTTCTGATTCTGAATAGGAATTGTTGCCGGTTCTTCCAGACCAATTATATTTTGAATTGTTAGGGAATACTGATATCCTTCTTTCAATGGTTTGTTTAATTCAAGGCTGACCGTTTTCCCTGAAACACTAGCTGAAACGACCGAAACACTTGTGGGCCCCTGAATTTGGTAATTTGCTGTGTTATCTGCACCAATGACTTCATGGCTGAGCGTTAATTCAAGTCTGTTTCCATTGATTTGACCACAGGAAACCAGTGATACTTTCCGGTTAATTAATTTTTCCATATTGAGCAAACCATAACCTGTCAGGTAATTCCATTCCCGTTTTACCGTAGTTGATTTCAGCACAGGATTGACTTCAAGATCGGTTGTGACGACGCCATGCTCGCACAATTCCTTGTACATCTCGGGAGTGATCTCATTATTCAGTGATGCGGCAATTCCCCCGCTACCTGTGGCGCTAGTCACTGACATACTGGTTCCTTTCAAAATACCCTGAAATTCAGTCGGCCACAACGGAATAATTGAGCCAATCGAACGGAAATCATCAAGGGTTCCGAAACTTGCGCTCATATCCATTTGTCCAGACATAGCCGAACCGATAAAGGTTCCGGGGGCAACGAGTTCCGGCTTTTTCCGGCCATCCCGCGTGGGTCCACCGGAACTGTAATCAGCAATTTTGCCAAGAATCAGGTCGTCAAAAACAAATTCATGTCCATCCGGATAGCCTTCATAATCTCGCACTTTGAATCTATTTTTAGAAATCATTGCACCGACCGCAATCACACTGCGACTACAGGCATCATTAATCAATGTGAAGTGATTGTCGTCGGTTCTAAATTCGAAACCAGCGTCTTTATTACCGAGAGCCATCCAGGCGTGAACAACAGTTGGAGTTGACGCCGAAAACCTGAGTTTCCACTGACCGGCTTTTGCCTCTTCGGTAAGTCGCATATAAATACGCTTATCACCATTATAAAATACAGGCCCATAAGCTGCATTAGAAATATAAATCTGACCATAGGGCGTGTCCACCCCAGTATCTTCTGTTTTAGAACCGGCAGGAGCAGTTAACAACAAATTATTTCCCGGCCCAAATACTTGTAGCTGTACGCTGCTCGAACCGTCGTACCACATATCAAAAGATAGGAATTCCGCTTCTTTTTCAAGCACAAATTCCATTTCTTCCCCATTCGCGTCAGCAGTGACCATGTGGTGAATTTTGGAAGCACCATCATTTCCAGCTGACTGGAAGATTAAGCGCCCCGGGCCAGTTAAATGGTCATAAAAGGCACACATGGGATCAGTACCGTCGTGTGGACCGATTTGACTACCAATGCTCAAATTGACTATTGCAGGTTTTCCCAGCTCAGCAGCTTTTTCGAAAATATAACTGATGGCGTCCAGCTTGGTGGTTGCATCATCAAAATTAGTTTTTACAATTACCAGGTTGGCTTTGGTTAATCCACCGTTGTAAGGGTGTTCATGGACTTGTTCCGGCGGCATGTACTGGGCGATGGAACCTGCTACGTGTGTTCCGTGACCATCCTCATCTTTTGAAGTACATTGACCATTGTCGATTTGGTCTTTGGTCCATTCAATTCCGTAATCGTAAACCGGATAATCCGTACCACTACCAGCCGCGGTTTGATCCCACAAATAGAGCACTCGGGTGCCATTTGGCCCGATAAACCCGGGATGTTTCACATCAATTCCAGTATCTACCACACCAATGATTACATCTTCGCCGGTGTATCCCATTTCATTGGCTTGGTCAGCACCGGTTATATCAGTCGCGACATCATTTAATGTTTTGAGCTTATATGTGGCTGCAACGTAATCAACGCCCGATTTCCCGGCGATTACTTTAATTTTATTCACTGGTACCAGCGCTGTGGCGTACGGTCCGGCAATAGTGCGCAAAATGCCACCTGCTTGAGTCACCATCGAAAAATCGTGATTTTGACTTTGTACAATAACACTGGTCATTATCACATTGTTTTTGGATTCTAGCGGAATCGAGTTCACATATTTGCCTTTAAATAATGATGATTTGGTTTCCTGAAGAAGAATTAAGTTTCTGAGCTCCGCGTCAATTTTATTTTGTGAAAATCCGATTTGATATAAGAAAAGCAGGAACAACAAAAAGAATCCGGTGGGTTTTGAAAATTTCATTTTTTTACTCCAGTTTTTTGGTTAATGAATGATTTGATTTTTTATAGTAAGGTGAAAGTTTGCGAATTTTTATCGATCGCCAGTTTATTGTAAATTACTCCATGCGACCGGAAATGACAAATGCCCCCCAGTAATACGGATTTGAATAGCGACAAGTGTTTTCATCTTCCCATTTCAAATCCAAAATGTATTCACGACAATTGCTTATAATAGACTCCTTGCGATTAATTTCTTCTATAACTTCTTGCTTTTTTTGTTTTAATTCTCGAATTTCATTTTCCATTTCATCAGTAATGGGTTCAAGATACAGAATTAATTCAGCATTAGTCACTGTCCTGAGCCAATTCTGCGCATCGCTTAATGCTTGAATTCTGCTCATGTTATTCGTTTTTAAATTTTCATAAAACTTGATCATGAGCAGCGCCGTCGAAGCGTCCTCAACCTTCCAAAGGCTACTAACAACTGATGGCACAGACGCATACAGAAATGCTGCCGGCAATCCAATGTATTCATCGCCCTTGTCCGGCTTAATCATGCCGGTTTCGCAAGCGCTTAAAACAGTCATTGCCGATTGTGGGAATTTAACATGAGTAAAAATATCATGCATACTCAAAAAACCATCAGCAGTTAACATCCCGACATTAAGTTCGGAAAACGTTGCCCCTTCTGCATGGGTCGAAAAGTGGACTACTGAATAGCGGTTAATTATTTCTAAGATTCTCTTCCGCTGCGCTGTTTCATGCCAGAGAACAAGCGATTCAGAAAAAAAGTTGGATATCACCTCCATTTCAAGATCAGCCCATAAAAGGCTCCGATCAGGATTACAAATTCCCAAAAAATTAGTTTCCAAAAAAGGAAGGTCACCTTTTGACTGACTCAATTTTAGCATTCGAAAGTTAGGTGCGTAGGCAATCTGAAAATCATCTGATAAATAGCGCGCTTGCTCATTCTGTTCTGAAGGTAATCGGATTAAATGAAACGGCAGTAAATAAAGAACACCGCTGGGTATAATTATAAGCCCATCCACATTTTCCTTAGTAATATGCGGTTCGATCTTTAACCAGAATTTATTATACATTGTGACTGAAAATTTATCAATATCCTGTTGCCAGGTGTTAACGGATTTTTTATTCCGGTAAATTTCATAAGGATTAAGCCATTCATCATTAACGAGTTTATTCAATGCTGACTCATGTAATTCAGGAAGCCTGACGGTAACAATTTCCTGGGCAGTCACCAGAAAAATATTTAAATAATCACGGGTAACAGAAAAGAACACAATCATTTTTCCAGGATAATTCTGATCTAAAAATTCCTGGACCGATTTTATCGAAATTTTTTCCTGATTTGAAATTTCCGCAAATGCCGGATCATATTGGGCTATTTTCAGAAGTATATTCCGTTGTTTCACTTTGGCTTTTGTGAGTTTTTGCAGCCAGTCCTGTCGATGGTGTTCCTGCTGTTGAGAGGTTAAACCAGGTAACCGGTTACCATCGGTTCCAGTCTCAATATCATTATTTTTTAAAAACGAAGGTTCACTTAATTTATTTTCAAAATGATGAATACGATTCTGAGAAAGAAAAAATTCCTTTCGTAAGCTTTCAGGTACTACAGGTGATGGTTGAATACCTGATTCGGTAATCATCCGCATTAGGGTGTAACCTTTAGCATCCTCCGCATAAGCCAAAGCATCATCAAGGAACGCCGGTTTTCTACCCGATAATTCCAGACATACGTCGATCATATCCTGGTACACAAACACTTTGTTTTCACCGAATGAACGGCTGAAATCTTCATTTCGAATACCGCGGCGCAAATCATTTAAACATAAAATGGCGCGAAGAAAGCAGCAGCGGGCTTCTTCCGGATTTTTAAATTGGTCCCGGTAAATTACGCCTAAATTATAATTCCACAAATATTCATGATCCTTATCATGAATTTCCTGACTCAAAGCCAAAGCTTCCCGGTAAAATTCTACTGCATTCGACTGCTTACCGAGCTGTGAACAGACATTTCCCAGGTTACCGG
This sequence comes from Candidatus Zhuqueibacterota bacterium, assembly GCA_016783825.1. Lineage (GTDB taxonomy): Bacteria > Zhuqueibacterota > Zhuqueibacteria > Thermofontimicrobiales > Thermofontimicrobiaceae > Nigeripontimicrobium. Next base: position 8,811 of record JADHVV010000004.1, on the reverse strand, counting down.
TCCATCGGGAAATGAGTAGAGTATCGTTATATTTTCTGGAAATCTGAAGGGCTTTTTCGTAGTACGGTTGAGCTTTTGCCGGTTGTCCGGTTTGATAAAAATAATTTCCGATATTTCCCTGTGAATCGCCTTCACCTATTTCATCACCTGTTGTCCGGGCAATTTTATATCCAAGTTGGTAATGCTTATAAGCTTTTTCTAAATCTCCGCAATCACGAAAAACAATCCCAAGGCTATTCAATAAACGGTTCATATTCTGATTATCCCCGATTTTGCTGGCGACTCCCAACGCTTTTCCAAAATGACTTTCAGCATCAGTCAGCTTTGCCAGTTCCCGGTAAATAATGCCCAGGCTCATGTTTCCCAGAATTTGCGCATTTTGGTCACTTTCAGGATTATTGGTTTTAATTTTCAATGCGTCAAAATAGGTGTCTAACGCGAGTTCTTTTTCACCAGCGACAAGATAAGTCCGGGCCAAATTCCCCAGACGGTTTCGTTTCTCCACAAAATTACCAAGCCCGGCAGCTATTTTAATAGACTTTTGGTAATTTAGTATCGACGCATCAATTGGGCCTGCATAGCTGTAACCCAAACCGAGCGCGTCGAAAAGCTGGCCAATTTTATCTTTAAATTTCAGAGCCTTTACAGAGTCGACAGTAGAATTTTGCAGCTTCCGATAATCTCTCAATGCCAGTTCGGCACATTTGGTTAATCGAGAAAAAGCATTTATTTCCCGAAAAACTTTACTAAGAAAAAAGCCAATCTCCGCCATCGCAGAAATATCATTTACCTGGCGGCTTAAATTATAAGCCCGTTCCCAAATCAAAATTGTCTGGGAATATTCTTTCAGGAAATAATACGGGAAACCTAAATCGCAGAGAATTTTTGTTTCAACCGTTTCATTCTTCATAACTTTGGCAATTTTCTGCGCATGAGTTAAAAGCAAAATCGATTGTTGATATTTTTCATCATTATATAATCTTTTTCCCGCCGGGCAAAGCTCATTGACAAAATCAAGTAATTCACCTTCCGTGGGAAGCCGTTGCGAACTCCGATTAAATAAAATTTTTTGAGTAAATTGCTGAAGCTCTGTCTGGCTTCTTATTCTGAGAAGTTCAAATTGAATTTTTGACATTGTGCTTTTTACTTTCTCTCTTTATTTTTCTTCGCGCTTTCAAATACCAAGTCAATCCCAGGATTAGCCCACCGGCAACAATTGCTACCTTTGTGTACCACTTAAACTCTGCAGAAAAACCGTCAATTAAAGCCAGCACTATGCCGATGATAGCGAGTATTTTAACAAATAGCTGTTCATACTCACCCCGTTCGCGCTGCATTTTACCACGTTCCACATTTATCAGCACGTTGAGGGTTTCCAGAGTAAGATGCGCTTCTTCATCACGGGCTTTGAAAAATTCAAGATCACGTTCGATTTGTTCAATAGCAATTCTGGCATCAGTGAGCAGGAAATTTTCCAATTCCGTGTTTTGTCGCGTACCCCGGATGTCCTGGTTGAGCAGAATAAGATTCTTAATGTTCGCCTTCATTGCACTCATCCGCTGCTTGATCCTGCCGACATCCTCAATTAAAAAGTTGTGCCTTTTGGTAAGATGAATAACCTGGTTTTCATGAACTTCAAGCGTTGCTTTTTCCGGTACTCCAAGAAGGTGCTTTGCCAATTTCTGTTCATTTATTTCTACCAGGGGTCGCTCTCTTTCAAATTCTAAAAAATCCCGTCGAAGTTTCATAAAATACAAAACTAAACGTGGAACATCTGAATGGACGAATAAAGCTGATTTTTTAAGCGATGGTCTGTTATTTAAAGGAGTGACAAGAATCGGGAAGGGATAACGATAGGAATCCGGGATTGCCAGGTATCCCCATTCAAATGGATAGATTTTTATCTCATCTACTAATGTGTCATCAGGGCTTAAAATAACATTCCGTGCCAGGCTATTGAATTGGTCGGGAGTAGGATTATCAGGATTTTCAGCATAATAACAACACACATCACCCACCTGTACCGGGTGCTTTTCGGCATTAATAGAAGGTTTGAATTTATAAATTTTCCGCACCAGGTCTTTCAAATCATCCGGTTCTGAATCTCCAGTACGGGATATCCCGATTTGAAAATAAACGCTGTCGTAAATTTGGCGGATTTCCAGAGAATAGGAAAATCCCCCTGTATTACTCCAGCCGATACTGGCAAGGCGAACGCTTTCCCGGCGATTGATTTCCAGTGAATTAGGCTTCAGTGTTGTTATTTGCCGGTTTCCAATTTGCTGATTAACCCCCTTCCACACTTGTTGTATACCTGTCCACATCGCTTCTGTTTTTATTTTTCGCCCGTCTTCAGTATCCCGGACATCCCACAAAGTAAAAACGATATAACGAAAAATGGCTAAATCCTGCATAATTTCCCCTCGCGGTAATTTTACTAAATCACAATCTTTTCGCTTTTTGAATTATCTTGTTTAATAATTCATGGATTTTTTGTGCATACCCATCAGCTATGCGGTGCTGTGCGATTTCTTTGACGAATTCATTATTTTTCAAAACATCTTTCGGCGATGGAATTTCCCGGTCCAGTTGCACCGGGTGACCATTTGAAGCGGGAACGTTAACAATTTTGTATATTTCATATTTATGTAAAATATCAGTCAAACGCGTACAAATCATTGTTTCACTCATCATCTGAAATTCCTGATTTACCTGCTGTAAATCGTTTAGGAAAGGTTCCCAGCAATTTGCTAATTCAATCTTGATTTTGTTTAATTCCTCATTCACCGCATGAAGTCGTTTCACTAATTTTAACATCTCTTGCCTCTGTTATTTAATAATTTTTGTAACTGTTCAGCTGTCTGTTATATCAATGTCATTCTGAACGATGGAGGGGGGTAGTGATGTTGGGAAGTGAAGCATAGTCTGTATTTCCTTATTTTTTAAATGTGACTATACAGGAATCTCGAATTATTTTAACAAAAGTTTGAATATCGTGGAGATTCTTCGGTCGCAAGCTCCCTCAGAATGACACTGGTAATAATGCTGAATAGTTACTAATTTTTTTAAATTATCCCACCAAAAACGGTATTCATTTATATTAATGAGAATAAAACATCTTTGTCACAGTTGCGGCACATTTTTTATTAAAGAGAAACTATCTCCTGAAGAGAAAGAATCGTCCGCAATTATTGATCCTATCCTAACCTGGATGAACCAGAATAGATGTTTACGCCATTATGTTTTCAACAACGATTCAATTTTAAAAATTGTATAAGGTAAAGGCAGAGGTAAAGGTAAAGAAAAATAGAAAACTTTACCTTTGCCTTTACCTGTACCTTTCTATTCTTTTGTTTAGAAGAAAAAATATTCTTGCCCATTGTGCAAGAATTTCACTGTTTAGGAACTAAGGAAAACAGTCAACCACGCATGAATACGGGTTGCATAACCTTCTCAATAATAATTCGCTCAACCAATGTATTGTCTTAATGCTGTCCAAAATTTCTATTCGATTCAATTCAGCGTGAATAACTCGTATTCGAGTATCGTAGTCGTTCTGTGGTCGGAATTCGTGGTGTGTTATTACCAATATAAAAAAATCATGTTCAAAGTGCAGATAAAAATAGTAAATAAGAAAAAAAATACGATACCACATTCTTTTCGCTTTTTAGCTATAGCCTGGTCTGGTTGTGGAAAACACAGGTTGAGCGCCGCACACAGATGTTACCATTATTTCCCAGCTTAAAAAACCACTTTGAATTTCATAAAAAAATTATTAAATTGACTTATTAAGGTTTCGAGTTTCAGTTTAAAACGGCAAACAGCTTTACTAAACCTTGACAAGTTTGGCACTATAATTACATTTAGATTACATTGGAAATTTACGTTGCAATATATTGTAAAAGATAAGGTTTATAAAGCTGTCAAAATGAAAGGAATCCCCATGTTACAAAAGATAAGCATATGTATAATATTACTGTTAATTCTTGTATCGTGTTCTCAAAAATCAATCGATGATACTGTTATGATCAAGCCGGGAGAACCAAAAGCAGGCGATAAAATTACGATAAAGTTTTTTCCCAAACGATTAATAAACCCGGAACAAAAGAAGTTTTCTGTTTATCTTGTCTGGCAACTCTTTGAATCCCAAGGCATCAGGCTGGATCGAATTCAGATGGAAAAAAAGTCGGATTGTTTTATTGCGAATGTTAATACAAAAGAATCAGATTGTTTGCTGAGTATTAAGTTTGAAGACAGCATGGATAGGTGCGAGGACAATAGCGGGCGCGGGTGGAATATTATGTTAGAAAACGAGAACGGGGAAGTACAGCGAAACGCGTCCCATCAATTGGGTTTAATTTATAATAATACAAACCGCAAAAGTAATTTCCCTGACCATAAAAAGGCGAAACAATACTTTGAAAACGAATTGGCGATGTACCCAGACAATTACAAAGTTTGGTTTGACCTATGGTTTTCCAGGTTAAGACTAGCCGCATTACCCGCGCAAGAGCTGAAAAATATACAATCTGAGCTGGACAGTTTATTGAGCCATGAACCAGCCAAAACAGACCTGTATGAAGTCGCTTCGCTCGCTTTTAAAACCAATCTAAAATTATTAAACAAACCCGGTGAAGCATTAAAGATTGGTGAGAAATTGATTGCGGATTTTGATAAATTCCCGCAAAGAGATAAAATTACTTATTCATTGATATTTTTGAGAAATGGCACAAACCAGCAAGCCATCGTTAATGATTTAACAAAGTTTATCTACCATACAAAAAACAAGGATTATTTGAAAAAAGTGAATCTTCAGTTGGGAATGTTTTATCGCCGGCAGGGAAGAATAAATAAATCTATCCACCATTATGAGAAATGTCTTCAGACAGATTCTACTAACACCTCCACATGGCTGGCGCTGGCAAACGATTATCTAAGAAAAGGAAGAATAGAACTTTCTCAACAAATGATCACTAATGCAAGGGAGATGAATACCCCGGAATTAATTTTCTCGAATAATCCATGGGATAATCCGGCTGATCGTATCTCAAAGTCACAACTAACTGAATGTCAAATACTTTCCACAGAAGCAACAATTAACTATAAGCGAAAAGACTTTAAAAGCGCGATAAAAAACAGAAAAAAATGTATCGCCTTACGAACCCCATTTCCTGCTTATGAATGGGAAAAGATCGGTGATATATTTATGGCAGCAGGAGAACAAGACAGCGCGCATAATGCTTACATAAAAGCAGTAAGTTTAAATTCGACACAAAATGGTGCAATTGATAAATTGAAAATTCTTTTTCGGAAAAGACAAGCGCCAACGTCCCAATTTAATTCTTACCTGAGCCGGGCAATAAGAGACGAACAAAAAGCCTCGGCAAAACCAGCGCCCGATATTTTGTTAACAGACATGCAAAGCAATAAAGTTGATTTGAATGGACAAAAAGGTAAAATTACGGTGTTAATTTTTTGGGATACGTGGAGCGAGGCATGTCAAAAAGAAGTTGAAGGGCTGAATGAATTGAAAGAAAATTTTTATGACCAGAAAAATGTTTCCTTTTGGGCAGTGTCGGTTGAAGATCCGGCTTCAATAAAAAAGTTTATCCGCGATACGCCGATTAATTTTCGATTATTTCACTCGGGCTTTTCAGCAAAGCGCGCTTTTGATGTAATCGGATTTCCGACACATTTGATCATTGATGGAAGTGGAAAAATACGATTTACTCATGTTGGGTTTTCCAAGAATATTAAGTCCGAATTAAAGGAAGAAATTCAATTGTTACTGGATGAGTTGAAAGAGGTTTCTTAATAAATTGCTGATTTTCAAGAAACTAAAAAAAATATTCCAAATAAAAAAATGACAAAATAATCTTCAAAAAGCAAATAGTTACAATTGAATGATCCGCGAAGGTGGATTGTTTTGTCAAAAAAATGAACGAATAGTTACAAAGATTATTTTAAAAGCTGAAATTTGAAAGATTGGGTGAATTGTTTTAGATGAACTTCAAAATTCGTGATCGTAAGTTTTACGAAGAATTAGAAAAATTTTCGTTAGCGCCTTATGCAACGAAAAGCGAAAATGCTGCCAAAACAAGGTTTTTTGATGAAAAGCAGCACCCCTATCGAACAGCGTTTCAACAAGACAGGGATCGTATCATACATTCCAGGGCTTTTCGGAGATTAAAGCATAAGCAGCAGGTTTTTTTAATCAGCGATGGGGATCATTATCGAACCCGGCTAACGCACACCCTCGAAGTAGCACAATTGGCTCGCACAATGGCTAAAGCATTGGGACTCAATGATGTACTGGTAGAGGCAATCGCGTTGGGGCATGATCTGGGACATACGCCATTTGGTCATGTTGGTGAGGTTGTTTTAAATGAAATACTGAATGGCAAAGATAATCTCGATGGAATTCTAAAAGTTAAAAACAGGGGCGGATTTAAACACAATTATCAAAGCCTGCGCGTGTTGGATAAAATTGAAAAAAAATATCAATTCGATGGGCTGAACCTTACCTCCTATGTTCGGGAAGGAATATTGAAACATACGCGTCTCTTACGGAATAAGTATTCATACCCGGAATTTTTATATGAGGGATTGTTCTTCGATAAAGATCACGCCACAACCCTGGAAGGTCAGGTTGTGGCTGTGTGCGATGAAATTGCCCAGCGAACTCACGATCTCGAAGATGGCATTCGCGCTTCATTGGTGAAAATTGAACAAGTAAGAAAATTGAAGATAGCACATATCATCGAAGAAAAATTAGCAATTAAAGCGCTAATAAAAAATGACCGGTATTATTATCGAAACCGGCTCATTCACGGAATCATTAATTTATTGGTCGATGATGTTATTACTACCAGCTTAAAAAATTTAGAGCGCTTCTATCTTCAAAAAAAAGGGCTAACGTTTTTCGACGAAGAGATAGTGCAGTTTAGTGAGAATATTCATCCGTTGCAAAAAGAACTTAATAAATTTATCTACGAAGAGATAATTTATAAATGTACCGGTAATGATTATAAAAAAACAAATAAAAATATGCTGCGTGAAATTTTTAAAGGATTTATAAAAAGTCCTTTGCGTTTGCCAGACTATATTCTGAAAAGGATTGAAATGATTTCGGGAAAAAAGCAGACGGGGTGGGGAAATCACCAAATAATAGAGCAGGATTTTTTTGTCAGGGTAGTGGCTGATCACATCGCGGGCATGACAGACAGCTTTGCTAAAAAGCAATTTGAAGCATTAAAAGGTTGAAACAAATAACAGTACGAGAACATCAAAACATGAAAATAAAATTTGAAAATGTTTGCTACAGCTATAATCAAAAGTTGCCCCCAAAAATCAGGGTGTTATCCAATATCAACCTTGAAATTGTTGCGGGTGAATTTGTCGGTATTGTTGGGCCTACAGGCTCTGGTAAGACAACTTTATTACAACACTTTACCGGCTTGTTAAAACCGACATCCGGGACAGTTTATGTAAACGATAAAAATATTTGGAGAAAAGATTTTCAATTACAGGATTTGAGAAGAAAGATCGGCGTGGTCTTTCAATTTCCCGAGTCACAATTGTTCGAGGAAACGGTTTTTGATGACGTGGCTTTTGCGCCTCGATGTCAAAAATTACCTGGCAAAGAAATTAACCACCGGGTTACAAGTGCATTAAGATTGGTTGGAATAGACGCGGAGCAGATGGGAAATCGTTCTCCATATCACTTAAGCGAAGGAGAAATGCGCAGAATCGCCTTGGCTGGTGTATTGGCAATGGCGCCTGAAATGCTGATACTTGATGAACCAACAGCAGGTCTCGATCCGTCAGGGATTAAGCTTATTGCCGGGATTTTAAAACGGCTACATGCTGAGGGAATAACCATTGTGCTGATCTCGCATAATATAGATTTAATATTTGAATTAACGAATCGTATTATAATTCTTGATGAAGGCGCTATTGAATTTGATGGTGAAAAAACATCATTCTTTCATTCATCAAAAATGCTTTTAAAAACAAAATTAGATTTACCACGAATTATTAAGCTTAGTCAATTTCTTTGTGATCAAAATATCATTCAGAACCGGGAAGTTTATTCAAAACATGAATTGGAAAAACAACTCAAAGTTTTATAAAATGTAACCTAAAAATTGACTAATTTCTGCACAACGATGTTCGATTATGGTTCATTCTCTGCTTGCTTTTTTAATTTAATTCTAACCGGCACGTAAAATTCTTAAAAAAACCCCCACAACATAAAGTAATTAAATAGCAAAATAACAAAGGATTGTGAAGGCGCTGCCTTGTAAGTAAATTCCAAAACAATTATATATTATATTATTAGCGCTGTAACTTCAATTGTGGCATGGAATTTGTTAGTTCACACACAAGATCGATTTCCACCCCGGAAATCTTCTTTCAAAAGCCAATAAATATCAAAACAGGCAACTTTGGTAAGACATCATTAACAATCCCAACGAAGTTTTATGATAATGCATCTTTGAACCTCGACCTAAACTTAGTTGGGGTTGTCTGTTTTATATAGGCAGGGGGAATGCACAATGCTATTAACTTAAATTAAAGTAGTAATTATTTTCATTCACAATTCTCAATTAGGCATTCTCAATTCTCTATTTTTTTTGGTAACTTGTTAAATTTAATATATCCGCTCAATAATATATAGTATTACCAGTTGAATCTTTGTTTTTTATGCAAAAGTTTTTTAATAAAGATCAATTACTATTACAACGAAAAGGCTGAGGCGAAGGCTAAGGCGGAGCAAGGTAGAAGATTAAAGGTTTAAGATTTTTTCCT
>JADHVV010000235.1 GCA_016783825.1 Candidatus Zhuqueibacterota bacterium | reverse complement strand
CGACAGTTACACTTCCGGCTTCAATTGTAAAATACAGGGGGAAGGACCACTAATGATGATCGACTGCCCTCAAGAGCAACTTGGTGCAGTTTTCAAAAATCTAAAACAAAATGAAAACAACTTCAAAGTTTACCTGAAAAAAGATGTCCCCGAATATTTTCATTTTTCTAATCACCCCCTTATTTCCCCGATTTTAATTATTGCTGATCCGGGCTGGTCTCTTCAAAAAGGAAAATTAAAAACTCTTGTGTATGGCGCTGTCTCAAAGGGGAATCACGGGTATGATAATTTCCACCTGGATATGCACGGAATTTTTTACGCTGCTGGCCCTTCATTCAAAAAAGAATACCGTTGTGGCACTATTTGGAATATTGATATTTATCCTTTGCTGTGTAAAATTTTGGGGATTTTCCCCCGGCAAAATATCGATGGTAAATTTGAGAGGATTGGTTTTATTTTAAAAAACTAAAACATTAAAAATCTTTAAAAAATAAATTTTTTACTTGACATTTCAAATTTTATTAATTATATTTTTTGTCCGAGTTATTTTTTTTATATTATCTTGCTTTCAAAAACAATAATCAAATTACAACTTCTTGATCCATAATATTAATACTTTGAAATGAAAATGATTAAATTATGAACCGAAAACTTTCTTTCCGTATTATTTTGTTCGTTTTTTTTCTTACTGGGAATTTATTGAGTCAACCTTTGTCAACCAATCGTGATTCTATTCCGCCCCCATCATTAAATAAAAAAACAGTGGATGATTACCGCCATTTTCACGATGCTGGAAATTTAGGTTTAACAGTGACCAATTATGGTCTTTTGGGACAGGGTTGGTCATCCGCTCTGCAAGAACAACCATCATGCCAGTACAAATATCATTCTCGAAGAGAAAAAGAACGTGTCGAGCATTTTTCTTATGCCGGTTTATGGATTGGTGGCATCGGTGGTATGAATGGCGAACACCAGACTTTAGTTTCAACTGCTATTGTTGACGGTGTATTTCAATATGGCGAAGCAGGATTCGAATTCACCAATACTGCAGATGAAGGTGATACTGTTAAAGAGCGTTCTTCAATTGTAACATCCCCATTTTTTGATCCTAAAGCCATTTCTCATCAGGATTTTATCTGCAACTTTACTGATCGTAACACAAATGTTCCGGGTACTGATATTGAATTAATTGGTCACACCCCACTTGGTATTAATGTTCACTTCGAATCCTATGCCTGGAATTATTCTTATGCTGACGCATTTGTTATTTTAAACTATACGATCACAAATATTTCTTCATACCCCATAGAGGAAGTGTATGTTGGTATATGGGTTGATTGCTCAGTTGCCAATATGAATTACACAAACATTTATGAACCGGGAGGCGGTTTTTCCTGGTACGATAACCTGGATGGTTTTGACAAAGACTACAATATGGGCTATCAATATGATGTAGATGGTGATAATGGCTTTGCAGAAAGTTATTTCGGATTAAGGGCGCTCGGTGCTTCTGTTCCGGGTGAAACATTTCAAGTACATTATGACCAATGGCAATGGAGCACTGCCGCGGATGCTCAATTCCCGGAATATTTTATGCCCAGTACTGATGAAGAACGATATGAGAAACTGTCCACAACGCCTGCAGCAGGTTTTCCTGATCAACAAGCCAGCTGGCTGTTAACTTTGTCAATGGGATCATTGGGAAATCTTGCGCCTGGTGACACAGTAAATGCAGTATTCGCTATTGTTTGTGGTTTTTGGGGTGAAGGTTCATCTGACTCACCCCAACGACGAAGAAATTTAAGACTCAACTCAGATTGGGCACAGACTGCATACAATGGTGAAGATGTGGACGGTGATGGCAAACTTGATCCAAATGAAGACTTAAACGGAAATGGTATACTTGATCCTGGCGAAGATGACTATCATGCAGAATTTGATCTAAATGGAAACGGAAGCTGGGATCCCGGCGAACAAATATTTGGTGATGGCGATGGGAATCTGGATATTGATGAAGATATTTATGATAATTTTCAAAGAAGTATTTCTGCTCATAATGGTAACATCGACCGTTATATTCTACCTTCTCCCCCACCTTCGCCTAATTTATTAGTTTTGCCAGGGGATGGAAAGGTGACAATTTACTGGGACAATCTCCCTGAATTATATGAAGACCCCATTACTCGCGAAATTGATTTTGAAGGTTATCGCATTTATAGTTCACCGAAAACTGCTGCTAGTGAAGAAGAAGCAACCCTGTTAGCTCAATTTGATTTGGTAGATAACTTAGGATATGATACCGGATTCAGAATTATAGAACATGATACTACTATTAATGATAAACAATACCATTATCGATTTGTTAATGAACACCTGTTGAGCGGATGGCCAGGCAAATACTTCTTCTCTGTTACATCGTTCGACAAAGGTAATCCAATTAATAATCTTCCTAGTATGGAGAGTTCACTGTATGAGAATTTGACTTATGCCATTCCTGGTAAAACTGTAACCGATGAAAAAAATCGAAAAATTTACGTTTACCCAAATCCGTACAAAGCAAATGCGCTTTGGGATGGATTTGGTGAGCGAGAAAGACTTATTTGGTTTGCCAATTTACCAGCAGAGGCAACCATTCGCATCTATACGCTTGCCGGAGACCTGGTTGATGAAATTGAACACAACGCGGAAACTTATAATGGCAGAGATGTCTCCCTGCTCGAACAAAATACTAAAAATCAACAAACAGCATTCTCCGGCGGTGAACATGCCTGGGATCTGATTTCTAATAAAGATCAAGCGATAGCTACCGGATTATACTTATTCACCGTCAAAGATGAAAAAACAAGAAGAGTATTTTCAGGTAAATTTTTAGTAATAAAATAATTTTAACAAAAAAAATGAAAGAGGAGGTGGTGTATCAAACAATAGTATTTTCCAAATAATTAATTCACTAAAATCTCAAAACAAAACAAGGAGAGATTCGATGAAAAAGTTGTTATTTGTAATGTTTTTAGTATGTGTTCTAACTTATTCAGTAAGTGCCCAAACTGTAACGACCATCTCGGCAGTGCAGGATACAACCGGGACTGGTTCCGGAGATTCCCCTTTTAAAGACCAGGTTGTAACCGTAGAAGGAGTTGTAAGTGCTGAAATCTGGGCATTTGGGAGTTCCTATTACATCCAGGATGGTTCCGGCCCCTGGAGCGGAGTTATGGTGTATGATGGAGGCAGGGAAAACGCTTACGGCGATAGTATTCGAATTACCGGAACTGTAGTTGAATACTATGGATTAACAGAAATAAAAGATATAACCGAATACGTAAAACTCGATAGTGGTAAAACCGTTGCACCAAGCTTAGTAACAACAGGAGAGATCGGAACCGGTGCAATTAACTCTGAGGCTTATGAAGGTGTGCTTGTTCAGGTAAACAATGCAGTAATTACAAACCCGGATCTTGGTTATGGTGAGTGGGAAATAGATGACGGTTCAGGTCCCTGTCGTGTAGATGACGCAGCAGATTACTATTTTAAACCAGCTAATTATGCTTTAGTGAAAAGCGTTGTCGGCGTTTTGAATTATAATTATAATGACACCAAAATTGAACCGCGTCTTGCCTGGGATGTTGTTGAAGGCGGTGATTTTACTCGAATTCAGCGAATCCAACAAGTCAGGACCAGTGATCTGCTTCGCACACCTATCGATGGTTTATCTGATGTCTCTTATGCAACGAATCCTGAGGATCCTTTTAATGCTGCAGAATTTCCTGGTGATACAGTGAAAGTCAGGGGGGTAGTAACAATGCCCACTGGTTTAAGTTATGCCGGAGCTGGTATAAAGTTTCTTTTTTCTGAAATTGGAGGCGGACCCTGGAGTTCACTCTTGTCCTATAATCCGGATTCAACTTTATATCCTGCACTCTTCGAAGGCGATATAATTGAAATGCAAGGTTATATCACTGAATACCGAACCACTCAAAGCAATATGACTGAATTCTGGTTAATTGGAGGTGTCATTGATATTGTTGATTTTGGCCAGCCAATTCCTGATCCGGATTTAGTAAATACCGGTGATATACGTTTACCAGTAACTGCCGAGCAGTGGGGCACTTGCCTGGTCTATGTTAAAGATGCGACCGCTGTTGACATTAATCCAACACCGTATGAATTATTTGCAGTTGATGATGGTACAGGATCATTACTGATTGATGATGATTCTGATAGCCTGTCTAATTATCCTGATCCACCAACAGGCACAATTGCTGATTCCATACGCGGCTGGATTTATCATCACTATGGCAGTTATGCTGATTCAACAACCTATGTGCTGGAACCTTTATACCCATCTGATATCGTATGGGGCGCTGGTCCACCTGCTATCAGTAATTATATGCGGGGAACGGGTATTCCCACACCATCGGATGCAGTGACAGTATCCGTTGATGTTGCGACTAACTTGACCATCGCTGAAACCGCTGTGCACTACAAAGTCGGAGATGGTGCATACACAAAAATTGTTATGAACAATACTGAAGGCGACACGTATTCCGGAGACATTCCAGCTCAGGCAGCCGGCAGTTTTGTCAATTACTTTATCACTACCACGGATGTTCAAGGTCAATCCACCATGACACCACCTGACACCTCGAAACTAAATTATTGTTATCCTGTTACTGATGGGACGCTCAGCATTGCCGATATTCAGTATACACCCTGGGAATTAGCAGATTCACCATTCGAAGGTGTCAATGTAGAAATCACCGGCATTGTAACCACTGATACTGCTGCAAACAATAACTATGATACTTATGTTATTCAAGATGCAGAAGGTCCCCTGAATGGCATTTTTACATTTGGCATTAATGCAAATTTAAACCGCGGCGATGAAATAACTGTATATGGCACAGTCACAGACTATAATGCTGATTGGCATTATAAATGGGATAATAATACAACTATTTTAGTTGATTCATTCAAGGCTGTCAGTTCCGGAAATGCAATGGATGCTGTCCCGGTGCTTACCGGAGATTTGAATGGTGAAAGTGAAGCCGTAGAATCGTATGAAGGCACTTCGGTAAGAATTGAGAATGCCACATTAATGTCTATAAACTCTTACGATGCCACATTTGATGATGGTAGTGGCACCTGCCTGGTAGATGACGATATGATTTCTGCCAATTTTTTTACAAACAAGAGTGAGGGCTACCTGTACGCTTTTGGCGATACGCTCCGCCCCGGTGACAAAGTGGACATGATTCAAGGTGTTTTTCTGTTCAGCTTTGGCACTTACAAGATTGAAGTTCGCGATGTCAATGATTATGGTAGTAGCGTTGGTGTAGATGCAAATTTTGTACGGATACCACTCTCTTACAAATTAGAACAAAATTTTCCAAATCCATTTAACCCGGAAACAAGGATTTATTTTGAGATCCCCGATGCTCAGCAGGTTAAAGTAGTAATTTACAACATGCTTGGGCAGAAGGTTCGTACATTGATTAATGATGGATTTAATCCCGGTTTTCATGTAATCAACTGGGATGGCTGCGATGATAGCGGTAATATCGTACCCACAGGAATTTATATTTATCGTATCAAAGCTGGTAGTTTTATAGCTTCAAAGAAAATGATGATGATGAAATAATTTCCTGTTTTTAAAATTGATTTCATCCTCCCGAGGATTAATAATCTTCGGGAGGATAATTTATTTTATTAAACTAATAAAAAACAAATCATGAAAAAAAAATTTAGATTAATTTTCGCTATTTTTATTATCATGCAGGTTTTGATATTCTGCTGCGACAAAAATCCATTTCATCCTAAAAAAGAGTCGCATCCTAAAGGGAATCAACCACCGGAAACGTTTTTATTTTTATTTATTGCAGAAACTAATTTGGATTCAGTTGCTGTAGATAGCGTTGGCATTGACACTACCACTAGTAAACAAGTCTTACATTGGTGGGGAGATGACAGCGACGGTTTGGTAATTGGTTATTATATTCAGTGGGATCACCAGGATGAACCGACCTGGACAACATCTGAATATGATACTTTTTATGTACCCATTCGCACAAATTTTGATCGTTTCACTTTAAGGGTCTGGGCAGTTGATAATGACAGC
>JADHVV010000234.1 GCA_016783825.1 Candidatus Zhuqueibacterota bacterium | reverse complement strand
CTGGTCAATCATCGGAAATTAGTTAATGTGATTCAGTTCTTTTACGAATGGATCGCTCGGGAATATCATTTCTCCCCAATACCTGATACTCCTTTCTTCCTCGCTTCGGCGATTAGAATCTTTGATGACAAACAATTAATACGTTTTATCCCGGATGATTATCCTTTTTAATGGCTTAAGTAATTGTATGAATTTCCATGATTCAGAATTATTTAATCCTTCTATCAACAATATTATAGCCCGATTTTTAGGCTATTTTACTGTTTGGGTTTTGGGAAAAATAATTGTTTAAATTACACACTTTTATTTTATTTTTCTCAAAACCATAATTTTCAATTAATAACGATTTTACAGCTTCAACATCATTGACTGCATAATTTAGGTCGGAGTGATACTTATAATCATTAATACCAATCAGAATAGCCCAGCTATCATTATAATCGAGGAAACGTTCACCTTGGACAGTTTTTCTAAAAATGTTAACGCCCCGGGTATTGTAACTGTTAATTGTTTTCTGTTGAGCAAAAATTTGGATAGGTAATAATAAAACAAAAATGATTAGAAAAGCTTGTATCTGCCTCATTGTTAAATTCCCCTCCCTCAAAAATTGAAAATAATTAAACAATAATTCGGCTTTAATTATTTAGCTTTACCAATATATTTTTTGTGCTATGATGTCATGCAAAACTGAAGATTCAAAAGCAGTTTGACTTCGATGATAATTCCTTAAAAAGCAATTATCATATAAAAATCCGAAGTACAGTCATTTTTAATACCACTCAAAATAGTAATATTATGGATGAAAGTCAAGATAAAATTACTGAATTGTTTGAAACCTCAGTTAGAAGTAGAAACAAGATGCAGCCCACCTAATACGGTAGTTGAAATTGATATTGATAACAACAAGAAATAAATTAATTAATTTTGCTATCTGACGGTTTTAAAAGGTGGGCTGCATCTTTGTCACATAACTTATTTAATGGACAAATTTCACATCGAGGTTTACGTGCATAACAAATTGTTCGACCAAGTTTGAGAAAATTCATGTGCAGGGAAAAAGATTTTTCTTTAGGAACCAGTGGGCGCATTTCCCAGAATGTTTTTTCAGCAGAGGCTTTATCAGGGACAAAACCCATTCGACGACAAATCCTGTGAACATGTGTGTCAACCGGAAAAATATCGATGCCACAGGAGAACATCATTACAACGCTGATGGTTTTTACACCGACTCCTTTTAGCTGGGTAAATTTTTCGATGGTCTGGTCCGGTTCCATGTCACACAGGTTGTCCAGGTTTAAACTGCCGTATTCTTGATGAATCCATTTTAAAATATTCTTAATTCTTTCACTTTTCTGGTTCGCTAAACCACCGGGTCGAATAGCATCAGCAATTTTTTTTACATTGCCATTCATAACATCTTCCCAGGTTGGGAAAAGTTCTCTCAATTGATTGTATGCAGTATCCCTGTTTTTATCGTTTGTACTTTGAGAGAGCACAGTCAGCACTAAATTGCTTAATGGATCAATAACGTTTTCACGTTTTGGAATGCCAAATTTATTTTCAAGCGCCTGCATAATTTGTTTTGCTTTTTCTTTTAAATCCAAGTTTTGGTACCAGTGTGTTTTTTTAACAACATTAATAATTATTTTATTATAGGAATGTTTAAAAAACAAATAGATGCTGGATTCTTGTTGCTTGATGCTTGTTCCACCCTTCCCATCCAGTATCCAGTATCAAGCATCGAGCAACAAGAAACAAGTAACCAGCAACCAGCAACAAGAATCCAGCTACAACAACACTTTCTTAATTCCATCAGCAAGATGTTTGTCAGAAATTCCAATCACCGCTACTGATTCACGACCGCACAACTCACCAAGCTCATTTTTTGTGCTGAAAATATAGATGGGAACATTGTTTCTGCGACAAATAAATTCGATTTCTTTTTTCAATTTTTCTGAGCCATCCATCGCGACAATTATTAAGGCAGCGCGCTTCCTCTTTATTAATACGGAAACAGCAGTTCTGCCGATTTCCAGCATTCTTCCCTTTTGTGCCATGCCTAACAAGGATTTTACTTTATCAATGTTCAATTTTTTCTACCATTTGTATTCTCGTTACGGTTTAGTTTGTAGCATCAACATATCTCTTTTTTACCGTGAAAATATTTAGCAAGGCGCATAGAGTATGGCGCAGAGAGTGGTATGGTCAGTCGCCATGCCTGTACTTTAGTGCGCCTTGCTCTCTGCGCCATGCAAATAAAACCGTTTGTGTGATTGTTACATTTTAATCCTTAACAAGCATATCAATGTATGGTAAAAAGACTTGTTTATCTGGCAACGCAATGACTTTTCAAAACCATGATTTTGTTGAGCAGATTTTGCGCAGGTTAATTTTGGACAAATGTATGTGCCCCTGCCTGGTTTAGTTTGGTTTTCGTCAATTTGAAGCAGGTTATTTTTGCCAAGTGCTATTCGTAACAGTTCTTTTTTGTGTCTCGCTGTACCGCAGCCGACACATTTACGATACCAGTTTGGTTGAGCCATGTTTTGAACTTAAATTAGTAAGTACTTCTTTTTAATGATAGGTTAATTTGCGACAATATTGGCTGCGTGAAAAGGTCAAGGTCGAGATCAAGGTTAAGAAAGATTCTGTAACTATTCAACGTTGTCAAGAAAAGTCATTCTGAGGGAGCTTGCGCCCGAAGCACAGTCTGTATTTCCTTAAAAAATATAAGGTAACTGTACAGGTTTTAATACTTTAGTGCACAGTCTGTATTTCCTTATTTTTCAAAGGTAACTATACAGGAATCTCACCGTACGATCTACAATTTTCATAAGTAATAAGAGATTCCTGTATAGTCACATTATATTATATTAATGAACACAGACTATGCTTCACTTCCCAACATCTCCAATCCCTTCCCGCGTTCAGAATGACATCAAATCAACGAATCTGAATATTTACAATATTCTATTTATTCTTTCTTAATCTCGATCTTGATCTCGACCTTGATCTTGACCTTTCTATTGCAGCAGCATCATCTTCATAATCTTTGAGTAATCGCCAGCTTCCAGGCGGTAGAAATAAATGCCACTGGTAATATCTCTGGCATCAAAAGTTACTTTGTATGTATTAGCAACTTTGTGTTCATCAACCAAATCAGCAACTTTTTGACCAAGGACATTGTAAACGGCAAGTTTGACAAAACCGGCTTTAGCAATGTTGTAGCTAATTTGCGTCTCCGGGTTGAATGGATTTGGATAGTTTTGGCTTAAATCATATTTTGCAGCAATGTCAGCAGTTGGAATATTTTTAACCGTGGTTTCCATTTCAAACCAATTTAATGCACTAGCAACAACACTGCTCACATTCGGTTCTGTCCAGTGGTAACCATCGGTTACATTGTAGGTTGGCAGCGCCCAGGTGTCAAGACAGAGTTGATCAAAAGCTAAAAATACACCTTTGCTTCCATCGGCTTCTTTATGGACACCCATTGCCCTGCCAAGCAATGAGTCAGTAAAACAGGTTTTTGCGTCTTCACCAGGTGTAAACGCGTCAGCCAAATCATCAAAACCCAATTCGTTGTCTGCCCAGTAGTACAATTGTAAACTGTCACCAAGAAATTCAGCCAACCCACCACTGATCACATCTCCGGCAACCGGGTTAATAGGCCAGGGAGCGGTTTGGTCGCCGGTAGCAGCATAATTGATGTCAAAGTCACCGATAGCGCCGATCCCTAAATACTTGTTGCGCCAATCGTCGGCAGCAAAATCTAATGTGCCACCGCCGGTTAAAGCGTATCCCCATTCTTGTGAAGACCAGAACAGGTTTTTTGAGCCACCGGCAAACCAGGCAGCATAAATATCATCATTCAAATGTACCGGTGAAAAAGCATCTATGTGAACGATAGTATTATACATTTCAACTAAAGTATTTGTCAAAGGTCCATCAGTTAATCCCACCCAGACATCATACATAAAAGGATTGCCTTCTTTGTCTATCCAGAGATTGTCATAAAATTGTGACAAAATCCAGGATGGGTAAGAGCCTCCGTTGTCATTATAAACAACTAAAATATCTGTTGTCTTTTCGAAATAGCCGAATGAATTTACAGCGCTTGTTGTAGATAAGCCGGCTTTATCGGTTGCAACAAAGTAGTATGTTAATGTTTGCCCGGGAGTCATGTAACCTTCAGGAACAATACCTTCCCAGACGCCGTCTTTATCAGTTCCGCTTGTTAAGTTACAGGCGACTGTTAATTCAACGCCGCCATCAATATTATAATATAATGTTACAAAAGCAGCGCCGGCTTGTGCTTCATCATTTTCATCGATATCAGTTACAGTACAAGAAAGCGTTTTGGCGTCAGCCGAAAGTACTGATCCATAAGATTCAGGCGTAATAAAAGGTGGTGTGTTCTCAATAAACTCAACAACTAAATAAGCCGAGATTCCATAATGACGTACATACCACCCGGGAACACCGCCCGGACTATTATTTTCACCCTGGTACCATTTCCAGGATCTCATCTGGTGATTTCCGGCAGCATCTCCGGCACGAAAACCAATATTCACACCTGCTTCACCAACAGGAGTAAATCCTACCATGAACGGCTCACCTTCAGTATCAGGCTCAAACCCGAGATCGATCATATTAACCCAATTCCAGGCGTCTTGAGTTGCGGTTACCAGGTAATCGCCCCACATCAAAGCGCCGAAAGGTGGAAATCCCCAGGAACTGCCAGCCCAGTTGCCGCCTTCCCAAACTCCAGCCCAGCCGTGGTTATCGATACTGTCCGCCGGTGTATTATCCACAGTCCAGTTTGTTTTTTTGATAAATATTTTGTAACCATCAGCAAACTGATCATTCCAGGTCTGATTATAAAAAGCAACTGATTTGATTAGACAGCGAGCGCCCGGGTCAAAATAGAAAGCGCCTGAATCTCCGGCAGACCATCCCAAATTACTGCCGCGTATATCCTGAAATAAGGTATCAACTTTCCCAAAAGTCATACTATTATCAGAAAGGATGATTTTCGAAAGTTTATCAAGTGCTTTCAAATCTTTTTTAGAAACAGGAATTGTATCACTCACTTCGTTATTATTTAATGGCTTTAAAAGAGCATATTTTTGTGAGTACACTGAGTCAAAAAAAGCAACAACTAAAAGCAGAACAAATAGTAAGGTAAGTTTCTTCATAAACTCCATCCTCAAATTAATTAGTTTTGTTTGTTAAGGGAATTGAGATAAAATAAGTTCTCTATAGACGAATCCATTCCATTTAGAATAGAAAGATAAAATGATTAGGTACTCACTCCAGAAAAATTGATAGAAATAGTTTTTATTAAATAACTTCAATATAAACATCCCCCCTTGCCCCATAGCCGTCAACCTATGTGTCATTAGTTGTAAATTATCAATTAGTTATTATTGTTATGATCTCAGAACAAGTTGGAAATCCCGATAAATCGGGATTTCCAACTTGTTCGTAAATCAGTTTTTATCTTCAATTGAACAATGACACAACCTAATTATAATATACAACTTATAGTATATAGGTTGACGGCGATGCCCCTTGCCCCCTTCAAAGGGGGAATCCAGAAAGTCCCCCTTTGAAGGGGGATTTAGGGGGATGTTAAAAGTGAAATAGAATATTACAAAAAAATCACACTTGTCCAACTAATTTAATTCTGATTCCTTATTGATACTTTTTTGTAATCTAACAAAGTAGAATTAATATTTGCTCTTGAATAACCTTATTTTTGCTTTTGAAACCTTAGTAACAAGCAAAATCTACAAACACCTTAACCTTATTACCTTATTTGACGCGAATAATAAGGTAATAAGGTTAAAATTTGTGGGTTATCATTATTCTTTAAAGAAACTAAAAAAATTATTTGAAGAAAGTGATTAGTTCTTGTAATTATCGAACTCACCCCCGGCCCCCTCTCTTTAAAAGAGAGGGGGAGTAACATCCTAAATTATAAACAGTTATCTGTTTCGCAATCAGTCTCCCCCTTCTCTTTTTAAGAGAAGGTTGAAAATGCCCGAAGGGTAGGGCCGGGGGGATGAGTTAAATAAGAACAATCTAAAATACCACTAACTTATTATAATTTAAATGATTACTA
>JADHVV010000058.1 GCA_016783825.1 Candidatus Zhuqueibacterota bacterium | reverse complement strand
TATATAAAAATTATAATAAAGTCAAGAGGAATTTTAAATTGTTAAGCAATATTATTAAGCAAACTTATTCTTTTTTAGAGTGAATTATTTCAATTACACAAAGAAGAATTATCTCTACATTTTTTTGTTATTGATATGATGTATAAATGATTATGGAATAAGTTTAAGACAAAATATTTCAAAAAATAAATTAAAATCTGCTTGCATAAAGATATTTATTTAATTATATTTAGCCTCTTAATTTAAAACATGGAGGGTATTCTGATGGAAGAACAAAAAAAATTCAAATGCTTGAGATGCGGACATGAGTTTGTGGATGGTTACGACGCTAAAGTAATGAAAGAACGTGCCTGTCCGAAATGCAATAGCAATAGTGTTAGGTTAGAAAAAAAATCATAATCTATCTTTTACCTTTATTTTGAAAATATAATAGTTTTTTAATTTATCAAGTGAAAATCGAGTTTAAAATATGAACAAAGAAAAAAAACTTCCAATAATTGAAATTAAAAAAGAGTGGTGTAAAGGATGTGATATATGTGTGGATTATTGTCCAACTGATGTATTAGCTATGAACGGTCTTTACGCTGAAGTGGTTAATTTAGAAGCATGCACCAGTTGCGGTTTGTGCGAAGTTCGATGTCCGGATTTTGCGATTACCGTAACAAAGCCTGATTCTAAATCTAAAAAGTAAAAAAATTATTATCTCGAGGAAAAAATCAAGTAATGGAAAATAAAAAACGCATAAGGGTAATGACCGGAAATGAAGCCTGCGCAGAGGGAGCAATTGCAGCAGGACTTCGTTTTTATGCAGGTTATCCCATCACGCCATCCACTGAAATTGCAGAAATTCTCGCTGGTTTGTTGCCCAGGATTGGTGGTAAATTCATTCAAATGGAAGATGAAATCAGTTCGATGGGAGCAGTGATCGGTGCATCTTTAGCAGGTTCAAAGGCGATGACTGCTACAAGCGGGCCTGGTTTTTCTTTGAAGCAGGAAAATCTTGGCTACGCGTCCATGGCTGAAATACCCTGTGTTATTGTCAATGTGATGCGGGGAGGTCCTAGTACTGGCTTGCCTACTTTGCCGGCTCAAGGAGATGTGATGCAGGCGCGATGGGGTACTCATGGTGATCATCCCATTATCGCATTGATTCCCAATAGTGTTCGGGAAATTTATGATTTAACGATCCGGGCATTTAACCTGACAGAAAAATATCGCGTACCAGTAATTATTTTAATGGATGAAATTCTCGGGCACGTGAATGAAAAAGTAATTCTTCCATCACCCGATGAATATGAAGTATGGAACCGCGTAAAACCGGATGTACCTCCGGAAGAATATCTCCCCTACCAGGAAACTGAATCGGGCATTCCACCTTTTGTTAGTTTTGGTGAAGGTTACCGTTATCATGTAACCGGTCTGGTTCACGATCAAACGGGTTTTCCAACAAATGATTCCAAAGAAATAGTTCGTTTCCTGGAAAGGTTAAATAATAAAATCGACCGTTATAAAGATGACATAATCGAAATTGATGAAGAAAAAGACGCTGGAGCAAAAATCGGTATTTTTTCTTACGGTTCAACATCCCGATCTGCCAAGCGTTCTGTCATCTGGGCTCGTGAAAAAGGGATCAAAATTCATTCCATCAGACCAAAAGTCATTTGGCCCTTCCCTGAAAAACAGATAGCAGCGATGGCTGAATCAGTTGATTTTATAATTGTACCTGAACTCAATTTTGGACAAATTGCTCACGAAGTTGAATGGGCAGCGAGAGGTAGCAAGGCTGAAATAATAAAATTGAACCGCATCGATGGGGAGCCAATTAATCCACAGCAGATTTTTGATGTGATTATAGAATTGGATGGAAGATAGGCAAAGGTATATACCCTTCGGGCACAGGGGCTAAGGTCAAGATTGAGATCGAGACATAGAATATTTGCGACCATTCAATGAGGGTACAAATGTCATTATGAGGGAGCTTGCGACCGAAGAATCTCCCCAATATTCACACTTTTGTTTAAATAACACGAGATTCTTCACTTCCCAACATTACCAGTCCCCTCCCTCGTTCAGAATGACATTAATACAACGGATATCTGAACAGTTACAAAACAACTTTAGATCACTTTAGGCAATTTAGCTCATTTTAGGCACTTATGAACGTTAAGCTAATTTCATTTTAAAAAGAAAAATCAGGGTAGAAAAATATGTTCGACTATAATAAATACTTACGCTTGAATAAATTACCATTAATATGGTGTCCCGGATGCGGTCATGGCATTGTTATGAAATCAATCCTCAGAGCGATTGACAAAATAGGCTTGTCTAATGATGAAATTACCATGGTCTCGGGAATTGGCTGCTCCAGCCGGTTAACCGGTTATGTTGATTTCAATACTTTACATACGACACACGGCAGGGCGCTCGCGTTCGCCACCGGAGTAAAGATGGTTAAACCGGAAATGACAGTCATTGTGATAACCGGTGACGGCGATGCAACGGCGATTGGTGGTAACCACTACATCCACGCAGCACGAAGAAATATTGATATCTCGGTTATTTTGTTTAACAACAATATTTATGGCATGACAGGCGGGCAATTGTCACCGACAACGCCAGCCGGATTTAATGCCAGCACAGCGCCTTACGGTAATGTTGAAAATTCTTTCAACATCAGTGGTTTGGCAGAAGCAGCCGGCGCCAGTTTTGTTGCCAGGGGCACGGCTTTTGATGCACTAAAATTGGATAAAATGATTGAAAAAGCGATTCGCAAAAAAGGCTTTTCACTTGTTGAAGCCATGTCGCCATGTCCCACAGCTTTTGGTAGAAGAAACCGGCTCGGCAATGGTTCAAAAATGCTCAAACAATTAAAAGATGATTCCATTCCAATTGCAAAAGCAGCAAAAATCCCAACCGAAGATTTAACCGACAAAATATTAACCGGAATAGTAGTTGACAGGGATTTACCGGAATATACGGAAAATTATCAAAAGTTAATTGATTCACTGCAAGACAAGTCTAAATAAAATGGCGAAATGATCTATAGGTCACAGAAATGAACAGTAGTTAAAGAAAGATCGAGATCAAGGTCAAGATCAAGAAAGAATCAAGTTTTTTTAATCTTGACCTTGATCTTGACCTTGACCTTTCTGTGTTGCAAAAATAATTATAAATCAACCTATCATTAGAGTATTAAGAATTCTGGCTTGTCCAGGATAGGAGTTAAATAGATGAGTTACCGATATGAAATAAGATTAAGCGGCGAAGGTGGCCAAGGTTTAGTTTTAGCAGGTAAAATATTAGCAGAAGCAGCCGCTATTTATGACGATAAAAATGCAACCCAAAGTCAGTCTTATGGCCCGGAAGCCCGGGGCGGAGCCAGCCGTTCCGAAGTAATAATTTCCGATGAAGAAATTGATTATCCGAAAGCAATTAACATCGATCTGTTATTAGCATTGACACAGGAATCGTGTAAAAAATATCATAAAGATTTGAAAGACGATGGCATTTTATTGGCTGACTCTGATGCGGTTACCGAATACCCGGACATCAAATCCAAAATTTACAAAGTACCCATTATTTCACTTGCGAAAGATGAAGTGGGGCGTGTAATGGTAGCCAATATTGTGGCATTGGGCATTATAGCAGAATTAACAAAAATTGTTTCCATTGATGCCCTGGAATCTGCCATTCTATCACGTGTACCAAAAGGCACTGAAAAACTCAATTTGCAAGCGTTGAAGATTGGACGGGAAACAGGTGCGAATCTGATTGCAGCGTGACTCGGCTTATCACTTTAGATCAGTTGCGAACATAGAAATATCTTATATAAGTGGCAGTGGCAGCAGCAGTATTATTCGTTTTTCCAGTTTTTTACTGCTACTGCCACTGCTACTTTCTTGATTAACACTATTGATTTCATCTAAAAACGTTTGTAAAAAAGCAAAGCTATTGTTGGAATAAAACATTGCACCAATATTTTAATAGATTAAAAATAAGAGCCAGCGTTTTAGGTAACCATCAGCAAAAATATATTAGAATAATTGAAAAATATCTCGATCCCCTGTTGGAAAACCTCGAAAATGCAGGCAAGTTAGAAAACATTCACTTATGGAAAGGTACATCCAGATTAAGTGAAGAAATGGATGTAATTTTAAGTGTTGCTTCTACTGATGAAGAAAAATTGCATTTTCTTGCCTGTTATTATTCCCTGCAGATTCTACATCTTAATTTACGTTCCATCGATATTCTTCGGCTGCAATTAACCGGAAAAAGCAAAGGAGAGCGTTTCCCTGTTTACAAACAATTCATGCTCCAGGCTGGAAAAGAGTTCAGGGTATTGACCGCAGCATACATGCAAAAGTTGATTGATTTTTTTTCCGGGTCAAAATCATTACCTGAATTCACAATTCTTGGTGTCGGCAGCATGGCACACCAGGATGACATCGATATTGGGGTAATTGATGACGGATGCCCAACCCGTGTCAATTTGGATAAAGTTGTAAATAAACTTCGCAAAGAGATGTTCAAAAATGCGACCGAACTGCATTTTTACCTTTCGGAACACGTTGGAAGCGCTTTTTACACGGCATCAATTCAGGAATACAAAGAACTGCTGGGAAAAGAATTGCAGGATTTTGTCATCATCAGTGAAATGTTAAATGCTGCTTCGATTTTAGGCAGTGATAGATTGTTTAAAAAATTCAAAAGTGAAGTGACTCTTCGCTATCATTATCGTCCCCGGCAGGATAATAAATATCACGAGGGCTATTTAAGGGGCATTTTGGGAGAGTGCCGTTCTTTTTTATTACGAAAAATTAGTGAAACAAAACTAAATCCAAAAGACGATGCTTTGCGCATGATCTCCATACTTATTCTGTCAGGTAAAACCATATTCCGTATTTACAGAAGGAATCGCTGGGATATTTTATCTGTGTTAAAAAGAAAGGACCCGGATCGCAAGGAATTATATTCCAACCTTGAAGAAGCATTAACATTCTTTGAAATTTTCAGACACGTTTACCAGCTCTACGTTGGTTTGGAAGAGGAAATTTACCTGGATGATCCCATTATGATAGAAAATATGGAGCTTGTTGCCCAGATATTAGGATACCAGCAAATGGGAGCAATCAGCGCCTGGGATCATTTGCTTATCCATTATCATGAATACGTGGATTTTGCAAAACGGACAGTTTCAGCTTTATTGAAAGATGTTACCGGGCATATTAACTCATTGAGTGCATTTACCAATATTGCCAAATCGGTAAAAGAGCAGGATCCTTATAGGAGTTATCCCGGGAACATAGCGATTGATTTTTTAAAAATCTCAAAATTTTTTCGGGGTACAAAATTTTGGGATGATATTATAGATGCTTTAAAGGATGAGAATAGTTTTGCACTCCAGCATTTTGTTAATGATTTTAAACAGTTAAAACCTCGTTTACAAAATGTGCTAATTGAAAAATATGGAATTGCATTTCAACAATCACTATATACTTCGATAACTTTTTTAACATTATTAGCTAAAAATAAAAATAAATTAGGTTGCACAAAATTAATATATTCCTTGAATGATGCATTTATAAAAAACTTATGGCACAAGTGTGTGGATCCGGTACCCAGAATGGTAAGGGTTTTTCGTTGGTATCCGAATTTACTCAATGATTTCCTGGCAACTCTCACAACAAATCAGCAAGAGAAAATTGCGTTGATTTTAAAAAGAGATGTATGGGAGCCCCAACAGCAAAAATTTAAAGAATTACTTATGAGTTTATGTGAAATTCACATAAATACCAGCCATTATTTTAAACGATTTTTTACACGGACAGTGTCAAAACATCCTAATTATTTACAATACTTGAAAGACACGGCTTCCCTTCAGCAAATTGCCAAAGGCATGTTGGGAACTATTGATAGCATCACAGATTATTTCGAACAAAAAATGCAGCTTAATAGTTACCACGATTTAGAATTTTTACGCGTCGGATTGGAAGCCATTCAAGGTGCGCCTTTCGACCAAATTAATGAGCAGTTTACCGAATTCTCTGACAACTATCTGCAGATTCTGTTTGATATTTGCAAACAAGAAGTAGATAAGCAGCGTGGTGGGCCAATCCCTACAAGAGACCTAATCGCAATATATGCCACTGGCGGACATGCCCGGGAACAGGCATTTGACGATGATTGGGATCTCATCGTTCTTCTGAATGAAAAAGATAAAGACCTGCGGGAATATTGCAACCGCATCATCGCTATGATGAACAGTGAAATTATCAGTCGCGGTACCATGCCCCATTATCGTTTTGCTGATCATTTTGGCTATTATGTCACTTTAGTCGATGATTTGGATGAATTATTCTCATCAAATGATCCTGAAGTTTTTATCGACAAATCCCAAATTTTGAGCGCAAGGATGATCGTGGGAAGCACAAAATTTCAAAAGGATTTTGAAGAAAGGATAATCCGACCACATATCTATAATAATTGCCGGCAATATGCCAGACAAATGATCAAAGAACTAAAATCAAGGCACCGAGACGCAGCTAAATACAAAGATGAAAATATTGACATAAAGGAAGGTATCGGCGGATTAAGGGATATCGAATTTCTTCTTTTAATTTATAAAGCAAAATACAATTTGCGGGAGCCATTAAATTGGAAATTAGTGAAAAAAATAAGTGAAATTGAACCAGATCACCGGGAAAAAATCACCAAATTAAAAGAGCATAGCGATTTTTTAAAGCGACTGCGCGATCTCTATCGGCTGACAGTTTCCGCAGATGATGTCCTGCAAACAGATCAATTGGACACCGTTGCTCAAATAATGAAATATAAACGAGATAAAGAAAAAACGAGAGTTGATAAGTTAATTGAGGAATATAATAAACGTTCAAAAGAAGTTAGTCAGATTGTTGACTCTTTTCTTCAGGATATGAAGGGGTGTTAATTTTTAAAATTCCAAAACTCAAATCCCAAAAAACAAATAAATTCCAAATCTCAAATTCCAATATGCAATCGTTCTGAAATTGGAAATCAGAAATTATTTCGGTAAAAAAATCGGGACAAGTTTTGGAATTTGGACATTGGGATTTATTTGGAATTTGGTGCTTGGAGCTTGGAATTTTCCATGGGCGCTTTAAGAAATGATGTTATTTTGGTAATTTAACAGAGGATCAAAAAATAAAATGCGTGATGTCCAGAATGATTTGGATTTCAGAAAAATTGAAATAAATAAAGTAGGCGTAAAAAATTTAAAATATCCGAT
The DNA here is from genome assembly GCA_016783825.1 of Candidatus Zhuqueibacterota bacterium. Classification (GTDB taxonomy): domain Bacteria; phylum Zhuqueibacterota; class Zhuqueibacteria; order Thermofontimicrobiales; family Thermofontimicrobiaceae; genus Nigeripontimicrobium. Next base: position 17,717 of record JADHVV010000058.1, on the reverse strand, counting down.
TGTTTTGCAGGACAAAGAAAACGATGAGCAGCATACCATCGCTTTGATAAATATGTATGTGAATTTGCCACACCATTTCCGCGGAACGCACATGAGCCGTTTCATTGAAATTTTGAATAAGTACCGCCGCGAGATTGATATACACAACATGGGTGAAATTATGAAAGAGATGAAAACAAATCTCGAAGCGGAAGCTGCTCATCTTGAAATTGAATTTCCTTACTTCATTGAAAAGCAGGCGCCGGTTTCCGGCGCAAAATCTTTGATGGAATATCAATGTAAATTCACTGGAATGCTGAATGATAAAATGAAAATTTTATTGGGTGTTTCAATCCCGATTTTAACCGTCTGTCCCTGTTCAAAAGAAATTTCCGAACACGGCGCTCACAACCAGCGAGGGACAATCAATGTTCAATTACAATTTAAAGGATTCATCTGGATTGAAGATATCATTCAAATGGTGGAGAACTGCGCTTCCGGTTCAGTGTTTTCTTTATTAAAACGGGAGGATGAAAAATTTGTCACTGAAAAATCCTATGAAAATCCCAAATTTGTGGAAGACGTTGTACGCGATGTTGCAACAAAATTGAATGTACAAGAAAATATTTTATGGTACAAAGTGGAAGTTGAAAGTTTTGAAAGTATTCATAATCATGATGCGTATGCTTGTGTGGAAAAGAGGTGTTGATTTTTTTTAGGCAAAGCGCATAGAGCATGGCGCAGAGCGTTGTTTTGTTGAGAATTTCATCCTTCTTTTTGATTTTTTTATTTGAAATTAGCAGCAGTGGCAGTTGCAGTCGGAGGAGCCAAAAATATATGATTATGATCGTTAGTATAACTTCAACTTGTAGCTTTACAGCGCTATGCGCCGTGCGCTATAGTATCACAGGTAAAGTCTTTGTTTTTTTGGCAAAAGTTTTTGTTTTTATTTGTAAAAAAAATCGTAACTATTCAGTGTGTTTAAAAATGTCATTCTGAGGGATCCCGCTCCAGCGGGAGACCGAAGAATCTCGAAATATATTGTACAATTTTCTTTTATAATATGAGATTCTTCACTTCCCAACATCCCAATTCCCCACCCTCGTTCAGAATGACATTCATTTAATAAAATACTGAACAGTTACAAAAAATCTAACCCTAAAGGATACAAAAGAAAAATTTTGTGACCTTTGTGCCTCCTTTGTGTTCTTTGTGGTTAAATTTATCTGCAACTTGTCGCGCTATGCATTAACATAAGTACAATCAATATATTATAACTAAAAGTAAGGTTAAGGAGAAAAACGTGCAAAGAACATTAGCTATTTTAAAACCGGATTGTGTTCGGAAAAATTTAATTGGAAAAGTGATCAAACGATTTGAAGCTGAAGGATTCAAAATTGTTGCTATGAAATTGGTGAAATTAAATTCAAAAACAGCCGGCGAATTTTACGCTGTTCATAAAGAACGACCATTTTTTTATGACCTTGTTTCTTTTATGACATCAGGGCCCTGTGTACCAATCGTACTTGAAAAAGAAAACGCTATCGAAGATTACCGCAAAGTAATTGGCGCAACTGATCCAGCCGAAGCTGATAAAGGAACAGTACGAAAAATGTATGCTGACAGCAAAGAACAAAATATTTGTCATGGTTCAGACGCCCCTGAAACAGCAGCTTTTGAAATCGGTTATTTCTTTTCAGGAAAAGAATTGGTTGAAAATATGGAATAAAATTTTTATATTTTAAGCCCAACTCATACAATCAATTGAGGTTTTTATGAGTCAGATAGATGTATCAACTGAAAAATGCAGACGCTGTTATAGCTGTATACAAACATGTCCATCTGAAGCAATTAAACGTGAAAAAGGAAATATTAAAATAATTCACGAGCGTTGCATTCTTTGCGGGAGTTGTATCAAAACCTGCCCTCAAGATGCTCTTATTTATGATAGCGGAGTTTACCAGGTTGAAGAATTTTTTCGTAACAATGAAAAAACAATCGCTGTTCTTGATCCTGCTTTCCCGGGCGTTTTAGACATTGGTACGCCGCGACAGTTGGTGACTGCCTTAAAAAAACTTGGATTTACAGAAGTCTGGGAAGGCGCATTTGGTGTTGAGCTTATCAGCAGGGCATATAGAGAATTGCTTCATAAGGACACGAAAAAAACAATAATTTCTTCTTTTTGCCCGGCGCTTGTATTTTATATTCAAAAATATTTGCCTCAATTAATACCAAATCTTGGGCAAATTATTTCACCCATGATTGCAAATGGCAGGATCATTCGTAAAGTTAAGGGACCTGATTGGAAAATTGTTTATATTACTTCCTGCCTTGCTCAATTTGGAGAAATGACAGCGCCGGAAGTTGAAGGCGCAATCGACCAGGTGATCACATTGCTTGAAGCGAGGGATTTGTTTAATAAATATGGAATTGATCGGAGAAAGCAAAAAGAATCTAATTTCGACGGTCCTAAACCTTATTTGGGACGAATTTTTCCTGTCATTGGTGGGCTATATAAAAGCATGGGTGAAAGTTTTGATGTGTTGATGGATGAAATAAGCGTTACAGGCGGCAGAGTACGATCGCTTCGTGCTCTGAATCAATTGGTCGATGGACATATTGACGCTAAATTTTTGGACTTCACATTTTGTGAAGGTTGCGTGGACGGCCCATTTGTTGACAAAGATATTTTCGTACTGGGAAGAAGACAAATTGTTGCCCGCTATACAAAACAAGAAATGAAGCGGCAAAATCCAACAGAAGTAATGGTTGAGGTTACAAAGTACAAAGATATCGATCTGACCAGAACATTTAATAACATGGAGCAGCAACTTCCTAATCCCAGTGAAGAAGAAATCCTGGCAGTTTTAGAAAAGATGGACAAGGCTCCACCTGACAAGAACCTGGATTGCCGCGCTTGTGGTTATCCGACTTGCAGGGAGAAGGCAATAGCAGTGACCCAGGGACTTGCAGAGCTTGAAATGTGCTTGCCCTACCTGTTGGAAAAAACGAGAAAAATTTATCACCAATTAGAAAAATCTCATGAGAAATTACAAAATTCTCACAATGAATTGGAACAAGCCCAGGAGCAGCTCATTAAAACTGAAAAATTAGCTTCCCTGGGTCAATTGGCAGCAGGTGTGGCGCATGAAATAAACAATCCGTTGAGTACTATCACTATGTTTTCTCATATCATTAGAGACACACTCGAAAAAAACGATCAGCGATATGAAGATATTCAACTAATAATTGATGAAGCTAATCGGACTAAAGATATTGTTCAGGGGCTGCTCAGTTTTGCACGAGAAAGGGTGTTGCGTCCCGGGCAAACAAATATCAATGACTTATTAGAAGAGATTCTTGGTTTAATCATTAATCAATCTTTATTTCATAATATCAAAATCGAAAAAGTTTTTGAACCAAACCTGGCGACAACTTATGCAGATGGCACACAACTTAAACAAGTTTTTCTCAACATTGTTTTGAATGCTGCCCAGGCATTAAATGGAAATGGAATCATAAAAATTGTTACAGAACAAATCATTGGGAATGGGCATCTGAAAATCACGATTACTGACAATGGACCTGGCATTCATCCGGATATTATGAGTAAATTATTTGATCCGTTTTTTACGACAAAAGAGAAAGGAACCGGTTTAGGGTTGGCTATTTCATACGGTATTATTGAACGGCACCTGGGCGAAATAACCGTACAATCCGAATCAGGCAAGGGAACCACATTTACCATCTCTATGCCAATTTTAGAAGATGCAGAAAAATTGAAACAAAGTAATAGCAAAATTTCAACACAGTGAACTACAATTTGAAATTAGAAATTTGCGTTACAAACAGAATGTTATTTGAATTTAAAGCGATACTGGATATCTGCCCAAAAAGATGGCGGACGTTCCGCTTGATGCTGGATGGGCTGGGTGTGTCCAGTAACCAGTATCAAGAAACCAGAATCTCTGTGTCATCAAATTTTAATTATATTCAAAAACTTTTACAGAAAAAACGATGAAATAACTTGCAAGACAATAATTGGTCAACAAAAACAATGGAGCAAAAAGTGAGTAAAAAAGCAAAAATTTTACTTGTTGATAACGATGTTGACATCGTTGATTTAAACAAAGCTGTCCTGGAAAACAATGATTATGAAGTTGTTGTTGCTTTTTCGGGAAGTGAAGGACTGGAAAAAGCAAAGGACGAAAATCCCGATCTGATCGTGCTCGATTTGATGATGGAAAAACATGACAGTGGATTTACATTTGCTAAAACACTTAAGGCTGATCCCGATTTTAAAAACATGCCGATATTAATGCTGACTTCTGTAGCAGACGTAACAGGATTTGGCTTTTCGCAACAGAAAGATGGTTACTGGATGAAAACAGATAATTACCTAAAAAAACCTGTAACACCTGATCGGCTATTGGAAGAAGTTAATAAATTAATTGAAAAAACGAATAAAGAGACTAAATAATTGGAAAACGCGACAAGAAAACAAGCAAATATTTTAGTCATCGACGATGAGCGTGGAATCCGTGAAGGCTGCCGCCGAATTTTAACTTCGAAGGACCATAATGTTGAAGTCGCCGAGAATGGTCAGCAGGGTTTTGATCTCATTCAACAAAACAATTATGACCTTGTTTTAGTAGATTTGATGATGCCGGTTATGGGTGGCTTGGAAATGATGGAAAAAGCCCTGGCGTATAATCAGGAACTCATTATGATCGTCATCACCGGTTTTGCCACAGTGGAAACCGCTGTTGATGCGATGAAACATGGCGCTTACGATTACATTCCCAAACCTTTTGCGCCGGATCAACTTCTTACCGTCGTTAACAGGGGGTTGGAAAAACATTGGCTGCGGCAACAAACCAAACATTTGATGGAAGAACGGGATCGTCGATTACTGGAAGTAGCAAATGAAAAATCTAAAATTCATACAATAGTTAATTCCATGGCTGATGCTGTTCTGGTAATCAATCGTGATTTGCAAGTCGTTCTTTGGAATCCCGCCGCCATAAAAATGCTGAATATTACCAAAAAGGCAGCACCGGAGCAAAAGTTGGATCAAATTATTTCTCAAGTTGATTTGATTCGAACAATCAAAAAGGCTGTTGATCCTGAATCTGCGCATTATACAACCTTATCCGAAGAAATCGAATTCAGCGAACCGGAGCCGCATACATTGTTGGCAAACGTATCTGTTGTACGGGATGACAATAATGAGATGTTAGGCGTGGTATGCATCATCAGGGATATCACTCAATTCAAAGAGATCGACCGGGTGAAATCTCAATTTGTTTCAATGGTTGCTCACGAGCTTCGGGCGCCGCTGTCTGCAATTGAAAATTATATCACAACTTATCTTACAGGCGCAGCCGGAGATGATCCTGAATTCAACCGAAATATGTTAGAGCGATCAAAAAAACGCGCTCATTCTTTGTTGAATCTTGTTGAAGATCTGCTGCAGATTTCACGTATGGAATCCCAAACTGTCAGCAGGAAAAAAGAACTGCTGGACATTACTGATATTATTAACAATACAGTAGAGTTATTAAAACCACAGGGTAAAGACAAAAAACTCAAATTCGAAATTAAAATTCCGCAGCCATGTCCGACCATTGAAGCTGATCGTGGAGAGATGGAGCAACTTTTCACCAATCTTATTTCCAATGCAATAAAGTATAATGTAGAAAACGGAAGTGTTTCTGTTGTTCTAAAATCAACCGATAATTTTTTGGAAATAAAAATCAAGGATACAGGAATTGGATTAGCTGAAGATGATCTAACACAGGTTTTCGATGAGTTCTATCGTGTTTCCCGTGAAGATACAAGATACATTACAGGAACAGGATTGGGATTGTCAATAGTCAAGAAAATAGTGGAAAACCATTTGGGAAGAATTAATGTTGAAAGTGAGTTGTATAAAGGAACTACTTTTACAATTACTTTTCCGGTTAAGGTGAATTAGTGTTTGTGCGTAACAAGTAATTAAATTTTCGTTTCTTTATACAAAAGATTTAAACACAAAGTTCACAAAGGAGGCACAAAGCACACAAAGAAAATATAAAGAAATAATATATTTAACTTTGTGAACTTTGTGCAAACTTTGTGTCCTTTGTGGTTAATTTTTTTGCAGTTTCGAAGCACTAAGTTAAACATAATATAAAATACTCATAAAATAATTTATAAATGTTAAAAAAATATCTAAAATATCTACAAACCACTTTAAACAAAGGTGATGCGCGCGAGGAAAGTTATTACGCTCACCTTAAAGATTTGCTTTTATCTTACACCAAAGATTTCAAGATCAAAAAACCAGACATAACTATTCTTCCCAAAAAGACTGAAGCCGGCAATCCTGATTTTCGTGTATGGGACGGCAATAATCATATCACCGGGTATATCGAAGCAAAAGATCCGTCAGTAACCAACCTTGATTATATTGAGGAATCTGAACAACTCAGACGCTACTGTTCCACATTTCCCAATGTGATTTTAACTAATTTTTATGAGTTTCGTCTTTATCGCGATGGAGAGTTAATAGACAAGGTTTTTATCGGGCGTTCTGCCATTGCCCGCAAACTTCAAACTGCACCGCCGGTTGAAAACGAAAAAGATTTTTATGAATTGCTGAATAAATTTTTTTCCTTCTCGCTCCCTTCAATCAGAACATCAAAAGCGCTTGCTTTGGAACTTGCCAAACGAACCCGTTTTTTGCGTGATGAGATTATCAGTATTGAACTTGCCAGGGAAGAAAATAAAAAACAAAAAGCAATTTTAGGTTTTTATGAAGCGTTCAAAAAATATCTCATCGGAACTCTGACCGAAAAACAGTTTGCCGATCTTTATGCGCAAACCATTACTTATGGCTTGTTTGCAGCCAGAACCAGAGCCGATGAGGACTTTAATCGAAAATTGGCTTTTACATACATTCCAAAGACCATTGGAATTTTAAAGGATGTGTTTCAATTTATTTCAATGGGCGAATCGCCAAAACCTTTGCAGATTATTGTTGATGATATTTCAGAAGTTTTACAAGTTACTGATGTAAAAAGCATTTTGCAAACCTATTTCCGTGAAGGTAAAGGCAAAGACCCGATCATTCATTTTTACGAAACATTTTTAACTGCTTACAATCCAACCATTCGAGAACGACGCGGGGTTTACTACACACCCGAACCGGTTGTTAGTTATATCGTAAAGTCACTGCATGATTTACTAAAAACGCATTTCGATCTGCCCGATGGATTGGCAAGTGAAAACATTACCCTTTTGGACCCTGCTGCCGGAACTTTAACTTTTCCAGCCGAGGCTCTTAAAATCGCTGTGTCTGAATTCACTCAAAAATATGGCGATGGTGGTAAGTATAATTTTATCAAAAAACAGATACTGCCCAACTTTTATGCGTTTGAGTTGATGATGGCGCCTTATGCCATCGGTCATTTGAAGATGAGTTTTCTTTTTGAAGAGCTCGGCTATCGGCTTGCTGACGACGAACGCTTTAATCTTTACCTCACCAATACTTTGGAGATGGAAGAACTTGAACAAATAAATATTCCTGGTTTAAGTTCCCTGAGTGAAGAAAGCCATCTTGCCGGCAAGGTTAAAAAAGAACAGCCCATTCTGGTTATTTTAGGTAATCCGCCTTACAGCGGCATCTCCGCTAATATTAACGAATGGACGGAACGACTTTTAAAAGAAGACATTGACGGCGCACAAAGTTATTATAAAATGGACGGCAAACCGCTGGGAGAAAAGAAACTTTGGCTGCAAGACGATTACGTAAAATTTCTACGCTTTGCCCAATGGAAGATTGAAAAAGCTGGTTTTGGGATTGCGGGGATGATTACAAACCACAGTTATTTAGATAATCCTACCTTCCGCGGCATGCGGCAAAGTTTGAGCGAAACGTTTAACGAAATTTACATCATGGATTTGCACGGCAACTCGCTTAAAAAAGAAACCACACCTGAAGGCGGCAAGGATGAAAACGTATTCGACATTCGTCAGGGTGTTGCTATTGCTATTTTTGTAAAACAAAACAACAAAAAAGGTTGCAAGGTTTTTCATAAAGATCTTTACGGTTTGCGGAAAGAAAAATACCAGTGGCTTTTTGAAAACGATTTTAATAAGAAAAATTATGCCAGGTTAAAACCGAAATCGCCGTGGTATTTCTTTATTCCGAGAGACACTAAAAATATTCAGAATTATTTGAAATGGAAAAAGATAAATGAGATATTCCCGGTGAATGTTACTGGAATTGTTACAGCAAGGGATGATTTGTCAATTGATTTCGATAAAAACTCATTAAAAAATAAAATTTTGATGTTTAGGAATTTATCATTAGATGATGAAATTATTAAAAAAACATTTAAAGTTAATGATAATTACCAATGGAAAATTCACGAGCAAAGAAAAATATTCAATAAAGTTCAAGATTGGGAAAAATATTTTAAAAAAATATTGTACAGACCTTTTGATGTGAGACATATTTTTTACCATGATAATATCGTGTTTAGAACAAGAAGGGATGTTATGCGCCACATGCTCGAAGGGGATAATATTTCTATATGCTTCATGCGTCAATTTTCTGGCAATTTTCCTTATACGCATTTTTGGGTCAGCGAATTTATGGTAGATAATCGAATGTTCTTCAGTAGCAAAGGAATTATTCAGCAGGCTCCCCTCTACCTTTATCCCGACAAAGAGAAAAACAATCCCAAACCCGGCGCAAACATGATGATGGTATTTGAACCTCAAGCCGAATATATCACTCGAAAACCCAATATTGAACCGAAAATTTATGAAAAATTGGAAATTAAATATGGTGAAAAGCCAGCCGCAGAAGAAATTCTTTATTACATCTATGGCATTTTTTATAGTAACACCTATCGCACAAAATATGCGGAGTTCCTGAAAATTGATTTCCCACGCGTGCCGTTTACTACTAACCACAAAATTTTCAAAAAAGTTGCAGTTTATGGAAAACAGCTTGCTGACCTTCATCTGCTCAAAAGCGAAGCGCTCAACAATCCGATTTCCATATACCATGGCAGCGGAGACAACGACCACATCGAAAAAATAAAATACGATGAAAAAGTGAACATCGTTTACATCAGTAAAGATAAATATTTCGACGGCATTACACCAGAGTTATGGAATTACCACATCGGTGGTTACCAGGTTTTACACAAATTTCTCAAAGACCGCAAAGGACGAATAATGGAAGATCCACGTCAATACAGTCGGATTGTCACTGCAATCAGCAATACAATTAAATTGCAAAAACAGATAGAAAAAATTTATAGTCAAATCGAAAAAGAGATAATTGAATTTTGAATTTATGAGTCCAACATAAAAACCACGAATTACACTAATTACACAAATTAAAATATTTCTAATTTCAATAAAGTCAATTAGTGAAAATTCGTGGAATTAGTGGTTTGAATCTTTTTAGACTGGATTCATTTATAAAATTTTCAATATTTGAACTAAAATCAATAATAGATTGAATAAACAAAGAAGAGGGAAAAAGGTGAACAATAATTACAAAACAAATGAAATAGTTGAAAAGCGCGAGTTAGCGCCCTCGCTTATTCTATACAAATTGTACACACCTGATATTGCCAATAAAGTTCATGCCGGGCAATTTGTCGTGTTAAGGGCAGATGATTATGCTGAAAGAATTCCATTGACGGTCGCTGAATATGATCGTGAAAAGGGATTGATTACTGTGATCATTCAGGTTGTTGGTGTTGGGACACGCAAATTAGGCGCCTTTAAACAGGGTGATGTTATTTTGGATGTAGTGGGTCCCCTGGGTCATAAAAGTGAAATAAAGAATTTTGGAACAGTGGTGTGCATTGGAGGCGGGGTTGGCGTGGCTCCGGTACTGCCAATTGCCAAAGCCCTTTATGAAGCAGGTAATAACATTATTTCGATCATTGGCGCACGAAACCATGAAATGCTGATTTTGGAAGATGAAATGAACGCAAACAGTAATCAACTTTATGCAACCACAGATGACGGATCTTACGGACACCATGGTTTTGTTACTGATGTTTTGAAAAAACTTATTGTTGAAGATAAAGTGAAAATTAACCGTGTAATTGCCATTGGCCCGGTTGTTATGATGAAAGCAGTAAGCGATGTTACTCGTGAATATAATTTGGAAACAATCGTCAGCTTGAATTCAATTATGGTTGACGGTACCGGAATGTGTGGTGGTTGTCGTGCTTCCATTGGAGGTGAGACAAAATTTGTATGCGTCGATGGCCCCGAGTTTGATGCACATAAAGTCGATTTTAAAGAACTCACAATGCGACAGCAGATGTATGAACGGGAAGAACATCGCGCTTTATGGGATCACCAATGTAAAATAGATCAAGCTGCGGAAGAACTTAAAAAATCGAAAACGCGCGAACCCATGCCTCTCCAGGATCCTAAAATTAGAATTCAAAATTTTAATGAAGTGGCGCTGGGCTATTCGCGCGAACAAGCTCGCCGTGAAGCTGCCCGTTGTCTCCAGTGTAAAAAACAGCCCTGCGTAGCAGGCTGCCCAGTCAATATTGATATCCCCGGATTCATCAAAAAAATAAAAGATGGGGATTTTATGGGGGCTATTCACAGGATTAAAGAAACCAACAGTTTGCCAGCCGTGTGCGGAAGAGTTTGCCCGCAAGAAGAGCAATGTGAAATAGTTTGTGTATTAGAAAAGAAAGGTCAACCCATTGCCATTGGACGGCTGGAACGGTTTGCTGCTGATTATGAATTTGAACAGGGTGAAATTACCGTACCTAAACCGCCTGCTTCAACAGGCAAAAAAGTGGCAGTTATCGGTGCAGGTCCAGCAGGATTAGCAGTTGCCGGTGATTTAGCAAAAAAGGGACACAAGGTTACAATTTTTGAAGCGCTCCATAAAGCAGGCGGGGTGCTCGTTTACGGAATTCCAGAATTTCGACTTCCCAAAAGTATTGTTCAGACTGAAATTGATTATGTGCGAAAATTGGGAGTTGAGATAAAAGAAAACACCATAATTGGTCAAACAAAAAATATGGATGACCTGTTAAAAGAAGGCTTTGATGCTGTGTTTATCGGCACTGGCGCTGGATTGCCCTACTTCCTTGGCATTCCCGGAGAAAATCTTAACGGTATTTATTCAGCCAATGAATTTCTCACCCGAAATAATTTGATGAAATCCTACCTGTTCCCGGAATATGATACACCGGTTCGGTTAGCTGACCGTGTAGCGATCATTGGCGGCGGCAATGTAGCGATGGATGGTGCCAGGGTAGCAAAACGGCTGGGCAGTGAACATGTCTATCTGGTTTATCGCCGTTCAAGAACTGAATTACCTGCCAGGGAAGAAGAAGTTGAGCATGCTGAAGAAGAAGGAATTGAGTTCCATTTATTAAACAATCCGGTACGTTTTATCGGCGATGAAAACGGTTGGCTCAAAGGGATGGAATGTATTAAGATGGAATTGGGTGAACCGGATGATTCTGGCAGAAGACGCCCAGTCCCTGTCCCGGGTTCTGAATTTATCCTCGATTGCGAAGTTGCTGTAGTGGCAATCGGTCAGGGAGCAAATCCATTATTAACCCAGAGCATGCCGGATTTGGAACTTACCAAATGGGGAAACATTAAAGCAAATGAAGAAGATGGCAAAACAAGTGTAAAAGGTGTATTCGCTGGTGGCGACATTGTTACCGGAGCAGCTACGGTAATTCTGGCAATGGGCGCTGGAAGAAAAGCTGCTGCTGCGATGGATAAATATTTGCAGGATGGGATTTGGTGAGTGAAATCTTTTTGTATATTAATACAAATTAAGATTGGAGAAGCTAATTGAAACTCGCAGAGTTAATAGACATCGAATGTCAGATTTTAAAAGATGACGATATTGATCCGGGCGAACTTCGAAAACGTGATCGTAAAATCGGACTTGAACTGGAAAATTTAGGCAAGGATAAAAATAAATTATTATTAGCCTGGTTAAAACGTGTTCGGACTGGTGATTTATATTCTCCCGGATTATTATTTGAAACAGGTTTTCGCTGGTTCGGTTTTTTTTTGGTTTTCTTTGGCTTGTTGATGGGCGGAACAACTGTTGCTACCGTTCTCGCTTACGACGGTTCCAGCCCGGTAAATTTAATTCATTTTTTGGCGATTTTTGTCGGAGTTCAACTACTCACTATCCTTTTTTTTCTAACAAATCTGCTGCCAGCATTTCTTAAAAAAATTTTACCTGGAAATGGTAATTTTTATAATTTCATCCGAGAATTAAATTATCTGTTTAGCCGTTTGACCGGAAAAATTTTCAGTCACCTGCCAAAGAATAAATTTTCCAAATTATTCTCTGATCTGCAGCAATTGAAAATTCGACAGAAACTATATTCCACTGTTGAAAAATGGCTCGTAATTAGTTTAACACAGCGATTCAGCCTGGCTTTTAATTTTGGAGCATTAATCACCTGTTTGTATTTAATCACTTTTTCAGACCTGGCATTCGCCTGGAACACTACCTTGCAAATCAGTTCTGCAGCTTTTCATAGAATCGTTAGCCTGATTGCATTCCCCTGGTCTGCTCTCTATCCGGATGGTTTACCTTCAATGGACCTGGTGGAAACAAGCCGTTACTTTCGTCTAAATGGAGAGTACATTGTTACTCCTGCAAATCCCGATTTATCTCAGGCAGCCGCTGTCGGAGGCTGGTGGTTATTCCTAATATTAGCGTTAACTTTTTATGGTTTGTTACCACGAATTATTCTGTTCAGCTTTGCAAAATTAAAATTAAAAATTACTTTATCCAAACTTCCAATGAACTCGGCGGATTTTGAATCCCTTTTTGACAGGCTCACCCGCCCTCTCCTTGAAACGGGAGCGATTAAACCGGATAAAACAATTACTGATGATTCATTTTCAAATGGATTCAAACCGAATTTCAAAATAACATCAAAAAATTGCACCGCGATAAAATGGGGTGATTTGGAAATTCCGGATGCTGAATGTACAAAATTAATCAGGGATCGTTTTAACTGGAATATTAAAAATAAATTGGAAGCAGGCAGTCTCGATTATAACTCATCAGATGTTGCTGCCTTAAATTTTGTAGAAGGACAAAAAAAGAATGATCCCATTTTAATTATCGCTGAGGCCTGGGAAGCGCCAACTTCCATTCTATATTTTTTAAAAAAGCTTCGTCAAGTCACATCTTTGGACAGGCAAATTATTGTCGGATTGGTTTATGCGGATTCCAAACAAAACAGGAAGTCACCTTTACTTGAAGATTTCCGGTCTTGGAAAAAAGAACTGGCAACTTTGGCTGATCCCTATCTTCGCATTGAGTCAATGGTGGAGGAATCATGAGTATCGACGTACCTAAATTTACCATCATCGGAAGAGTTAACAAAGGGAAATCAAGTATTGTTTCGACTCTCTCGGAGGATGATTCTGTTATTATTGATTCAAAACCAGGATCAACCAAATACTGCCAGGAGTTCCCTTTCCGCATTGATGGTAAAACTTTAATGATCCTCATCGATACACCGGGATTCCGGGAAGCACCACGAGCATTAGCATGGTTAAGAGCGCATGAAGATTCTGTTACCAATCGTCGCGAAGTCGTTTCGAAATTTGTTCGGACTTTTCAAAACAGTGATGAGTTTGTCGATGAATATCGTTTATTAACTCCAATTTTAAATGGTGCCGGAATTCTTTATGTTGTTGATGGCGCCCGGTCGTTTCGGAAGAACTACGAAGCAGAGATGGAAATTTTACGTTGGACAGGTCAACCAAGGATGGCATTGATAAACAAAATCGGGGAAAACGATTTTTCGGATGAGTGGCGACCTGCTCTGGATCAATATTTTAGTGTCGTGCGAAGCTTTAATGCTCACCATGTCAGGTTTGTTGATCGTATTAGGTTACTTGAAGCATTTCGCGAACTTCATGAATCGTGGCGGGAGAGCATCAATGTTTCCATCAATCACCTGAAATCAGAGTGGGAACGGAGGCAACGCGTAACTGCGAACATTTTTGCTAACCTGTTAATCGATGAGTTGACATACCAGCAAGAAATAACTATTGGCAAAAATGAAGACCCAGCGTTTCAAAAATACAAAATCGAAGCCCGTTTTCATGATTATCTTCGCAGTCGGGAACGAAAAGCACGAAGGGCAATCGAACATCTTTACCAGCATTTAAAAATTCAAATAGATGAAGATGAATTGGCTGTACCAGTTTATGAACAGGACCTGTTTGCAAAATCTACCTGGAATGTACTTGGACTTACACCGAAACAATTAATTGCCCTTGGCGCGGTTGCCGGGGCAACTGCTGGCGGGATTTTGGATGCCGCGGTTGGCGGCGCATCATTTATGATGGGGACCCTTTTAGGAGGATCAGTAGGCGCAGCATCTGTTCTTTATTTTTCAACCAGACGGTTTGTTTCAATTGATAATATCATAGAAATGCTGCAGGGAAGTAAAATTATTCGTATCGGTCCGCATAAAAATCCCAATTTTCCCTGGATTTTATTGGACCGGGCCCTGCTTCATTATTTGAATATTCGCGATCTTGCCCATAGCCGCCGAAAAAAAATTTCTCTTCAATCGGAAAGCAATGAGCAACGGCTGGTGAAAAATTTGGAAAGCATGCAGAGGAAAGAACTCAATAGGCTCTTTTCGGTGATTCGTAAAAAGGGGAATAGAGAAACAGCAAAAATACAAGTTGAATTGGAGAAGATATTGAGAGAGATTGTTAATGATATCTAATAATTTGAATGAGTTTCAATATTCTAGTTGCATTTTATATTTTAATTTCTTAAAATATAATCGAATTTAACTATAACTTAATTAATAAATTTATGAAAGTTGTAAAAATGAATAATACTTCATTTCAGTTACCAGCGCGTCCTAAAAAACGATTCTTATCGGATAGAGAGTGGGCTCATAAACATTTCGCTGAAATTTCAAAACAATTTCCGAACCAATGGGTCGCAGTGTATAATAAAAAGATAATTTCAGCAAACATCAATGGATCTGAAGTAGAAAAAACAACATCGAAAAAATTAGGTCACCAAGATTTTTTTATATTCTTCGCTGAGAAAGGAATTCATGTCTATTAAAATTTATAAGAAAAACTCAATCGATTCAAATATCCAATCGCACCGTAAGAAGACAAACTATAGTCGAGATAATATTTCTGCCACTCAAAACCAAACCCGGCAGAAACGCCTGCAAACTGATCGCCTCCTCCGCCAATCTTCTGATTACGACCCAAAGAATTGTAACCCAATCTCAAATATATCTCTTTTGAAATTGTAAATTCTCCACCGACATTTACCTGAACATCATCATCAATATATTTATTAATTGACACGCAATATTCCAACGGTAAATGTTCTAACGGTTTTGAAAAACCAAAAACAAAATTTAATGGCAACGGGTCCTTCGTATCCACAAATGCAGACAGGGCAGTCCCTAAATTAAAAACTCCCAAACCAACAGTAAAATCCTCGATGAACGGGACATGATAGATTAGCCCCAAATCCATTGCAACTGCGCTGGAATTGTACGTAGCAATTGAAGAATGAATAAACTTTACCGAACCACCAACCATTAAATTGTCATTAAGCTTTCTGCTCAACGCTGATGTAAGATAAAAGCTGCCCGCGCTGAAAGTCCCCAATTCATTACCTTGACTGTCTGTTTCGTCAAGTTCGCCATAATTCATATAATTCAAACTGACCGCCATGTTCCCTAAATTTTTTAATGGCATGGCATAAGCAATAAATCCGGATTGAAAATCCAAAATATGGTTGAGATATGTAGCGCTTGCGACTCTCCCATTCATTTCAGCCAGCCCTGCGGGATTAAAATAAACAGAATGAATATCACCGGAAAATGAGATGAATGCGCCAGCCATTGCTGAAGGACGTGCGCCTGAATAGGTTCTTAAAAATTGGTAACCAGCTTCTCCTGATGATTCCCCAGCATTAACCGGCAAAACAAAAAATATCATCAATAAAAGCAAAAATGAAATGATTATTCTTTTGTACATACTAACTCCAAGTTGATATAATTTTAATAATTTAACTCCGCCATGCTTTAATTGTTTCACATTAATCATTAGATTCAGGAGTTTTAGGGAATTGGTTTTTCAGCTATTATTCAGCGCAAATCCTGGGTAATTGGTTAATTAGGTAATAAGTAGAATAGGTAATTGGGGAATGGATTAATTGAACAATTATTCAAAAACTCAATTACCTACAACATTCCGATTGCTCAATAATAATCCTGCATCAAACATCCAGCATCCAGGAACCAGCAACCAGAATCAAGCATCCTGCTACGTAAGTTTTGCCTCAATTTGTTTGAGTACTTTCATTGATTCTTCTCCAATAACTTTACCACCCGGAGTAAAATCAAAGACTTCTAAAGAGATCCATCTATCATAGCCCACGTCTTTTAAAAATTGGAATGCTTTTACAAAATCATTGACAGCATTTCCCATTCCCAGGTGTTTCCCATCCATTTCCTGCACATGGACATGGCAGCAGCTATCATAAAATCGTTTGATTAATACATCGAATGGTTCTGTTTCATCAGCTGTATTATGAAAATCAAACATCATTTGAATTGAGGGATGATTTACTTCATCAACAATTGCTTTTGCTTCAGCCAAGGTATTCACGACATCAGTTTGCGTGTGATCAAGATGCTCGATGAGAACTTTTACGCCGCGCTGCTGGGCATGATTTGCCACTGCTGCTAAACCTTCGGCAAAATACTTCTTTGCTTCTTCAACTGAAATCCCCTGCGTATTGCGCTGTTTTGGAGAACCAAAGATCATCATCTCCCCCTCTAAATCGGCACAAAAATCAATCAAAGCATCAAGATAGGAAACCGTTTTTTTGCGTACTGCCTGATCCGGTGTTGTAAAATGCAAACCTTTGGGCGGTGGCGCGAGCAGCCAATGCAACCCGGCACATTCGAGTCCATTATCTTTCATTGCTTTTAACAATCTTTTCCGGTCAGCTTGCGTTAACTCCAACACTCCATCTTTCACCAAAGTAAATGAAGCGATCTCAACACCTTTATAACCGGCTGCTGCAATAATTTCGCATTGCTGCTCCCAGGGTAGCTCGCGCATACTCTCGTTGCACATGGCATATTTAAAACCACCCCATTTTTTTGAATTCGTATCTTTTTTTGCGCAACCCTGGATCAGTCCGCCAAAAGCACTTGCAGTAACGGCGGCTCCGGACAGTTTCAGAAAATCTCTTCGTGTGTGGTTCGACATATTTTCCTCCTATAAAAAATATGATATCTTAAAATAATAATTTTCAAAAAAGCAGCTGAACCTAAAATGTATATCATAATATAATAAATAATTTATGAATGTCAAGATAAAAAGAAGCCCATTTTTAAAATGGGCTTCTTTTATTGTTTTAAAAAGAGCCGCCGAGCGGAGTCGAACCGCTGACCTACTGATTACGAATCAGTTGCTCTACCAAACTGAGCTACGGTGGCTAATTCAAATAAGTTTTATAATGGAGCTAACCATTAATCATTCTAATACGAATGGCAATTGAAAAGTTAAGACCTTAAATAAGGCGTATAATCAGGGATTAAGTCTTGAAATTTGGCGTAAATTTCTTTTCGATTCATACCCTGGCTATAGTTACGCAGAACTTCTAAATCTTTGTGAAACTCACCCCATTCTTTGAA